>CAXBDS010000242.1:0-7182 GCA_963974355.1 uncultured Opitutaceae bacterium
GCGTTGGACGAGGAACCGTTTCAGAGTGGACTCGCCGTCGATCAAGGCGGCGACAATCTGGCCGGAACGCGGCTCTCCACGGGTCAGAAAGACGATGTCACCGTCGAGGATGTGGGCATCGATCATCGAATCGCCCCGCACGCGCAGGGCAAAGACCGGCGCGTGGGACGGCAGGCCGAGGGTGACAGCGTCGACGGTGATCATGACATCGGGCTCCTGCTCGCTGGCCGTGGGCAAGCCGGCCGGAATGGTGCCGTAGAGCGGAATCTCATGCAGCGTAGGCGAGGCCACCGGGCGGCCCGGCATGAGGAAGGCGCGGGCCTTGCCGCGCTGGCGTTGCAGCGCGCCCTTGGCTTCCAGCGCCCGCAAGTGCCGGGTGACCGCAAACGGACTAGCGAAACCAAAATGGGCCTGAATCTCGCGGATGGTCGGGAAGACGCCGGCAGCCCGGTAGTGGTTTTGCACGTAATCGAGCACGGCACGTTGCTTGGGCGTCAGCATAGTGTTCAAATGAACACGCCAAGTCCGCAATGCAACGCCAACGTCCGAAGCCGTTGGCAAGCTTTGGCTTAAAATCGCGTGCCGCGAAACGCCTCAATCGCCTCGCAACGCGACGAGCGGATCCAGCCGCGCCGCCCGTCGGGCCGGCAACCAGCAGGCGATCCCGGCCGCCCCGGCTACGGCAACAGCGGCGAGTAAGAGCGGCGTGAGTGCCAGCCCTTCCAGCCCGTAAACCAGCGATTGAAACACGTTGGAGAGCGCGACACTGCCCACGATACCGAGGATGAGGCCAAAGGTGACCCAGCGCGCGCCCTGCCCAAAAACGAGTTTCAAGATATCGCTTTTCACTGCGCCGACGGCGACCCGCACGCCGATTTCCCGGGTGCGTTGCATGAAGTGGTAGGAGAGGGTGCCATAGAGTCCGACACCGACGAGACCGAGTGTCATCGCCATGAAAAAATCGACCAGCCCGGCGACAGCCCGCTGGCTCTGCGTGGCGTCCTGCACGACTTGTTCGAGGGTGCGCACGTTTTGCAACGCGAGCTCAGGATCGAGCTTCGCGACTTCGGCGCGGATAAGTGGGGTGAGCGTGGCGACGGGCAGGTTGGAGCGCACGTTCAGGTGCAGTGAGCTGCCCCAATGCCCCTTCGGCGTCGTATACATTTCGGGCTGCACGTCTTCGTCGGCGCCCCATTGGCGCACATCTTCCACGACGCCGACGACGGTGCCGATATACCAGGGGTCGCTGGGCTGATTGGCGCGCATGATCTGGCCGATCGGATTCTGGTCCGGCCACGCTTTTTTGACCATGGCGCGATTGACCACGAGACCGAGGTGCTTGTCGTCGGTCATGTCATCCTCGGGGCCGAGGTTGCGTCCCTGCAGCAAGGTGATGCCCATCGTTTTGAAGTAATCGGGTGTAACGGAGGAACGCTCGACGCTGATGCGGCGTTGCGTGGGATCGTAGACCTCATCGTTCACGAGAGCGTTGGTATTGCTGCCTCCTTCGAGCGGCAGTTTGGACGTGAGCCCGACGCTGATCACGCCCGGCAAGGTTTGCACTCGCTCGACGAGTTGGTTCCAGAACTGCACGCGCGTCTCGTTTTCCTTGTAGCGCTCGCCCTTTAGGTTGAGCTGCGCCGACAACACGTCCTCGCTCGACAAGGCCTTGTTGGCATCGACCAGCTTGTAATAGCTCGCCGAAAACAACGCCGCGCCATTCGCCAGGACAAACGCCACCGCCACCTGCGCGATGATGAGGGCGCGCAACATGTGATGGCGCGAACGCGAGCCGACCGCCCCGCGCGCATCGCAGCGAATCACCGACGACAATGACGTGCGCATCGCGGCAAAGGCCGGCGGCAACCCCGCCAACAAGGTCGTCAGCACTGTCGCGCCCAAGGCGAAAAGCACCACCGGCAAATCGAGCGCGATGGCGGCTTTGCGCGCCTCGCTCACCGGCGCGATCAGGCGCAGGACTTCGATGCCGCCGAATGCCAGAGTGAGCCCGAGCCCACAGCCAATCACGGCGAGCATCATACTCTCGATCAAGGCGAGCCGGACCAAGTCACCGCGCGTGGCTCCGAGCGCCACCCGCACCCCGAGCTCGCCTTGGCGTTGCGCGCCGCGCGCCAGCAACATGCTCGCGACATTGGCGCAGGCCACGAGCAGCAGCAGCGAGACCGCGCCGAACAGCATCCAAATCTGCGAACCGAGATCCTTTGTCATCTCGTAGCGCAGCGAACGCACGAGGAAGGGTTTGCGCGTGTTACTATCGGGGTAGAGTTCGGAGAAGCGTTTTCCGATCGCCTTGATCTCGGCGTCGGCAGTGCCGACCGTGGCGCCATCGCGCAGACGAGCGATACCGCAGAGCCAGTGACTGTCGCGCTTTTCCCGATCGTCTTCGAGCGACATCGGCAGCCAGATTTGCACGTCACGTGTGCGCAACCACGGGCCGACGAATTCGAAGGCGGCAGGCATGATACCGACGACCGTCACGTTGCCACCGTTGAGCCGGATGGTCTCTCCGACGAGCTGGGGATCACCACCGAAATTCTGCTGCCACAGGTGATGGCTGATCACCGCGACCGGTGCCGCGCCCTTCACGTCGTCCTCGGATTGCAACCAACGGCCGAGCATCGGTTTCACTCCGAAGGCGCGCAGCACGCCATAAGTCGCCGTCACGCCGGAAACGACCTCGGCGTTTTGCGCGCCGACGTTGATCGACTGCGGACGATAAACACCGAAATCGGTGAACGATGTCATCTGCTCATGCAGATCGAGGTAATCGGCCGGCGAAAGCGACCACCCGTCGCCCGACCAGACCTGGGCGAGCTGTTCCGCCTGCGGATAGTCGAAAGGGTTCATCACCAATGCACGCAACGCGCCGAACATGGCGGTGGCGGCGCCGATGCCGACGGCGAGCGTGATGATCGCGATGACCGTGAAGGCGCGGGCCTTGATGAAATTGCGCAGCGTGAGACGAAGGTCGGAGAGCATGGCGGGAGGCGGTGATACGCCACGACCGGCTTGGCCGAAGCATTCGCAGGGAAAACCCAGCTCCCGCGATTAAGTTACGCGCTTTTTTGCCCGTCTCAAAAAAACGGTGCGGACGCGGCCTCAGCGGCGCGCCAACACGAGCCAGTTCCACGGGTGCGGCGTGCCCAACCAAGCGGGCGGATTCGCGAACTCCGTTTCCCAATCGTAGGTGAGTTTGGTGAACTCCTCGGCATGCAATCCACGGTCGGCCAACTGCACGATGATCTCCTCACGCAAGTAGTGTTTCGTGCCCACCCCGTCGATCTCACGCACGCCATGTTCGAGCTGAGTGACCGCGCTTTCATTGGTCGCACTTCTTCGCATCGCCTCAGCCCCGCGCAGGCCTGTGCGCACATGCCAATCGAGCTGGCGAAAATTCGCGTAGAGCGCCGATTCGTGCGAAGGCAATACGAGCAACAACGTGCCGCCCATTCCGACCGACGCGGTGATGCTGTTCCACATCCGTTCGCGCACTTCAAGATCGGCGCTGAGGATGACGTTGACGCACACGGCAAAGTCCACCGGAGCGAAGGGTGGATCGACGGGCTGGGATAGGTCGTGGCGATAAAACTCGACGTTGTCGTTTTCGTAACACGCCTCGCGCGCTTGCGTCAACAAACCGCGCGAAATGTCGCAGGCGTGCACGGCGCCAAATTGGGCCGCCAACAGCGGAGTGATTTGTCCGGGGCCGCAACCGAGGTCAGCCGCCGTCTTGCCCTGATCGGCGTGACGCGCGATATGATCCGCCATCACGCCGCGGTCATCGGAACGCAGAACACTGAAAATCTGTTCGTCGTAAGTCGCCGCCAAATCGTCCCAGTAAGCGCGGTTCATCCGGCTAAGGGAGAGAGGGAAAGGAGCAGGTGAGGATGCGGAAAATTAGCCACACGTCATATTGTGCAACGTGCGTCGATTCGCAAGGAACGATCTGTCTCGCCGGGCGCGAGCGGCCCTTTGCCTCAAGCCCGCCCCGAGAAATCAAGCCCGCCGACAGAGGTAAACCGTGCTTTCGGAATCCCGGTGCAAAAATGGATTGGGGAACGCCACCACCTCCGTGCGCACCGCCGTGAAAACACCTTCCAAACGGGCGAGAAAAGCCGACTCCGGCGGATCGTCCGACCACAGCCCGAACACGCCGCCCGACTCCAGTCGATCCGCCAAAGCCCGCAGTCCGGCGGTGCTATAAAATTCAGCATGCCGCGAATGAAGCAGGTGGTCGGGTGAATGGTCGATATCGAGCAAGATGGCGTGGAATTTCCGGTCGACCATGACCGGATCGTAACCCTTTCCGTCAGCGGCCGACAGTGCGAAGAAATCCCCCCGCACGAAGCGGCAACGCGGGTCCTCAGTCAATTTGGGGCCGAGCGGCACCAAGCCCCGTTCGTGCCAATCGATCACGGGCTGCAGGTAGTCCACCACGATCAGATCGCGCACCCGCGCATCCTGCAGCGCGGTCCACGCCGTGTAGCCCAAGCCCAAACCGCCCACGACGACATCGAGTCCGTCGCCTTCGATCGCCGCGAGACCGAGCCGCGCCAGCTCTTCCTCCACCTTGGTGAACAGCGACGACATCAAATAATCGTCGCCCAACTTCACCTCGAAGATTTCCCGGTTTCCCAGCATCTTCAGGCGTTGCCGCCGAAGGCTCACCGGACCGAGTGGCGTGGGTTGATAGTCCAGTTCTTCGAAATTGGCACTCATGATGATAACAGCTTAATCCACGCTTTCGGATAGCGCCGGACGTATCCGAAAGATCCCTTCCGCACGGCGGCGCCGACCTGTGACGCGACTTAATGTCAGCTCTTCTTGCGCAGGGAACGAGACTTCTTTCCTCCCGCGAACTTTTTCAATCCGGGCTGGGTCCGCGCGTGTTTATCCTGAAAGCGCTGCGTAGCCTTCAAGTCCCGCGTGGTTGGTAGATATTTCGTTCCCATCGGTCTAAAACTTAAAATTTCAGCGCCGCCGCAACGCGAATCGTGCGGGATCCACGGAGGCCCGGCCGCCAGGGAATTTTGACGCGACAAACGCCAGTTGTCTGAATTACCTGAGGCCGGCGGATTCCCATTGAGTCAGAGGCCCCCGACCGGAACGCTGCGCCCCACATGAAAAAGACCTTACCACTTACCGCCCCAGGCAAAGACGACGCAAGGGTGCGTGACAAGGTCCGCCACGAGGTGAACAAATACCTCAAACGCGCCCGCCAAAAGGAGCTGCCCGAAGGAACGACCCGGTGGACCTTCTCCTGTCGGCTCGGTGCCGCCGAGGCGAGCGCCGAGCCGATCGAGCTCAAGGAGGTGGGGGCGGCCATCGATGCGCTGGCCAATGCAGGCGCGGGTGCGGTCTTCATTGAAATCAAAGCCATCGCCGAAGCCCCTCCCCGGGGCAGATCCTTCCCCGCCTAGAACCCCGCCTGAATAACGTCCGACGGACTTTGAATACCCAAAGTCAAGGCATGGTTCGCGCCGCCCAAAAGTTTCTCGGCAGATTCGACGAAGCGTATCGCAACCAGGACTACATCTCGGGTCGCAAGGCCCGGCTGCTGGTGGCGTTCAACACGCTGGTATTCGTGTTCGTGCCGCTGAACATCATCAAGCTGTTCGCGGTCGGCACGCCAAATGTGGGCATACGCCTAGTCATCAATGCGGCGATTGCGATCGCGGCGTTGATTTCACTGCGATGGTTGGCGCGCGGACGCCTGACGTGGGCGGGGAATACCTTCGCCTTTGTCCTGCTCGTGCCGGCCCACGGAGTCATTTTGCTCGGTCCCGAGATGGTCGAGCGCTTCGGCGGCGCGGTGCAGCTTTATGCCTTCGATGTGGTATTCCTGTTGCTTGCGCTCGTCTTTGGCAGCCGCTGGGTGGCGGTGCTGGTGCTCAGCGTCATCGTGGGCAGCCACCTGTATTTCAGATCGATCATTGTCGCGGGACTGGCGATCGACGATCCGCTGCGTTTCGCCGCCAATGCTTTGGCACGGGACGGACTTATTGCCTTGGGCTTCGTGTTTTTTCTGGGCCTGTCGTTGATCCTGATGATCGAAGTGGCTCACCGCCGCAGCGAAGAATCGCTGAACGCGACCCGGCGGCTCAACGCCGATCTGGAGAAGCGGGTCCAGGAACGCACCCATGAATTGGAAGCGGCCAAGGATGCCGCCCAACGGGCTCTTCAGGTCAAGAGCGAGTTCCTCGCCAACATGAGCCACGAGATTCGCACCCCGCTCAACGGCATCATCGCCTCCGCGGATTTGCTGCGGCGGCACCCCAGCTTGGACGACGAAGTGAAGGAAAGCGTCGGGATGATCGCCGATTCGGGGGATCATCTGCTGCATCTGTTGGGCGACATTTTGGATCTCTCAAAAATGGAGTCAGGCCAGCTGCGGCTCGAACGACATATCTTCGCGCTCGACGACCTCGTGAACGCCTGCCTGCGGCTCATGGCGAGCCGCGCTCAAACCGACGGTGTCGCCTTGCAATTGTCGGTCAGCACCGACCTGACCACCCATTTTTCGGGTGACAGCTTACGCCTGCGTCAGGTGCTGCTCAATCTGATCGCCAACGCGATTAAGTTTACCCTGTCTCCTGGCCAGGTTTGGATCGATGTCACGCGGGCGGAAGGCCCGGGGCCGGACTGGTGGCTGAAATTTTCCATTCGTGATTCCGGCATCGGCATGGACGAGGAGACATTGCATCGCGTCTTTGAACGGTTCACGCAGGCCGACACCTCGACAACGCGGCGTTATGGCGGCAGCGGACTCGGCCTCGCGATCAGCGCACGATTGGTGGACATGATGGGCGGCCGTCTTGAAGCGCGCAGCCAGCCCGGCCATGGGTCCACGTTCTTCTTCACGATTCCGTTATCTGAAGCGCCGATGGTGAGTCCTCCCGCGCAGCCTATTCTGAATCAGAGCGACGCGTTGGAACTGCGCATTCTGGTGGCCGAAGACAACGCGATAAACGTCAAGATCCTGGGCCGACAGCTCATCGCGCTTGGCTGCACCTACACCGTGGTGGGCGATGGTCAGGCGGCCTTGGCGGCCCTGCGGGATGAACCGTTGCCGGATGTCGTGTTGATGGATTGCCACATGCCGGTGCTGGACGGCTGGGAGGCCACCCGCCAAGTGCGTGCCTGGGGCGAACGTAACCGTGC
>CAXBDS010000243.1:0-7096 GCA_963974355.1 uncultured Opitutaceae bacterium
AACGGGAGCGGATGGGTGGTCGCGCCCGGCTTCATCGACATGCATGCCCATCTTGATCGCGACGAAGGCCTGCTCTCGACCGATCCGCGCCGCCGGGCCGCGCAGAACTTCGTCGCGCAAGGCATCACGACCGGCGCGGTCAACCAAGACGGTCGCCAACCCCCTTCGCTCGTCGAGGAGCGACAGGCGATGCAAGTCGCCGGCATAGGCGTCAACGTGGCCCTGCTCAACGGCCACAACGCCCTGCGTGCGATGGTCCTGAAAGACGATCAGGAACGCGCCGCCACCGAAGCCGAGATCGAAGCGATGAAAGCCATCCTGCGCCGCGGCATGGAGGAGGAAGGCTCCTTCGGCCTATCGCTCGGTTTGGAGTATTACAGCGGCCGATACTCAACCACCGCCGAACTCGTGGAGCTGGCCAAGGTGTTACCCGAATATGGCGGTCTCTACATCGCGCATCAACGCAGCCAAGGCATCGCCCCGATGTGGTATAAACCGAGCGAAAATCCCGGCGTGCCCCCGCCCACCCTCGAAGTTTCCTTGGGCGAAACCATCCGCGTCGCGGAGACCACCGGCGTCAACACCGTCGTCACGCACATGAAGGGATGGGGGCCCGGCTACCGCGGCCAAGCCGCCAAATGGATCGCCCTCCTCCAAGCCGCGCGGGATCGCGGCGCCCGTCTGTTCATCGATCTCTACGCGTTCGACAGCGCAGGATCGGATGGCGATTTCGTCATGTTGCCTCCGTGGTCACTCGGCGGTCGCACCTCGAGCCGCCCCGACGAAACCATCGACTTCACCGCGCAACTCCGTCTCACCCTCGATTCTCCCGCGAGCACGATGCACGATCTCGTGCAAGACGTGGAACACCAGGTGGCGTTGAAGGGTGGCGCGGAAAACGTCGTCATCCTCGATTATCCGGATCCCAACTACATCGGCAAAACGATTGCCGAAATCATGGCCCTGCGCCAAGCCACCCTGACCGAGGTCGCGATCGCCCTCCAACTCGAAGGCGAATCGACCAAGGCCGGCGGCGCCAAAATGCGCGCGCTCAGCCTCGATGAACGCGACGTCGCACTCTACTTCGCCCAACCCTGGGCCGCCGTCGGGACCGATGGTTGGGTCGTGCTACCCGAAGAAGCCGTGGGCCCGTTGAAATACATCGGCACCAACCGCCGCTGCTTTGGCACCTTTCCCCGCCGCCTCGGTTACTTCAGTCAAGAGCTGCAGGTCGACTCCTTGGAAGAAGCCGTGCGCAAGGCCACCTCGCTGCCCGCCGATATCATCAACATTCCTGATCGCGGGCGACTCGTGCCGGGGAAAAAAGCCGACATCGTCGTGCTCGATATGGCCCATCTCCGCGATCAGACCAGCGTCGCCGAACCCAACGTCTACCCCACCGGCGTGCAACACGTCTTCGTCAATGGCATCGCCGCCGTCCGAAACGGGCAACGCACCCTCGCCCTCGCCGGACGGGTGCTCGACCCGCCCGGTCGTCCGGCGCTGGCCCGACCCCAACTCGCCTCAAATCCATGAAAATCCCCGTGCCCCTGTCGCACTCCACCGGCAAGGACCAAAAACGCCGTTGCAGTTGCCCGCGGTCCGCTTAGGCCTTCACGCCCATGGCAGCTCCCAAAGAGGTATGGTCCTCCCGACTTGGCGTAATTTTGGCGGTCGCCGGCAGCGCCGTCGGCCTCGGCAACTTCCTGCGCTTCCCCGGCCTCGCCGCCCAATACGGCGGCGGCGCATTCATGATCGCCTACTTCGTTTCGCTCCTGCTCATCGGCATTCCGATTTGCTGGACCGAGTGGACTCTTGGGCGCCATGGCGGCCGCATGGGGTTTCACTCCACCTCGGGCATTTTCCACGCGATGCTCAAGCATCCGGCAGGCAAATACCTCGGCGTGATCGGCTTCATCGTGCCGGTCGTGATCTACATGTATTACGTCTACGTCGAGGCCTGGGCGCTCGGCTACGCCGTAAACACGATCTTCGGTTCACTCGGTAATCCGGCGACCAACTTCGGTGCATTCTTCGGTTCCTTCACCGGCGCCGGCGAGGACGGCGTTGCCCTGCGCTTCGGTATCCACGATGTGGGTATCTTCGTGCTCATCGCCTACGTGGTTAACTTTTTCTTCATCTATCTCGGCGTGTCGCGCGGCATCGAGACGGTCTGCAAGATCGCCATGCCGGCGCTCATCGTCATCGCCATCGTTATTCTCGGGCGCGTGCTCACCCTCGGCACCCCCGATCCGCTGAAGCCTGACCAAAACCTGATCAACGGCCTCGGCTTCCTCTGGAATCCGGGCAACGTCGCTTCCGGCCTGCGCAACCCCGAGCTCTGGCTCGCCGCGGCCGGTCAGATCTTTTTCTCCATCACCGTCGGTTTTGGCGTCATCATCAACTACGCCTCGTATCTGCGCAGCAACGACGATGTGGTTTTGAGCGGCCTCACCGCCACCGCCGCCAACGAATTTTGCGAGGTCGGTCTCGGCGGTCTCATCACCGTCCCCGCCGCCTTCATGTTTCTCGGCGCCGCAGGCATCGTCGGCCAAGGCACCTTCGGGCTCGGCTTCATGGTGTTGCCCGAGGTCTTTTCGCACATGCCGGCCGGCGCGATCTTCGGCTCGATCTTCTTCGTGCTGCTCTTCCTCGCCGCCCTCACCAGCTCGCTGTCGATGTTGCAGCCCGGCATCGCGTTCTTGGAGGAATGCCTCAACATCGAGCGCAAGGCTTCGGTCGCCCTGCTCTCCCTCGTCACCGCCACCGGCACCTTGCTGGTCTGGTATTTCTCGAAGGACCTGAAAGCGATGGACACCCTCGACTTCTGGGTCGGCAACGTGATGCTCTTCATCCAGGCGACCATCCTCGTGATCATCTTCGGTTGGTTCCTCGGTATCGAAAAGGGCTGGAAAATTGCCCACGAGGGCGCCGAAATGCAGATCCCCAAGATCTACAAGTTCATCATCAAATACGTCACGCCCGGTCTCTTGCTCGCGATCTTCACCGCGTTCCTCGTGCAAAATGTTTTTGGCTGGAACCTGTCGATCAGCGATCCCCAATTCGCCCCGACCGGTCGCATCGAGGATCTCATCGGCGCGAAGGCCAGCAACGTGGCCCGCCTCTCGATCTTCTTCATCTTCATCGTGACGGTCTTTGCCTTCGTCGTCACCCACCTCGGCGGCAAGCTTTGGGCCAAGCGCCCGCCCGTCTCAACCCCCTGACCCCTTATACTGAGCCATGACAACCGGAGGTTGGATCAACATGTTTCTCTCGGTCGGTTTCGTCACCGTCCTTTTCGTCTACTGCACCTACCGCATTCTGCGGGGACCGCCCGTGTCGCCCGACCACGAACTGGCCCATGTCGAACCACTCGACGAGGACGAGGCGGAAAAGCGCTAGGATCAGGCGCACTCCGAGGATGGAGGCCGCTAAGGATCAACAACTACAATCCCATGGCAGCCGATTCTTTCCTCCATCATTCGCCCGAATCGGATCTCGTCTTCTATCTGCAGGACATCCGGCGATTCACGAACGTGGCTGAGGAAACTCCCCGGGCGTTCACTTATTTGGTTTTCGCAACGTTCGGCGCCATCCAAGCCGGCATGATCATTACCCGAGGTTCCGATTGGCTAGAAACTCCGCATGATCAACTGCCGGCGGGTAAGAAGCCGCGAGCCAAACACTACGAGAAACTGTTTAAGGAGCTAAAATCGCCCTCGAATTGGTCAGGGTTCGAAGGCTACGCTTTGGCGTCTGATACCAACTGGGACAGAGGTGTGCTCGCCATCAAAGCGATGCGGGACGATCTGGAGCACCCCAAATATGACTCGCTGAATCTAGGCTCTGCATCAATTCGACACGAGTGCTTAGACGGCTTGGATTATCTGCGTTACCTCGTGCAGGAAAGTCCTCGGATACGTGAAAGGTTCGGCAAACACTGGCACGAACTGCTCGACCTTTTAAGCGCGGCGATAAGCGCTCTTTGCGACATTAAGATCGATCAAGTAACGCCGATCACGGTGGTCCCGTGGGCAGACCTTTCCGATGCCACGACAGCTTCGCTTCAATCCCACGCTCAGGCACAAGGAGCCAAGCTTCAGGTTGTCGAGCATGGTTTGCCTAGCGACTTACCAATTCACCCGTCCCCCTTGGACCGCTAAGGGAGAAGGAACTTAGATCCCGACTAGCCGGGAAAAATCCTCCCTCGGCCTTGACTAGTCGCAAGTGATGCGTGATGCGTGATGCGCTATGCGCACCACGCTGGAAATTGCCGACGACGTCCTCCTTGCCGCCAAGAGCATCGCCGCCCAACGCGGCGTCTCCGCTGGCCAAGTCGCCTCCGAACTCATGCGCGCCGGACTCCAGCGGGCCCCCGCTGGCGCCACCCGCAACGGCGTCCCCATCTTTGCCGCCCGCCCCGGCGCGCCGGTCGTGACGCTCGATCTGGTCAACCGCCTGCGCGACGAAACGCCCTGATGGTTTACCTGCTCGACGTAAATTTGCTGCTCGCGCTTTGCGACGCGCAGCACTCCGCCCACGACGACGCCCACGCGTGGTTCGCCCGCACCAGCGCCGCCGGCTGGGCCAGCTGCCCGCTCACCGAAAACGGCTTCGTGCGCATCGCGAGCAACCCGCGTTACCCCACTCTCAACGCAACCCCCGCAGCGATCACTGGACTCCTGACCGCGTTTTGCGCCATGCCCAGCCACACCTTCTGGCCGGATAGCATCAGCCTCACCGACCGCGAACGCTTCACCTTGCCGCTGGCGCCCGGCAGCGCCGCCCTCACCGACATCTACCTGCTCGCGCTCGCCGTCGCTCAAGGCGGCAAACTCGCGACGCTCGACCGCAAAATACCCGTCGAGGCGGTCGTGGGCGGCCGCGCCGCCTTGGAATTGATTGCCCCCGGCGCCTCCACCGTTTGACCTGCCCCTTTTCTAGCGCCCGGCGCTTCAACTTTAACTCCCAACTTCAACCCAAAAAGCCCATGTCTACCACCACGCCTGAAACCCACGAGTTCCAAGCCGAGATCAAGCAGCTGCTCGATATCGTCATCCACTCCCTCTACACCGAAAAAGAGATTTTCGTCCGCGAATTGGTCTCCAACGCCTCCGACGCCCTCGAAAAGCTGCGCCACCTCCAGCTCACCGAAAAGGACGTCCAAGACGAGAAGCTTGAGCTCGAGATCAATCTCACGACCGACGAAGAGGCCAAGACCCTGACGATTCAGGACTACGGCATCGGCATGACCAAGGAGGAGCTCGTCGAGAACCTCGGCACCATCGCCCACTCCGGCTCGAAAGCCTTCCTCAAAGCCATCAAGGATGGCGGCGCCAAGAACGACAACCTCATCGGCCAGTTCGGCGTCGGCTTCTACTCCGCCTTCATGGTCGCGAAGTCCGTCAAGGTTTACACCCACTCGTGGAAGAAAGACGCGGCCAGCCAACTCTGGACCAGCGACGGCGCCGGCTCCTATGCCATCGAGGAAAGCCCCGACCAACAGCGCGGCTGCAAAATCGTCATCGAGCTCAACGACGACAGCGCCGAATACGCCAAGGAAGACCGGATCAAGGCCATCCTCGAGCGCTACTCCGCCTTCGTTTCTTTCCCGATCAAGCTCAACGGCAAACACATCAACACCGTTTCCGCTCTCTGGCTGCGTTCGAAGAACGAGATCACCGACGAGCAATACACCGAGTTCTACAAATTCCAGGCCCACGCCTACGACGAGCCCCGCCTGCGCCTGCACTTCTCGGCCGACGCCCCGCTCGCCATCAACGCCCTGCTCTTCGTTCCGCAGAGCAACCCGGAAAAGTTCGGCATGACGCGCGCCGAGCCGTCGGTCTCGCTCTACTGCCGCAAGGTCCTCATCGACCCGTCCCCGAAGGATCTCCTGCCCGAGTGGCTGCGCTTCCTCAAGGGCGTCGTCGATAGCGAGGATCTCCCGCTCAACATCTCGCGCGAAACCATGCAGGACCGCGCCCTGATCGAGAAACTGAATACGGTCATCACCAAGCGCTTCATCAAGTTCCTCGGCGACGAGGCCAAGAACCGTCCGGAAAAGTTCGATGAGTTTTACGCCGAATTTGGTTTTTACCTCAAGGAAGGCGCCGCCATCGACTTCACCCACAAGGACGCTCTGGCCAAGCTGCTCCGCTTCGAGTCGTCCCTCACCGAGAAGGGCAAGACCACCTCTTTGGCCGACTACGTCTCGCGCATGAAAGACGACCAAAAGGAAATCTATTTCCTTCTCGGCCCCAACCGCCAGGCCATCGAAAGCGGCCCGTATCTCGAAGGGTTCAAGGCCCGCAACCTCGAGGTCGTCTTCTGCTATGAAGGCGTCGACGACTATGTCATGCGCAACCTGCGTGAGTTCGACGGCAAGAAACTCCTCGCCGCCGACAGCGCCGACGTGAAGCTCGACGAGGCCCCGACCGGCGAAGGCGAGCCGCTCGCCAAGGAAGACCTTGATGCGCTCATCACGTGGTTGAAAGAAACCCTCGGCGAAAAGGTCGCCGAAGTGAAAGCCTCCGACCGCCTCGTCGGCTCACCCGCCGCCGTGCTCAACGCCGACTCCTTCATGTCCCCGCAGATGCGCCGCATGATGAAAGCGATGAACAAGGAGGGCGAAGACGCTCCGATCAAGGTGAACCTCGAGCTGAACCCGCGCCACGCCGTCATCAAGCGTCTGTCGGCCACCCGCAGCGCCGACGCCCCGAAGGCCACGTTGGTCGCGGAACAGCTCTTCGACAATGCGCTCCTCGCCGCCGGTCTGCTCGAAGACCCCACGAAGATGATCACCCGCCTCTATCAACTCCTCGAGCAAGTCTGAGGCCGGGCAAGTTTCACCGCACAAGGGGGGCCTTCGCCCCCCTTTTTTGTGCTCAAATTCAGACTGGGGACACTCGTTTCAGTCCGAAGGAGAAACACATGCCCCCCGCGACCTCCCGCGTGATTTCGAGTCGGGACGCCTGCAGCGCCAAGAGGGCCTTAACGAGCCGCAATCCGATGCCCATCTTCAGTCCTCCTTCCGTCGGAGCCTCCGCGCTCGAGCCCGAGAGAGCCCGCTGAATCAAGGTTGGGTCGATGCCTG
>CAXBDS010000244.1:0-7014 GCA_963974355.1 uncultured Opitutaceae bacterium
GCGGGAAGAGCAGGCAGCGATAGAGGCAGCTGTAGAACGTGCGCCGCTGGTCGGCGGAAGCGCCCTCGATCTCGATGACGGCGAGGCGGCGATTCCAGGTTTCCTCGGCGGCGGCGGCGAGATCGGGCAGGGTGGAGGCGCCGAGCTCGCGGTGGAGATTGGCGCGGGCTTGGGCTTCGCTGATGAAAGACGTGGCGATGCGCACGGTGACGCGGCGATGCGCGGGGCGCCGAAGTTTGAGCCACAGCCAGGCCGGGGCGATCCGGTTGGGTTGCGAGGAGACGGCGGGAGTGGGGGAGCCGGACTCGAGAATCTCCGCGTCGATCTCGGCGACGAAGTGGGCGCCGAAGTTGCCGGGGACGCCGCCGCTGTTGGCGGTGGACGTGCCGTAGACCCGGCGTTGCTCACGATCGACGCGCAGCATTTCTCCCTGGCCCAGTTTGAAGGCGAGCCAAGCGTGCGGGCCCTCGCGATAGGTGAAGCGGAAGCAACCGCCGCGTTCGGTCGGGGCGCACTCGGCCTCGATGCCGAAGCGGTGCAGGATGGTGCGGAAATAGTGGGGGCGGGAGATCGTGTCGCTCTTCCGATAAAAGGAACTGCTGTCCTCGTAGTTGAGCGGAGGGCGCTCGGCCGAGGTCGCCATGATCATGAATTGGCCGTAGTCGGCCATCCATGGGCTGGGCTGATGGGTGGCGCGAAACGCCTGCAACTTCGGGGCGCGTTGGTCGTAGATCCAGCGGCCTTCGTCGGTTTGAGGGGTCCAGGCGACCATGCCGTGCGGCCATGCGACCAAGGGCAGGGTGTTGCCGGTGGAGAACGCCTGGTGGGAGTCGGTTCCCTGCAGCGGGTTCACCAAGCCGGCCAGCGAGTCGCCCGGGTCGGTCGGAACGCGACGAGGTGGCGCCTCGGGAGGCGGGGAGGTGCTGGGGCGCGGAGCGGCGGCGTCGGAATCGGCGGCGGAGATGGGCATGGTTTGGAGCGTTAGGGGCCGAGGCGAATCCAGCGGACCTCGTCGATCGAGACATAGCCGGAGGTGTCGGCGTTGCTGACGGTCACGCGGGCGGTTTCGCCGGTTTCGAAGCGGAAGTCGCCGAGGGGGCGAAAGGCGAAGACGGTGCCGCGGTTCTTTTGGTCGACGGTGACGGTGGTTTCTCCACCGCCATGCGTGACGGTCACCGGCACGGCGGCGGCGCGGTTGGGGCCTTCCTGAAACGAGAACGCGACCCGGTAGGTGCCGGCCCGCGGTATCACGGTGCTGAATACAGCGCGCTTCTCGCCCTTGCCGGCGTTCATGTCGACGTAGTTCACGCGCTGGCGATTCTCGACGCTGCGCGTGCTGCCGCGGTCCCAGCGGCCGGTCAGCTCGGCCTGCATGGCGGTGACGGCGCGGTCGGTTTCCGATCCCTTGCCGACGACGAGCGTGTGGTGTTCGACCAGGGAGTGGTTTCCGTCGGCGTCGACGGCCTTCAGGCTGACCGTGACGGTCTGGTCGATCGGGAAAACGAACTCCGGCGTGCGGCTGGTGCTTTGGGTGGCGCCGCTGCCGTCAAAATTCCAGTGGTAGGTGAGGGGGCTGCGGACCTGATGATCCACCGCCTCGAACCGAACCGGTTGCCCGGCCACGACGGGGCCGGCGGGCGCGACGATTTCAACGACGGGGCGAAACGGCGCCTGGAGCGGAATGCCGGCGGAGGTGAGCAGCCCTTGTAGTTGAGAAATGGATATGTCTTGGACGGCCTGGTCCTCGCGGTGGGCGAGATGGGCGGCGAAGCCGGCGGCCTGACCGATCATCATGAACACGGGCTCCATGCGCAGGCTGCCGTAGGCGATGTGGGTGGCGGAGACGGCGCAGGTGACCAGGAGGTTGTCGGGGGCGAACGGGGTGATGGAGCGGTAGGGGATCTCGTAGGGGTCGACGCTGGAGATGAGGTAGCCGTCGTTCACCGGGCCGTCGGGGGTGAGAAAGGTGGCTACGTCGTGGGAGTCGATGTTGTAGCTGCCCTGGGCGATCGTGTCGGGCTTGTGGCGGTCGCGTTCGAGGTCGCGCTGTTTGAGCATGTAGCGTCCGAGGAGGCGGCGGGCCTCGCGAACGTAGATCTGCGGGGAGACGTGGCCGCTCTCGACGAACTCGTCTCCCGGGAGGCCCCAGCGCCGGGCCGAGGTCTTGAACTCCTCGGGCAAGGCGGGGTCGTTCTGCAGCATCCACCACAGGCTCAGCCAGTGGTCGCGCACGCGGTCGGCGATCTCGGCGCGCATGGCGTAGTCGGCCTCGGGGTAGTTGTAATTGACGCCGGTGTAGTCGGCTTTGTTGGGATCGGACTTGCCGTTGACGGGGCCCCACAGCGGGGCGTCGTGAAACAGATCCTCGAAGGTGCGGAAGTTGTGGCGCTTGATGGTTTCGATGAAGTGGCGGTGCGGGCCGGGGGAGTAGTATTTGGGTTTGGCGATGGCGACGCGGATGTCGTCACGCGTGGTGAGGGTGGAGCGGAAGTTGTAGGCTTGGACGCGATGGTCGCCTTTGCCCCGATACATCTCCGGGCCGGTGGTAAGGCCGGCGAGGGATTCGCCGTATTCCTCGCGGGCTTCGCGGCCGACGCGGTAGGGCACGTCGGCGGCGGCCAGCAAGTCGCCCTCGTAAGTCGAGTCGATGAACACGCGTCCGCGGGTGGTGAGTTCCTCGCCGGTTTCGTAGTGACGGGTGCGGATGGAGCCGAGGCGGTTGGAGGCGACCGCGGCGGAGAGCAGGTGTTGTTTTCTGAGGACGGTGACGCCGGCTTCCTTCAGCAGGGCGGAGAAGACGAGGTCGGCCACGTGGGGTTCGAAGAACAGACCTTGGTGGGATTCGGCAAGCTGGGTGGAGTCGGGTCCGTAGGTGTCGCGATAGTAGCGTTCGACGCGGGAGAAGAATTCGAGGGAAAGGCCGCCCACGGTTTCGCGGTTGCCGATGTCGGTTTTGGTGAGGCCGCCGGAGAGCATGCCGCCGACGATGTAAGAGGGCTCGAGGAGGATGACGGATTCGCCACTGCGGGCGGCGGCGACGGCCGCCATGATGCCTCCGGGGGTGGCTCCGAAGACCACCACGTCGTAGTGGGGGGTGGCGGTTTCCGCAGCCGCGACGGTAGCGCAGAAAGATCCGCTACCGGCGATGAGGGCGGCGGCTGCGGTCAGCAGTTGACGGAATCGACCGCGGAGACGTGTCGGCGGGTTCGAGTCAGGCGGGACGCGGCGGCGAGGGAGCTTGATGAGATCGGTCGGGGTAGGTGTCGGCACGATTGAGTTAGGTTAAGATAGGTCAGTTTTAGGGCGAAAAGTGACAGTCGGTTCGAAACGGGGACGGGATCAGGCGCTGCCGCGAACGATGAGTTCCACGGGGATGCTTTCGTGGCGGGCGGCGGAGTAACGCTTCTCCTTCGGCAGGCCGATTTGCTCGCTCAGCAGGTTGGCCGCGGCGTGGCCGATTTTCGTGAAATCCTGTCGCACGGTGGTGAGGGCCGGCGTGCTGAGCCCGCAGATGGAGAGATCGTCGAATCCGACGATGCGGATATCGGCGGGGGCCTTTTTGCCTTTTTCGCGGGCGTGGCGGAGACCGCGGAAGGCCTGGAAGTCGTTTGTGAAGAAGATGCCGTTCACGGGGTCGGGCAGGGCGAGCCATTCGTCGACGGTGGCCTCGATGTGTTCGTCGCGGGCCTCGACCAAGCGCACGAGATTGAAGTCGATGGGTAATTGATGGTCGCCCATGGCGCGGAGGAAACCCTCGTAGCGTTCGTGCACGCCGCTGACGTTGGAGCTGACGCAGCCGATGCGGGTGCAGCCGGAGCGGATGAGTCGTTCGGTGGCGAGGTAGCCGCCGCGAAAATTATCGGCCCAGGCGGACCAGCACGGAAACTGCCCGGGTGCCCGGTCGACGAAGACGATCGGGTATCCGTCCAGCATCATTTGCAGGAGGGGTTTGAGGGAGACGGGGCTCAGGCTGGGGAAAATGATGGCGCCGTCGTAGCCTTCGGCCGAGAGGCGGTTGATCTGATCGCATTCCAAGGCGTCGTTTTCGTCGTAGTGGAAGATGTCCACCGTTGATTTCGACTCCGCCATGACTTCCTGCACGCCGCCGGAGAGGCGGGACGAGCTCTCGTTGAGATTGGGCAGAATGAGCGCGACCTGCAGCTGGCTCGGTTTGGTGCCGACGACAAAGGTGCCGCGGGCCGATTCGGTGGCGACCACCCGCGATCCCTCGAGCGTGCGCAAGGCTTGCCGGAGGGTCAGGTGGTTCACGCCCATGGATTTGGCCAGGACTTTGATGCCCGGAAGTTTCTGGCCGGGAACGAGTTCGCCGGCGGCGATCCGCGCCTTCAGGTGGTCGGCGATCTGCTCGTAGACCGGAACTTGGCCATTTCTTACGAGAGTGAGCTTGGGGACAGGCATGAAGACGGGGAGAAATCGGGCGGGGTGTAAAGTGACATATGTCAGATCAGGATGCCGTCAAGGGCTTTTCCGTCCGGCGGGCGGATTGGTTCTATCTTGGCTGGGGCAAGTCGCGTGGATTATTTATGGAGAGGGAAAGGAAGGCGGAATGGAGGATGGTTCTTAATAAGAAATTCGCTTGACCGGAAACCGGACGAGGTTGACATAGGTCACAAATTTTCGCCCCTTGGCCCACCTTTGAGGTGTTTTGGCGTGGTTTCACTTCGCCGGATCGGTCGCCGCCCTCCCTTCTTCGAACCCCTTGCTTTCTCGTCCATGATTTTTCCGCACGCGCCCCGGCTCACGGTCCGTTTTGTTTTGGTATGGGTCGCGGTGGCGGCGTTGGGGGCGGGTTCCTTGGGGATCCTTGCCTTCTCTCGAGGCGAGCCGGTCAACGCGCTCTGGATGGTGGTGGCGGCGGTCTGTGTTTTTGCGATTTCCTATCGGTTTCACTCGGCGTGGCTGATGGCCAAGGTGCTGACGCTCGACGATCTGCGGGCGACACCGGCCGTGGTGAAGGACGACGGCAAAGATTTTGTGAAGACGAATCGCTGGGTGGTGTTTGGTCACCATTTTGCGGCGATCGCGGGTCCCGGGCCGTTGGTGGGACCGGTCTTGGCGGCGCAGTTCGGGTATTTGCCGGGGCTGTTGTGGATCTTGGTGGGCGCGACGTTGGGCGGGGCGGTGCACGACTCGATCGTGTTGTTCTGCTCCACGCGGCGCGGGGGAAAATCGCTGGGTCAGATGGTGCGGGAAGAAGTGGGGCCGTTTGCCGGGCTGCTGGCGTTGATCAGCACGACGGCGATCATGGTCATCATTCTGGCGGTGCTGGCCTTGGTGGTCGTGCGGGCCCTGGCCGAGAGTCCCTGGGGATTGTTCACGATTCTGGCGACCATGCCCGTCGCGCTGGTGATGGGCGCGGCGATGCGTTTCACGAAAATCCATATCGGAGTCATTTCGGTCTTCGGCATCGTGGGGCTGCTGGCGGCGGTGGTGGGGGGACAATGGATTCCGGGGACCGCGCTGGAAACCTGGCTCACGCTCGATGGCCGCACCCTGGCGATCGGGTTGATGGGGTATGGTCTGCTGGCGAGCGTGCTGCCCGTCTGGTTGCTGTTGGCGCCGCGGGATTACCTGAGCTCGTTCATGAAAATCGGGGCGGTGGCGATGTTGGGAGTGGCGATTGTGGTGCTGGCGCCAACCTTAAAAATGCCGGCGTTGACGCGCTTCGTCGATGGCAGCGGTCCGGTGTTTGCCGGCGCGGTGTTTCCTTTCTGTTTCATCACGATCGCGTGTTCGGCGATCTCCGGGTTTCACGCCATCATCGCCTCGGGCACGACACCGAAGATCCTCGCCCGCGAGCGTGACATCCGGGTGATCGCCTACGGCGGTATGGTGACGGAAATGCTGGTGGGCGTGATGGCCTTGATCGCGGCCTGTGTCATGGAGCCGGGCGAGTATTTTGCGATCAACCTGCCGGGGGAGGCGGCGGCGGTCACGGCGGAGGTGACGCGGCTGGGGTTCCCGGTGACGCTTCAGCAGATGGACGCGTTGGCGGCGGACGTCGGGGAGAAGACGATGATCGGGCGCACGGGCGGAGCGCCGACCTTTGCCGTGGGCATGGCGCACATGTTTGCGGGCGTGGTGGGCAGCAAGAGTGCGTTGGCGCTGTGGTATCACTTTGCGATCATGTTTGAGGCCTTGTTCATTCTTACGACGATCGACGCGGGCACGCGGGTGGGGCGTTTTCTCGTGCAGGATTTGTTGGGGCTGGCGTGGAAGCCCTTGGGGCGGACGGATGCGCCGGCCAGCGCGTGGGTGGGGAGCGTGTTGTTCGTGATGCTCTGGGGCTACTTTCTTTACCAAGGGGTGATCGACCCGCTCGGCGGCATCAATTCGCTCTGGCCGATTTTCGGGGTGGCGAATCAACTGCTGGCGGTGATCGCGCTGGCATTGGGCACGACGGTTTTGATCAAGATGGGGCGGGTTCGCTACCTGTGGGTGCCGTTGCTGCCGCTCGGGTGGCTGCTGGCGGTGACGATGACCGCTGGCTGGCAAAAAATCTTTAGCGCCGATCCTCGGCTGGGGTTCCTCAGCGCGGCGGCGCGATACCGGGATCAGATCGCGGCGGGCGGCACGGTGGAGCAGCTGTCGCAATGGCGGCACCTGATGACGAGCCAGTATGTCAACAGCGCCATCACGGGCTCATTCCTCATTCTGGTGGCACTCATCGTTCTGACCTCGGGTCGGAGCTGGATCAGGCTTTTGTCCGGACGGACGGAGACCTCGCTGCACGAAGACGCCTATGTGCAGCTGGACGCTGAACGAACCTGAAACGGGGCTATCAAGATGATGAGATCGATGATTTGGGGTGGCGTGCGTCGGGGAATGGTTTTCTGCGGGTGGGCGATGGTCTGCGTGCTGGGGCGGGCCGACCCGGCTGTCAGGCTGGAGCAACCTGGTGTTTCGTTGCGCGCGACCGTCGCGGCGACGCCGTTTCATGACCTGTCGGCGGGTGTGGATTTCAAGATCGTCGGCGAGACCGATTCGGCTGGC
>CAXBDS010000245.1:0-6986 GCA_963974355.1 uncultured Opitutaceae bacterium
TCCGAGGAGGGCGATCATCAAGCCTCCCACCGGCCAGACCGCGCCGCTAACCACCCAGCTGCCGAAGGTCCACGCATACCCCAGGCCGCCGGCCAAAACCATTCCGATTACGTAGCGCTCCAGCGGGCTCCAGATTGCTCGGCCGGGCGCGCAGGCGAGACCTCCGCCGATCATCAAAAAGATCGTCAGCCCCCCGTCCAAGAGTGCGTTGATCAAATTCATAGTGATTGGGGAGGGGCGGGGGCAGCGGCGCGGTCCGCCGCCCCGACGGCCTCCCTCAGGTTGAGATCCCACAACGAAAGATTCCCCGTGCTCACCACGGGGGGGCAGTGGAAGATCAAAAAGCCCAAGACGTTGTTTTGCTGCACGACGCGGTGCGACCGCATGACACCGACGTCCAACCAGATGAATCGGATTCCCGCGGCCCGGAGTTGAGTCAGCGTCGCTTCCGGATTTTCCGAGGGGGCGATGATTTCGCGCACCTCCGGGCTCCACAATGGGATCGCCCTCGCGCCTGCCTCGCGGAGGCGAGAAAACCGTTGCGGATGCTCGACGATGATGCCGCCGCCATGGGCTTCTGGGACGAGGATGTCGATTGCCTCGTGCTCATGGTCCCTTAGCAGTGGGAGCACGGTTTGTCGCCACATCGTCGGTGTTTGCGCCCACGGGAGCAGCTCGGGGTGAGACGGAAGAAAATGACTGCGCGCGGCGGCATCGATGGACAGCGCCACCAACGCTGTCGTTCCCGCGACCAAAGCGCTACGACTGGCGGTTCGAGCGCAGGCGCTGCCCAACAGGATCGCACCCAACGCGATTCCGGGCCCGCTGACTCGCGCCGCATAGATCCATCCCCCGGCCGTGTAGGGGATCGACCAGAGCCATAGGGCGCTCATCAGCAGAATGCCGGCGATTAACGGCCAAGCCTCCCGGCCGAAACGCAGGCCGGCGGCGACCCCGCCGATCAACCACGGCCCCAGTAGCAGGCCTAACCCAATCGTGAGCGCACTGCGTGCGGCCGTATTGCTCGACCAACTCATGCCGCGAGCGACATCGAGTTGCCAAAGCTCGTGGACGATATTGGTCGGGAGTAGTCCACCGAAGGAGAGAGGGTAAAGCGGGTTGCCCGTGCGCCAAGCGACGAGCACATACCACGGTGTTACGATCAGCCCCACGACGGCGAGGAAGGCGGTCCACTCCCGCCGAGGCCGACGTTGAAACCACAGGATTCCCCAGCCCAATAGGGCAAACGCCAGGCCATATTCGCGAGTCAGGCCACCCAGTCCCGCGAACCCGGCTGCGGCCGCGATCCAGAAATACCCCACGAAATCGCCACCGGCATTAAGAACCCTCTGCCTTCGTCGCAGGCTCCACAACATGCCGACCAATGCGATGGCCAGCCACCCCGTTTCCTGGCCCATTTGCAGACTCCAAACCGCCATGGCAGACGCTGCCCAAATCGCGGTCGCCAGCCAGCCGGCCTCGGGGCCGCCCAAATCGCGGCCGAGCGCATGAATCAAGGCCAACAATATGGCCGCTTCTCCGCCGACCCGGATTGCCGTGAGCACGGGCAGGATCTGCCCGGATAGCGCGTAAAACCACGCGTTCAACCACGGCACAAAGGGCGGGATGGCATCGCACCAGCCGTATTCGTGAAAATCTTCGGCGGTGACCGGTGGATAAAAATTCCACTGGCCCAGTTCCAACGCGTGGCGCGCGAGATAGTCCCACCGGAATCCGTTATCCCAACCGGATAGTGGTCGGATGATCGAGGTGGCGAAAATCGCCCCCCACGCCACGACGGTAACGATCTGGCAAGTGCGTTGCACCGCATGGGGCGTCGAGCTGCGGCGGGGCGGCGGATCGGACAGGGAGGCCGCGAACGGATCCGAGTGAGGTCGCAGAACTTTCCGCAGAAACCTCGCCGCCACGATCAGGATGAGGCTTGATCCGACCATCAGCCCGCGGCCGAAGGGAAGTCCGAGCAATCGTGCAAACAGGATTAAGGTGAACAGGCCGATGCCCCAGAACGCGATCGCGAGGGCAGTGCCGGCCGCCCCCGGCCGCCAATGCGCCGGCCATGTCAACCGCCAAGCCGTGACGGGAAGCGCCACGGCGAGGGCCAAACCGCCCCAAAACATGCATGAACCCGTAGGCAAAGTCAGAGCCGCCGCACGGCGGGCGAGGAGCGAATGAGTCGAGATTGGATCACGCAATAGGTTGCATTGAAATAGGAAGCGGTTGGCAAGGGACGGTTGAGCGAGACAACCGTTCCCGGCCGATTTACCAGACCTTGACGCGTTTGCCGCGGCCCTTGCATGGTGCGAGCCATGGAGTCGTCGTCGCCGGGCCCGCGCCTGAGTAAAAGTCTAATCATCAAGCTGGCAATCGGCCTCGTCGTCGTGGGGGCCGGCGGACTGCTTTTGCTTCGAGGAGTCGATCTGGGCGATGCGCTGGAGCGGTTTCTGACCGTGGTGCGGGAGGCGGGTCCATTGGCCTTTTTTGGCGCCATGGCGATTTTGCCGGCCCTCGGATTTCCCTTGTCTCCGTTCACCCTGTCGGCCGGTCCGGCCTTCGGGCCGGTGATCGGCGTGGGCTGGGTGCTGGTGGCCGCGTTTGCCGCCGTCTTTTGCAACGTGATGCTCGGTTACTGTCTCGCCCGTTGGGTGATGCATCCGGTGCTCGAACGCCTCGTCGTGCGACTCGGCTACAAGCTGCCGCGGATTCCACCCAATCAATACTGGGACTGGTCGATCTTGCTGCGGGTCACTCCGGGGCCGCCCTTTTTTGTGCAGAATTTTTTGCTCGGGCTGGCGCATGTGCCGATGCGGATTTACCTCGCTTCTTCCTTGGCGGTGGCCTGGTCCTACACCGCCGGATTCGTTGTCTTTGGGGATGCTTTGATTCACGGCAAAGGTCGCAACGCCGTGTTTGGCATCATGTTTCTCGTGATCGTGATTTTCGCGGTCCAACTGTTGCGCAAGCACCTGGCGAAGAAAAAGGCCGCGGCGGCGGCCGCGGCGGCGTTGAACGTCGAGTAAACGCGGATGGGGTGTCACGGTCATGAGTGAACAGGCAGAATCCCGCCGGGTGGAGAGCGTGAGCGCCTTTACGCGGCGGGTGAAGACGCTGCTCGAAACGGGCGTCGGCCGCGCCTGGGTGCGGGGCGAAGTATCGAATTTGCGGTTACAGTCCAGCGGGCACAGTTATTTTTCGATCAAGGATGCCGGAGCGCAGTTGTCGTGCGTTCTGTTTCGCGGCGACGCGTCCCGGCGGGATGGCGCGCAGGTCTTGGTGTTTGGTGATATCAGCGTTTACGAGGCGCGGGGCCAGTATCAGCTGATCGTGCGGGCGGTGGTGGACGACGGGGAGGGGCGTTTGCAGCAGGAGTTCGAGGCGCTGAAACGTCGTTTGGCCGCGGAGGGCCTGTTTGATCAGGAGCGGAAGCGGGCGCTGCCGACGCTGCCTTGGCGGGTGGGAATCGTCACGTCGCCGACGGGGGCCGCCTTGCAGGACTTCATTAGAATCATGATGCGGCGCGGGTGGCGCGGGCATTTGATCGTGCTGCCCGCCAAGGTCCAAGGCGAAGGCGCGGCGGCGGAAATTGCCGCGATGATCAACCGCGTCGACGCGTCCGGCGATCAGTTGGGCGGGCGGCTCGACGCGTTGGTGGTCGGCCGCGGCGGGGGCAGTCTGGAGGACCTTTGGGCCTTCAACGAGGAGGTCGTGGTGCGGGCGATCGCCGCCTGCCCGGTGCCGGTGATCTCGGCGGTCGGCCACGAGATCGATTTCTCGCTGAGCGACTTCGCGGCGGATGTGCGGGCGGAAACCCCGAGCGGGGCGGCGGAGCTGTTGTCCACGCGCTTCCACGAGGTGATTGATCGTTGGGATGACGCGCGCGAACGCCTATTGGCTGGCGTGGAGGATCGGATGACGGATCATCGGGAACGCTTGGACGCGCTTCGTTCGCGTCTTCGCCTCATGGAGCCGCGCCGTCAAATCGAGCAGGGATGGTTGCGGCGCGACGACTTGGCGAGTCGGCTGCAGGTCGCCTTGCGCGGCGCGTGGCGGGAGAAGCAGACGGCGTTGCAGACCACCCGCGCCGCGTTGCTTGCCCGTTCACCCGAGCGGAAGATCGAGGTCGCTTCGCATCAATTGCTGGGACTGTGGAAACGCCTGCAATCGGCCAGTCCTGACTCGGTGCTGCAGCGCGGTTTTGTGATCATGCGCGATGCGCAGGGACGACCCGTCGCACGGCGCGAGGGCCTGGCCGCCGGAGACCGGTTGAGCGCGGAATTTCGCGACGGCGGGGTCGACGTCGAGGTGCGTTGAACGGGATTTCGGTCGTGGGGTCAGTTCAAGTCGTCGGAAACTTCACCCAACGCGCACCCTTGGCCGAGCTCTTTACCACGGTATCGATGAAGATCATGCCTTCCACGCCGTCGGTGATCGTGGGAAAATCGAGATCCTTGGGTAGTTTTCTGCCGGATACCTCCGCGCGAATCGCGCGAAAGATCTCCAGATAGATGTTCCCGAAGGCTTCGAGGTAGCCCTCCGGATGGCCGGCGGGCGTGCGGGTAAAGGGAGCGAGGCTCGGCGACAGGTAACCGTTGCCGCGGCCCCATATCTCGGTGGGTTTGTCGGGATATTTGACGGTGAGCTGATTCGGGTGTTCCTGCTTCCACTCGAGTCCGGCCTTTTCCCCATAGACGCGGAGGCTGAGGTTGTTCTCCTCGCCGACGCTGATCTGCGAGCTGTGCAGGATGCCCTTGGCGCCGCCTTTGAAGCGCAGCAACACGTTCCCGTCGTCGTCGAGTTTACGGCCCTTGACGAAGGCGGTGAGATCCGCGCACAGCTCGTCGATGTGGAGCCCCGTGACGTAGCGGGCGAGGTTCTCGGCGTGCGTGCCGATGTCGCCCATGCAGCCTGCGGCACCCGAGCGTTTGGGATCGGTGCGCCAATCGGCCTGCTTTTGGCCGGAGGCTTCAATATGAGTCGAGAGCCAGCCTTGCGGATACTCGACGACGACTTTGCGGATCTCACCGAGTTTGCCGGAGCGGACGAGATCACGCGCCTGCTTCACCATCACATTGCCGGTGTAATTATGAGTGAGGGCAAAGATCTTGCCGGATCTCTTGACGACCTTCTGCAGGGCTTTGGCTTCCTTCAGATCGAAGGTGACCGGTTTGTCGCAGACGACATTGAAACCCGATTCCAGAAAGAGTTTCGCCGGCGGAAAATGCTGATGGTTCGGGGTGACAATGACGACGAAGTCGAGACGCTCCGCCGCGGGGCGGGCCGCTTCGGCCTCCGCCATCGCGGCGTAGCTGCCATAGACGCGGGACGGGTCGAGAAAGAGATCGGCGCCGGAGGCCTTGGAACGAGCGGCGTCGGATGAAAAGGCGCCGGCGACGAGCTCGGCCTGGCCATCCATTTGCGCGGCGATGCGATGCACGGCGCCGATGAAGGCACCTTGACCGCCACCGATCATGCCGAAGCGGAGTTTGCGAGAAGTCGATTTGGCCATCGTCGTTTTTACTGGTTCTTCTTGTCGAAGGCGGCGTCGAAGGCGACGGCGCTGCGGGTGAAGTCGAGGGCGCGGGTGAACGTCGCCGATTCGGTGGCGCCGTGTTCTCGGTCCATGCGGATGTCTTCCCACTCGACGGAAAGCGGGCCTTGGTAGCCGACGTCATTGAGGGCGACGATGATCTCTTCGAAATTAATGTCACCGCGCCCGACCGAGCGGAAGTCCCAGAAGCGACGGGCGTCGCCGAAGCCGGTATGGCCGCCGAATACGCCGACGCTGCCGTCGCCGTGGCCCCACCACGCGTCCTTCATGTGAACATGATAGATACGCTCGGCGAACGTGCGAATGAATTTCACGTAGTCGACTCCCTGATACCCGAGGTGAGAGGGGTCGTAGTTGAAACCGAAGCGCGGGTGACCCTTGACGGCGGCAACTGCCTGTTGGGCGGAGGCGATATCGAAGGCAATTTCAGTGGGGTGCACTTCGAGGGCGAAATTTACGTTCACCGCATCGAAGGCCTCAAGGATCGGACCCCAGCGTTTCCCGAAGTCGGCGAACCCGGCCTCCCAATAGGCCTGGGTGGTCGGAGGGAAGGCGTAGATCGAGTGCCAAATCGACGAGCCGGTGAAGCCGTTGACGACGGCAGGGAAAGTATCCTGTTTCCCTCGTCCGGGCTTCGCGTCGAAAAACTTCCGCGCGGCCTTGGCGGTTTTGATCATCTGTTTGGCGGCTTGTCCGACCAAATGATTCGAGATCGCGAAACAGCTCAGCCCGTGATCGGCGAGCAGGTCCCACTTGTCGCGGAAATATTTGGCATTGGTGGCGGCATCGACATCGAAGTGGTCGCCCCAACAGGCGAGCTCGAGCCCGTCGTAGCCCATCTTCTTCGCGAGGGGGGCGAGCTGTTCCAGAGGGAGGTCGGCCCATTGGCCGGTGAAAAGCGTGACGGGTCTAGGCATGATGATATCGGAGAGGGGTTAAACGGGGCGACCGGAAGGTGCGATAACGGGAAAACTTTCGGGCCGGCGGGGGAGGTCGCGCAAGTGCAATTCCCGCCGCAGCGGAGGTGCTTTTCCCTCGCGGTCGATCAGGCGCTTGGCAGGTTTTGGGCATGCAACACTCGTTTTCCACGTTGGGCTGCCCCGATGATTCTTTGGATGAAGTGATGGCCTTGGCCGCGAAGCATGGCATCACCGCGTTGGAGTTGCGGGCCTTGGGCGGCACGGTGGAGCTGCCCGCATATTTCGGTGCCGGGTGGGGCGAGCCGGCCGCTTTGGCGACCCATGTGGCGAACGCGGGTTGCCGTGTGATTGCGTTGGATACGTCGTTTCGATTGATCGGAAATTCGACGGAGGACCGGCGGGCGTTGCGGGCGTTTCTGCCGTGGGCGGAGGCGTTGGGCGGGGTTAACCTGCGCGTCTTTGATGGGGGGCAGGTCGACGCGGTGGACTTGGAGGAGGCG
>CAXBDS010000246.1:0-6920 GCA_963974355.1 uncultured Opitutaceae bacterium
CCCCGCGACTTCGTCTGCCGGCAGCTCGTCCGCCGTCTGCAGTGGCGAATGCTCGTCGCCCGTGGTGCCATCGAGCCCGTAGGTAATCTGATCTCCATCATGCACCTTCTGCGTGTAAACATAGGTGAGCCCCAAACGATCGCGGGTGCGTTGCAATGGCTTCACCATGCGCTGATACGCCGGGGAAGCCTCCCGCGCTTCGAGCCACTCCGGTCCCGCCTCCGGGGGCGGAGGCTCCAACAGCCAGGCATGATCGACGGGATTCACGAAAGCCGCCGTCACGGCACTCACGCCCTGCAGCTCCTGATCGAACCCTGCGAGAATCAGGCGCCGCAGCTCGAAGATGAGACCGACGCCAATCATCACCGAGATCACCGTCAACGCCGGCAGCATCGTCAGCTGCAACCATGTGCGGACCTTAAACTGGGGATGCAGCAGCCTCATTCCTGTGCGTGCTCCAATTTCCACTGCAACAACTCCAGGCCGATGTGCGGCTGCGTGCGCACACAACGCCGGATCACGTCCGCCGGGATCCAAAGGATCCGGCTTCGCTCCACCGCCCGCACGCTCCGCCGGTAAACCCCTTCCGCGCCCAATGCTTCGCGGCCGACCACCGTCGGAGCTGCCCGGAGTTCCCAACCGGTTTTCACCTCCACTTCGCAAGCACCACTCCAGACCACCCCCACCGCTTCAGCCGGTTGTCCCGCCCGCACCACGTCTTCGCCTGGATTGTGGAACAGCTCGCTCAGCTGCGCCGCGACCGTATCGAGCGAACGCATGCCCCAGGATTGAAAGAACACGTGCCCGGTCAGCAAATACACGCGCTCGACCATCGTGGGTTCGTCAACCCGCTTTCCCGTTGTCCGCTGCAAGAGGATACGCGCCGTGTCACTCGCCAGCGCCGGCGGGTTGCGACGCAACATATCCCGGCATATTTCCGCACTGCGAGCAGGTGCCATTTCCACCGCAGCCTGCAGGGCCGCCGCCGCTTCAAAGGGGAAACGCGAGGACAACGAGCGCTCGACCACGGCTTCCAACGTCAGGGGGGGAAGGCCTTTGCCGGGCTGGTCGGACGGCAGGGGCACGAGTTCCCCGTCACGCATGTCGAGGAAAGGCTGGAGACGATGGAAAAGGCTGCGACCGCAGGCCTGTTCCAAACTTTCCAGGGCAAACCCGCGTTCCTTTCCGTTGTCCGAACGCAACGCGGCGACGATGGACTCATACCCCGGCAAACGCCCCGCCACGCTCAGCAGTTCAAAGGCCAATTCCAGCGTCAAGTTGGGCAAGTCGGCCAGCACCAGCGCGAGACAAGCGAGCCCCGGCTCGGTCGATTTGCGCTCCGCCAACGATTGCCGGCACCCCACCAGAAAATAGAGCCGTTGCACGAGCGCATCCATCATCTCGGGCATCATCGCCTCCAATTGGGGCAAAGCGACTTTCCCCAATGCGCGGGCGGCCACCGAACGCGCCGCCAACGACACCCGCACATCTCGCAACACATTGACCACCGCCGGGACCGCGCGCGGACCGAAGCCGATGACCAGCCGCTCCAGATGCCGCCGTTCCGTCGGCGCCACCGAGCCCAGCCCCCGCAATAACGGCAGCACCACCGCCGAGTCGTTGATGCGCGCAAATGTCTCGATGATCAACGACCGCTCTTCCTCCACGTGCGACCTCGCAAACCACGCCAACAATTCCCGCTGCATCATCGCCGCGCCCGGCCCCGCGAGTTGACCGAGACTGGTCAACGCCGCTCGTCGTTGAGCCGGGTCGTTGTGCCGCAAGGCCACTCGTAAACGCGCAATGAACGCCGCGTCGCCCAAAAAGCCCAACGCGGTCCACCCCTCAACCCGGGTCGCCGAATCGCCCGCCGCCAACAGCCCTTCCAAGACACGCGAGGCCATCGCACGCTCCTCCGGCGCACCCGACCACAGGACCACCACCCCGGTCGCTTGGTCACCCGGCGCCGATGAAATCAGGCGCCGGTGCCCTTCCGCCGCCGACACCAACCCGCGCGCGGCAAACTCGATCAATAGCGCCGCCGGCAGCGCCGATTCCCGCTCGCTCAACCAGGCCGTGACCCGGCCATGTCGCGTGCCGTCGCCTGCCCGGTCGCGCAACACCTCCGCCAGCCACGCGCGCGCCGCCACCGCCCGCTCGCCCGGCAGGCTGCCCACCACCGTCAATACGTTTTCCCAGGTCTCTTCAGGGGCCAAGGTGCGCGCCCAGCCGATGGCCGAGATCCGTTCCGCATCCGGCGCCGCGGTATCCTCGATGCGGTGACGCAACCGGACGCTGTCCTCGTTGCGCAACCACGCCAACGTCCCTCCGGCCGCATCGGCAAAATCCAGCCAGCGCTGGCGCACATTGGTCGCCACCGCGTTCACATAGTCGACCCGCAATACCAGCACCAACAACAGGCACAGCACCGCGACCCCGAAGCCGGCGAGCGAAAGACTGCCCCCCGACAGGCTCCCTTGCGCCCAGAGCAAAAACAGCCCCGCCGTCGCGGTCGCCAACGGCTCGCAAATCCCCTCGATCACCGTGCGCGTTTCCTTTTTCCCCGCCTCGGGTAACGCATTAAAGAGCAGGTTGATATTGTTGTAGTCGATCGAGGTCATGATGCCTTGATACGCCACGAACCCCGCCACCGCCGCGAACACCCCGCCGTCGAGCAACAGCAACCCAAACGCGCCGATATAAACCAGCGGTTGCACCAACGCCACGTTACGCACCCCGAAACGCCGCACCATCTCCTTAAAAAACAACAGGGTGACCAACAGGTTCAACACGTTCACCCCCGCGTAGAGTGTGCCAAACATCGCCGCCAGATCCTCGGCCCGGCGCATGTGTTCCTCGAAGATCGTCATGTAGCGGAACTCGCAGAGGGTCGACGTCACCAACGTCAGAAAGATCACCAGCGTAAACACCCCCACATAACGCGATTGCACCAACCGCCCAAACATCTGCGCGAAGCCACTGCGGGGGTCCGGCTCCTCTTCCTCCGCCACCGCGACCCGCGACACCCGCGTCTGGATCCACCGCAAGATCGGCCACGCCGCCAGTGCCGTGCCCGCCCACCCATAAAACAAGGCCGAAACCCCGAGCACTTCGCTCAACTGGTTCACCACCGTGCCGCCGATGATCGCGCCAAACGCCGCGCCGCCCGCAATCAACCCAAAGACTTGCTTCGCGTCACTCAGGTTGAAGAAGCCATCCACGTAATTCCACACCAGCGAATACAACGCGATATACCACAAGCTCGCGTAGAGTTTCGCCGCATACAGCAACATCACCGGCGCCTCCCCGCCTGCGCCCAGCAGATGGCCAAACGCGATGCCGCCCACGATCAGCAGGCCGAGCGTGAGGTGGAAAACCAAGTCGATGCCGAACCGCGCCAACAACCGCGTATAGCCCGCAATATACGCCAGCATCATGATCGGCGTCAGCGCATAGACGACCGGTAGCTTGTCCGCCCCCACGTTTGCGATGAACAGCGAGTCCGCCGCGCTGATCCCCATCGCCTGCCCCATCTGCAACACCCCGCCCAGCGCCATAAACGGCGCCACGCGCGACCATGACCACGTCCGACCGCGCCCGGGTTGGCGGGGGCTTTCAACCATGACGCTCATACTCCGCGACCGCGCCCAACAAGTAGATGCGACTGCGATGATCGTGCTCCTCAGGCCGGAAGCCCGGATGCGGCGCCTCGCGCCATGCCACCAACTCATCCCGAATCACCCGCCACCCGGTCGCAGCCAACAGCTCGCGCGCGGCCTCATCGTGAAAAAAGCGGTAGAAATAGCGCTGGCGGTAGAGAAACCCTGCGTCGCCCACCATCGTCATGTCGGTGCCCGCCACATCACCCTCCGGCCCGGGAATGTTGCACAAAAGGCAACCGCCCGGGGCGAGCACGCGCCGCAGCTCCCGCAACACCGGAGCCGGATCCGGCAGCGTCTCGATCGTGTCGCACAACAAAATGAAATCGAAACTCCCGTCCGCAAACGGCGTCGTCGCCAGTTCGCAATGCTCCAGCCGCACGCGCTGCGCGACGTCCGGGGCGATCTTCGCCAATGCCGCCGCCGCGCCGTCGCAAGCGCTCACTTCCTCGGCCAACCGCAACAACCCCGGCAGGTTCCGCCCCTCTCCCGTGCCGGCATCCAACGCCCGGCGGAAGTTGCGCCCGGCCGCCTTCTCCGGAGCCAGAAAGGTAGCCAAAAAACCGACCTCCGCCTCTCCCCAGATCAACTCGCCGGTCGAGGCATACAACGCATCCCATGCCGAAAGATTACGCACATTCAACTCACCAAGGGATGGATTCATGAAGGAAAGAAAAGGGCAGTTAGGCGGACACCATCGTGGCGCGCAATACGCCTGATGTCGGGATCGCATATTCAAGCTCCGACTCGGCGGCGGAACGTTGCAGCATCGCCACGTCCTCGGCCGGCAACACCCCAAGATTCAGGATCAGTCGGCTGCGCCAACCGCGCTCCGCCACCGCCGCCATGATGAAACGGTGCACCGCCGTCACCCCACCCAAGGGATATGCCGACGCCGCCGGCATCGCATGGTAGTGCGCCGCATCGCGATCCGCATCGTCATACAGATCGGTTTCACCGCCCCACGGCGGATCACCGAAGATGAAGTCCGGCGGTTCGGACAACGGCCAGCTGTCAAAACCATCGCTCTCCGCCACCGTCGCCTCCACGCCATGACGCGCGAGATTGTCGCGTCCCACCGCCAACGCCGCATCGTCGATATCCAGCGCGACCAAGTGAATGCCAGGGCGGGCGAGTTTCACCGTGATGCCCAACGCTCCGCCCCCGAAACCAAATTCCGCCACGATCGGCCAACGGCCCGTCCGCCCATGAAACGCGTCGATATCCCCCACGACCGCACGAACCAACCAGATCGTTTCCGGATCTGTCACATAGGCGCGCGCATCGCAGCCGAAAAAACGGCCCTCAAACTCAAACCCACCGACGAGATAGGCCAACGGCTCGCCCATCAACCGGCGTTTCAGGGCGCGCTTCAGCCACGCCGTATCCAATCCGGCATGACTAACCAGTGCGGCCACCTCGCCCGCGTCCCATGTCGCCGTCTCGCCCGAACCGGTCTCGGCGGCGATCCGCGCCTGCAGGGCCTGCACCGTGTCAGCATCAATCACACCACGACCTCCCGCCACTCGCCGCGCCGACAATGATCCGAGGCCATCGCCGCGCCGTAGCCGCCCGCATTCAAGAAGCCCAACCCATCGCCCGGCTCCGGCACGGGCAACCGCACGTCCCGGGACCACACATCATGCGCTTCGTTGATGTTGCCCGCGAGGGTCACCTTGCGCCGCCCCCCCGCCCGCGGCTGCAGCGGCACAGGCTCCAATGGCAGACTGTAGAACACGGGTTCCGGATGCAGATTGAAGCCGCCGTTCACGCCGACATAGCGCACCCCGGCCTTTTCTTCCACCTCGGTCACTTCGAGCAGAAGCACCCCGGAATCCTTCACCAGATAATCGCCCGGCTCCATCCAAACTTCGTGCGCGGCGGATCCGAAATGCTTGGCCACGACGCGGGCCCATGCCGCCAAATCAAGCGGCCGGTCACCTTTCACCAACGGGATGCCGAGCCCGCCCCCGATATTGACGTAGCGCAGCGGCCCCAGTGCGGCGACCACGCGGGCCATCCGGCCCAAAATGCGATCCAGCAACGGCAACTGCGGCGTCAGCCAGCCGCAACCGGCATGGAAATGAATGCCGTCAAATTTCAGCCCAAGTGCCTTCGCTTCCGCCACCGCCGCCGGCACGTCCGCCCACGGAATGCCAAACTTCGTGCCCCCGCCCCCGGCGTAGGTAAGCCGCGGATTCTGCCGGTAACCGATACCCAGCGCAGGGTTGATCCGCAGCCCGACGGCCCGACCCGGCGCCACCGTCGCGATCCGCCGCAGCGCCGAACGGGAATCACAGTTGATCACGATCTGCGGATGAGCCGCCAACACCGTTGCGTCCGCGGCCGACATCGACGTGCCGGTGTAGGAAATATCCCGCTCTCGAAACCCCATGTCGCGCGCGAGCAGCAGTTCTCCCGGCGAACACACATCGACCCCGCAACGCCCCCGCGTGCGCAGCTTGCGCAAGAGCAGCGGGTGCCGGTTCGCTTTCATCGCGTAAAACACCCGCCCGTTCGGCACCGCTGCCGCGAGAGCCGCCCGCAGGCGCGCGAGATTATCCAAAACCCGCGCGCTGTCGTAGACGTAGAGCGGTGTGCCTTCGCGCTCTGCCAACGCGGCCAACGTCGCCGGGCCCAACCGCAATCCGCCCACGTCGTAACCCAGCCCCGGTCGTTCCCACCATGCGGGTTTACCCACCGGGGGGCGCGCTTGCCCCGGGGGCGGTTCCGGTCGCGAGGATTGGGGATGAGCAGGAGCCAAAGGCATGAAAGCGTTTTCTCGTGATATCGGCACCGCGACGGGTTTCGGCAGGCCTTAAGTTAACTCCGAGCGGAACGACGCAGGATAAAGGGATCGGCCCAGCACGAATTCAAGCCCGGCTTTCCCCCCCACCCTCCTGACTTAAGCCAACCACGCCTGCAGGGTCGCGGCGTCGGCGGCGAACGCTTCGAGGCGGTCGTCTTTGACGAATTCGAGCAGCGCATAGCGGTCGCCCTCCACCCCGCGCGCCTCTTTCAGGTAGCGGCTCCAAGCCTCCTCGCCCTCGGCCAGCGCCCGCCGGTCGTCGGGCGTCGGTCCCCAGTGAAAAACGTGGAGATTCGTCAACCGCGGCTTCACGTTGCGCAAACCCGCCAGAGCCGATTCCGGCGTCGCACCGACGTGCGGCTGCCAACAGGTGAACACGTTGGCGTGATCCACTTCCACCATGAGCTGATTCGCCGAGGCATCCGTGTCGGTCAGCGTGCCGCCGTGGTATT
>CAXBDS010000247.1:0-6877 GCA_963974355.1 uncultured Opitutaceae bacterium
AAGCGTGGTGAGCGGCCGGCGGTGCATCTGAATCTTGTCGGAGGCAGCACTTTTTGGGACGGCCGGGAATATGATTTGGTCGGCCCATTTTGGGCGTTGCTGCGCGCGGCCGCGGGATTGATAACGCGGGCATGTCCACCCCAAGCGAGGCATCACCGACCCCTGATCGTATTTTTCAAACCGGCCTCGCTTTCTGGGCCTCCAAGACCTTGCTCAGCGCCATTGAGCTGGGGGTATTCACGCTCTTGGCTGCGGAAGACCTGAGTGGCGAGGCGTTGATCTCGCGGCTGAAACTGCACCCGCGGGCGGCGCGCGATTTTCTCGACGCTTTGGTCGCCCTCGGCTTCTTGCGGAGAGCGGACGGGCGCTATGGCAATACCGCAGAAACGGCTCTTTTTCTTGATCGCCAAAAGCCATCCTACGTTGGCGGCATGTTGGAGATGGCCAACCATCGGCTTTATCCGTTCTGGGGCGGACTCACCGAGGCGTTGCAGACCGGTCAGCCGCAAAACGAAAGCAAGTCCGGCGACCCCGATGTGTTTGCGGCGTTGTATGCCGATGCGGCGCGCCTGAAGGAGTTTTTGTCGGCGATGACCGGTGTCAGCCGGGGCGCCAACATGGCAATTGCGCGGGCCTTTCCGTGGGCAGAGCGGCGAACGTTTGTTGACGTGGGGGCGGCGCAGGGCGACTTGGCCGTGCAGATCGCGCAGGCGAATCCCCATTTGTCGGGTCACGGTTTCGACCTACCGGCGGTCGGACCGATTTTCGACGAGTATGCCGTGGCGACCGGTGTGGCGGACCGTGTGACGTTCATCTCGGGGGATTTTTTCAAGGACGACCTGCCTGCAGCCGACGTCATTTTGATGGGACACATCCTGCACGATTGGGACCTCCCGACGAAACGCATGCTGATTGAAAAGGCATTTGCGGCCTTGCCGTCGGGTGGGGCTTTAATCGTTTACGACGCCCTCATCGACGATGAGCGCTCCGTCAATGCGTTTGGACTGCTGATGAGTCTGAACATGTTGATCGAAACGCCCGGCGGTTTCGACTACACGGGAGCCGACTGCATGGGCTGGATGCGAGAAGCGGGATTCGGCGATCTGCGGGTTGAGCATCTGCTCGGGCCGGACTCCATGGTCATCGGCATCAAACCCTGAGCCGCCCGCGGGGCCCGGGTCCGGGAGCGGTGCGGCGGCAGCGGACGGAATGCGTTTCCCGTGTAATCGGTCTGGAAGGCTTCGCTTCAATTGAGGGTTGGTTTTCCCTTGGGTGGTTGATCGGGATTCCCTGCCGAATCACCGAATCACGAACCGGGTAATTTCCGCCGCCGGCGAGGGAATCTGCGGCCGCGAGTTGAGGCGGGGCGAGGCACGGCAGATGATGGCCCGATGAAGAAACTCGGTTTCCTTTCGTTTGGGCATTGGTCGCCGTCGCCGCAGTCGGGCACGCGGTCCGCCGCCGATGCCTTGCTCCAGTCGATCGATCTGGCGGTGGCCGCCGAGGAACTGGGGTGGGATGGGGCGTATTTTCGGGTGCACCATTTCGCGCGACAGTTGGCGTCGCCGTTTCCGTTGTTGGCTGCCATCGGCACGCGGACGAAGCGCATTGAGATCGGCACGGGCGTGATCGATATGCGTTACGAAAACCCGCACTACATGATCGAGGACGCCGGGGCGGCGGATCTCATCGCCGGCGGGCGTCTGCAACTGGGGATCAGCCGCGGATCACCCGAGCAGGTGATCGATGGCTGGAGGCATTTTGGTTACGCCCCGGCCGAGGGCGACACCGAGCAGGACATGGCTCGCCAGACGACCGAGCTCTTTCTGGAGCGTTTGTCGGGCAAGGGATTTGCCGCGCCGAACCCGCGGCCGATGTTTCAAAACCCGCCCGGGTTGCTGCGGCTGGAACCGATTTCGGCCGGGCTGCGGGAGCGAATCTGGTGGGGCTCGGCGTCCAACGCCACGGCCGCGTGGGCGGCGAAGCTGGGCATGAACCTGCAGAGTTCGACGCTGAAGTGGGACGAGACGGGCGAGCCGTTTCACGTCCAACAAGCCAAACAAATCCGGGCCTATCGTGAGGCGTGGAAGGCAGCCGGGCACGAGCGTGCGCCGCGCGTTTCGGTGAGCCGGTCGATCTTTGCCTTGGTCGATGATCGCGACCGCGACTACTTCGGCGCCGAATCGGAGCGGTCGGGCGATGCCTTCGGTATGCTCGAAAAGGATACGCGCGCCATCTTTGGGCGATCCTACGCCGCCGAGCCCGACAAGCTGATCGCGCAGCTAAAGCATGACGAAGCCGTCGCGGAGGCCGACACGCTGCTGTTCACCGTGCCGAACCAGCTGGGCGTGGATTACAACGTCCACGTGCTTGAGGCGATTCTGCAACACGTCGCGCCCGGCATGGGCTGGCGTTGACCGGCGCGGGCTAGGTTCTCTGCGTCCGGCGGGTGGCGACGAGGCCAAAAGCAAGTGCTCCGAGCCACACGCCGGCGGTCGTCGGTTCGGGGATCGCAGACGTCGCTCCGACGGCGAATTCAGCGATGCCGATGATGCCCGGATCGGTGCCGGCAAAGGTTCCCAGAATCTCCATCCGCAGGTATCGGCCGGTCGCGTTTTCGTCCAACGTGAAGAGGTTCGCGGCGGCCGTGTTGGCTGCGATGTTGAACGAGCCCAAGTCGGTGGCGTTGATGAAGTCGGGCTGGGAGGAGAGGCTGAATTCGAAGGAATTGGCGCTGCTGGTCGTCGTGCTTCCGGAGGCGTTATAGAGCCAGACGACGAGTTGGCTGACGTCGTAGATGGCTCCCAGATCGAAATCGAGGGAGTAGGGTTTGGCAGTGTCGTCGGGCGAAAACCAACCGACGCTGTTTTGCGTGGCGGGGGAGCCGGCCATGAACGTCGCGAAATCGGTGACTCCACTCGTGAAGGACACGCTCAGGCCGTCGCCATCGATCATGTCTTCTACCGGGAAACTATTGGAGTAGGACGCGTGATCCCCCAAGATGGCTTCGGGGGACAAGACGACAACACCGGCAGAGGTGGGCGACAGCCCGAGGACAGCGGGCAAGGCCGCGGCAAGCAGTTTGACGAATGGTTTCATGACGAGGAAAGCAGGATGATAAGTATCGGAATTTTGGTTACGTTTATGGTCTTGTCCCATGCAGAGGCGAGGGGGGCGGGGCCGCCTGCCAGGCAAAAGCCGTCATCCCTGACCTCACCCTAGTGCGGCGATGGTGGGGGAGGAAAAGATTGCGAAATACGACTTAAGGCGTAGCCCGGTTGGCGTGAGTCAAAAGACGCTTTCGATCGCCGATTACCGGCGGCTGTTGGACACGGTGCGGCGGCTTAACGCCTGCGGGACGGTGGCGGCGCTCTCGCACGACGGGGTGGCGGCGTTGGGGGAACTCATTCCGACCGATTCGTTTTCCGTGCAGCTCCTGCGATTGAACGGAGAGCCGGTGATGACGGTGACGGCGCCGGGTTGGCCCTACACGCGGGGGCAAGTCGCCTACTACCAGGCCCACCTTTCGCAGCACCCGATTCTGGCCCACTATGCGCGACATGGGATTGGCCGGCCGGTCCGGATGAGCGATGTGATTGCGAGTGATGCCTTGGAACGTAGTCCGATCTACGTGCATTGCCTGAAACCTCACGGCCTGCGTTACACGTTGGCGACGGTCGTGGGAGCGGCGCCCAGCCGGAGGATGGGCATTTCCTTTGAGCGGCGGGACCGCGATTTCACCCGCCGGGAGGTGGCGCTGCTGGATGCGCTGACGCCGCACCTGGCGGGATTGTTGACCCGGTTGGAACTGCACACGGGGAGTAAACGTCCGTGGCGCGAGCCCTCCACACGCGACTGGCTGGCGGGGGAGCTCGGCGTGAGTAATCGGGAGGCGGAGCTTTTGCTCCTGCTCGCCGAAGGTTTGAGCAACCGTGACATCGCGCAAATGGCTGATCTGGCCGAAGCCACGGTGAAGAAGCATTTCGAAAATGCGTTCCGCAAACTCGATGTGCCGAATCGCGTGGTGGCGGCGAAACGGGTGTTGGCGCGGATGGGCTAGGCGGAGTGGGTCGCCTCGGATCGGGCGGGGCCCCTCACGGGAGCGCCCGAAGCCGTGGGCCGATTTTAGCACGGCTTGCGGATAGTTGTCCGATGCGGGTGGGCTCATCCGTCGTAGAGGCGAAGAGGCGAGCAACGGCACTTTTGGCCCTTGCCACCGAATGCGCGATGTCAGTTCCGGTCTTGTTATTCAATCCCGCCCCCACTTATCCAACTCTGAAAAAAATCCCGACGATGATCCCCAAAAACACCATTTGCCTCTGGTTCGATAAAGATGCGGAAGCGGCGGCGCGCTTTTACGCGGCGACGTTTCCGGATAGCGAAGTGAAAGCCGTGCACAAGGCGCCGGGAGATTTTCCGGGCGGCAAGGCCGGGCAGATTCTTACGGTCGAGTTTACCGTTTTCGGGATACCGTGTCTGGGCCTCAACGGCGGTCCGGTGTTCAGTCAAAGCGAGGCGTTTTCGTTTCAAATCGCGACGGATGATCAGGCGGAAACGGATCGCTACTGGAATGCGATCGTCGGCCATGGAGGCGAAGAAAGCCAGTGCGGTTGGTGCAAGGATCGCTGGGGCCTGTCATGGCAGTTTACGCCGCGAGTGCTGACGGAGGCCATGGCCGCCGGCGGCGAGGAGGCGCAACGTGCGTTCGCGGCGATGATGACGATGACCAAGATCGACGTTGCCGCGATCGAGGCGGCTCGGCGGGGCTAGCCACGGAGGAACGGTCAAGAGGTTGTCCCTGCGGCGCGAAGTTGGGAGACTTGCGGGGACGGCCAAAAAAAGCAGTAACTTAAGTGGCGGCTGAGGGTTCTCATTAATGATGTCGCCGGCGGTCTTCTGACGGCCGTGCTTCCTCGCCTATCATTATGTGTGTTGCTTTTCGTTTTCGCGATTGTCGCCGCGCTTGCACTCGTCCTCGGCGCGGCGCGTGCTTTATTGCCAACCCTCGCGAATCGACGACGTTCGCGGCCGCTTAATCTTCCTGTTTTTCGCTCATGAAACGACGTGATTTCCTCCTCTCCTCGATGGCGGGTCTGGCTGCGGCGACGCTGCCGGTCGCGACGGCTGCCTCCTCGTCGCCGTCCCCGCGGGCCGGCCGTAAGATCCTCATCGCGGGGGGCGGTTTCGACACGGCCTTTATCCGTTACATGGCGCAGTTGACCGGCAAGGACCGTCCGAAGATCTGCTACTTGCCGACGGCTTCGGCCGATTCTGAATCCGGCACGATTGGTTTCTTTCGTAAATGCGCTCCCCTGAACGTGGAGCCGTCGATCCAGAAGAGCTTCATCGCCAGCACCAAACAGGCCGAGAGCTGGGCAGACGTGTTTCTCTCGGTGGATGCGATCCTCGTTTCCGGCGGCAACACGCTGAATCAACAGGCGATCTGGAAGGCGCAGGGGATTGATGCGGTTCTTCGCGAGGCGTGGGACCGGGGTATTGTGCTCGGGGGGGCCAGCGCGGGGTCGCTCTGCTGGTTTGAAGAGGGCACGACCGACTCTCGACCAAAGGAACTTTCGGTCGTGCAATGCCTCGGTTTCCTGAAGGGCAGTCATGCGCCTCATTACGACCGTGAGCCTGGCCGTCGGCCGCAATACGAGCAGCTGATCCGATCCGGTGAGATGAAACCCGGCTACGCCTGCGACAACAACGCCGGCATTTACTTCGCGGACAACGACGTGGCTCGGGTCGTCTCCTCCCGCGAAGGGGCGAAGTGTTACCACGTGACCCTGGAGGACGGTCAATTGGTCGAGCGGGTATTGGAGCCCGAGATGATTTCCTGAGAGGCCACGCCGCGAGGACGGGCGGGCCTGTCGCGCGGGAGCGGGGTTCGACGAGGACCGGTTTGAAACCTTTTGGCGCCCGATGTCCGATTGCGGTCGGGCCGTTCGTTGATGGACGTGAAACCACGTCGGCTCGACCATCGCCGACCCACCCCCACCTGAGGAAAACCGATGAAGCAGTATTGGGTTACGATTCACCGTCCCGACGATTACGACCCCTCCGGCGAGGATGAGGCGATGGGACGCGAAATCGACCGCCTCAACGAGGAAATGGAGGCGGCGGGCGCACGCGTTTGCGCCCTCGGCCTGCATCCGCCGGGCAGTGCGAAATCGCTGCGACCGCAGGCTGACGGGGCGGTGCTCCTGAGCGACGGACCCTATCTCAAAACCACCGAGCATGTGGGTGGTTTCTGGGTGCTGAAGGCGGCAACTCTCGACGAGGCGGTGGCGTGGGGCCGCAAGGCAGCGATCGCCTGCCGGGCGCCGGTCGAGGTGCGTCCGTTTCACTGAACTGCCCCCGTAAAAGCGAAGCCGGGCGCTGAGCCGGGGCCCGGAGATTATGGTTCCCCCGAAGGTCGGTCGGTGAGCGGATGCAGCTTTCCGCGTGAGCACTTGAGCGGGCCTTTGTGCTCGGCCCCGCCGTCACGGGCGTTTCGGGATTTCAGGACTCGATCGGGACGTGGTGGTCATGGTTGGCCACGCCGCGCCGCCAATGACCTGAAACATGAATCTGCTCCTGGGGTAAGCCCCGTGCGTGCACGAAGTGACCGTAGATGGCGCGGACCTCTTCCACTTCGCCGGCCGCCCACACCTGGCCACAGCCGGCAGGGAGTTCCAGCGCGGTGACAGCTGCCAGAAGCGGGCCGGTCGCACTCCGGGTATCGGCGGGCGACTCGACCCAGTGAATCGTTTGGCCCGGGCGAGCCGTCAGTTCCCGACGTTCGCTGACGTGGGCGATTTCGAGGACCGCGATGGCCGGCACGCCCTCGGGCAACTCCTCCAATCGACGGGCGATTTCAGGCTGCGCGGTTTCATCG
>CAXBDS010000248.1:0-6860 GCA_963974355.1 uncultured Opitutaceae bacterium
GAGCCGGCTCAACCGCCCCGGGTGCGACAGAGGCGGCGGCAGACTTCGGTTTCGACGAATTCCCGCGCGGCCCGGGAGGGCGTTTTGCCTGCACCTCCGCCATGCGTTTTACGGCCGAGAGGTCCACCGTCGCCGCCAAGGCATCGAGTTGAAGCTGAAGTTCTTGGAGCTGCCGATCGATGGCATCTCCGCGGGAGGAATCACGCGCTGAAGGCTTGGGCATATCGAGTCTGGGGCAGCGCAATCTCTCTCCCGGTCCGGCGCAAGATCGGAGTCTCGCCGGGGGAAAACGCCAATCGCTGGCCCGATCAGCGGGGCACTCCCCAAAAAGGTGAGGGGCTGGTCACGCTTGCCAAATCGAAGTATCCGCGATTGGGTGAGCGTTCTGTTCTTTGATTGAGTCTCCCTCAATCGAAACCATGACCCACTTTTGGGGGTGTTCTGGATTCGACCCTTGTTTGGAGTGACTCGCTGCCGGTCGAGCATGAAGGTTCGCTCGCAAAACCATCCTTCAAACAAAACAAACGGCACCTACGAAGAAATGCCCCTCGCTGCTTAAATAACGCAGTGACGATTGCCCCGTGACACCTGATAGCGGGAACGATCGCCGACTTTCAGGCATAGCGTATTCTGCGACCCGCGGAGTTTACGCCGTATCTTCGACCCGGGGGTTGGTTGCCCGACAAGCGCGGTTCTACGCATGCGGGCGACGAGATTAAATAGAGCCTACACCGGTAGATGCGTCTCGCGAAGGCCAAGGGGACCCGGGTTCAATTCCCGGCACCTCCACCAATTTAAATAGCTATTTTATAGCCACTTAGCTTTTTGATTGCCGGAAATGGCTTAAAAAGTTGATAAATTCCATCAACTTTTATGCCCAAACTGGTCCAAAAAGTAGGTCCGCTGCGGATCCACAGTCTCAATAAGCCCCACGGCGGAACAGCCTTCAGGGTCTCCGGAACCGTCAACGGTGAGCAGCTCCGCAAGCAATTCAGCGATCAAACCGCCGCCGTGGAATGGGCCTCGGCTCAGGCCAAAGCCGCCACGATTCAATCGGTGGTGCCAGAACTCGCCGACGCGGGTCTGCCCATCCGCGATCAGCTCGAGGCCCGACGGGTCTACACTGAACTGAAACAGCAATTCCCCGGCACCAGCCTCAGCGCGGTTTGGGATTTTTTTCGTCGCCACCACACCTCAATCACCAGTGTCAGCCTAGGCGAAGCGCTCCAAAAATACGTAGAAGCGCGGGCCGCAGAACACGAAAACAATGAGCTCAGCGGCGCCCACGCGTCTCGTCTGGCCTTTTTCCTCGCCGACTTTGGCGAGTGCTTGGGACCGTCAACCCCGCTCGCTTCCTTGGCCACCGCCGACCTGATGAACTTCATCCGCGGCGACTATCGAAAACCGAACGGCGATGAGCCACTGCCACTGCTTGCGTCCAAAACGTTCAACAACCGGCGGGGATACTTGGTTCATTTCTTCCGGTGGGCCGTTGATCGCAACTATCTCCAAATCGACCCGCTCATTGGGACTCGCCCATTCAGAAAAAAGACCAAAAAGACGCCGGACGGATCGGTCCCCATTCCCGTCCTCACCGCGGAAAAAGCCGCATTGATTATGCGCCACGTGGAGGAGCACCACGAAGGGCGTTTGGTTCCGTATTTCGCTTTGTGCCTATTCGCAGGAATCCGGCCCGATTGGCGAAGTGGAGAGATTAAGCGTTTTAGCGAGACGATGATTGCCGACGAGCAATCGATCATCCGCCTGCCTTCCTGGATCACCAAGACCGGCAAAGCTCGGGACACGCGCATCTCCGCCAATCTGAAACTCTGGCTAGACGCGTATCCGCTCAGCGAGCACCCGATCGTTTGCGCCAACTTCAAGAAGCTGCTTCGCAATGTCAGACTTCTGTTTGGCCTGGAGCACGACGTCCTGCGACATACCTATATTTCGATGCTCGTGGCGACCTCGCAGAGTGTGGGAGACGCGGCCCTTCAAGCCGGAAACACTGAGGGAATCGTCTGGTCCAACTACCTACGGATCGGGATCAGTCGGGATGAGGCTAAACAATTTTGGTCCATCGTCCCCCAACCGAGCCCCCCACTTCGGCGTAGGCCGAAGAAGCCTGCGACCGTCGCTCACTCGATACAACCGTAGGACAACCTTAAGTCCCTTCGCAGCTGCCCCAGCGAGAACTTGAGCGATTTACCGGTCCCGAAAGCTTGAATCCTTCCAGCCCGCCAAAGCTTACGAAGTGTTGACGCCGAAACGCCTGTTTCAGTTGCCGCGGTCTCGATGTCCACCCACGGCCAATCCAGTTCGTCGTCCGGCACGCGACGCGGGAGTGGAACCGGAGCCACAGTAGGCAACATAGCCGGCCGACTGGTTGAGCCATCTCGTGGCTCGAGCCGGCGATGAAACGGTCCGAAGGGCTGTTTCATGACGAAGCCCTCCGATTGAAGTTCAAGGACCGAGGGCGGAAGCGAGTGGGAGTCATGCCCAAATTATGGGTGGCGATCGCCCCCCTCCCTAATCTCGCTACCTTCGGAAAACGCCGGATCCTGGAGGGAGACTACGGCGACAAATCCACTCGCGCGGTAGGCTTCCCGCCCAGCAACCGGGTGGCGCAGCCATTATCCAAATCGACTGCGACGGCCGCAGGCATCCGATGGTCGATACCTTGTCCTACCCCAGGATTGATGGACCAAGTGCTTCCACACCTCGCGGCCCAATGAACCGGATTATGCACGTGCCCGCCCAAAACAATTTGAGGTGCGCAAATGCCGACACGGAGATTTTCAGCCAAATTGAAATCTCCAAAGTCGCGGCCACTTTCCGCATCAATCGACGTCGCGCAGCCCTCGGGCGGGCAGTGGACCAAGGCAAGTTGCCGGCCACCACCAAGCGTCGGCTGTTGCAGCCAAGGGACGCATTCGATGGTCCATTCGCCGATCTGGGTCGTCTGACCGTCCGTCTTCACATGCGGATACGAGAGAGCGCCCAGCCATCCCTCTAAGTCTTCAGGGAGATCGATGTCTCGCTCGTCCCAATTACCGCTACAAAGGAGCAGCGGGCGGGGAAACGTTGCGATCCAGCTCTGAACCCACCGGACCTGCTTCCGCGGGTTCGCCAAGCTCTCGGGACCAAGCAAGTCGCCCGCAATCGCAACCGCGTCGTAATCAGGCGCACGCTCCCGCACCCAATCGAACCACGGGCGATGGAAATGGAGATCTGACAGGTGTAGGATTTTCATAGTCACCCAAGCTGGGCACCGCCCCTCACTCCTTGACCGCCAACAGGTGTGGCGACACGCCTCCAAATTTCACCCTGCATCCACCCCAAGATTCCGGCCGCGGAGCAGTAGGTCGAGGTGGCAATGCCCTACCGTTCACCTCCTCTACACACCTTGAATTATCCGGATAGAGACCTCGATAGTGTTCCAGCTTCTGCATCAAATGCTCATCATACTGAGGATTCTCTTTAGCGGTAAATCCTCGGACTTCTCGCACGAACAACTTGGCCTGGGTCATAGCCGTCGAACAGTGAACGATCAAGAAATCGGGTCTAAATTTCCAATCGTCGACCGCCACGAAGTCGAGAGATGCTCGCTCCACCAAAGCGACAGAGTGCGCCATGCGCACGGGCTTGAGAATCACCGCATGCGGGGCGGATTGCCTGACGTGATGCGCATAGTTGGCTTCATAAGAGCTATCGACGGGCAGGAGACAACCGACTCCTAGAAAGAGCTGCTGCATCCAGGCCCGCTGAATCACGCCCGCCGAATCTTGCACCGCAAAAATCAAATACGGCGCGGACCGGACCCGACCGAAGGTCGTCATTGCATCTGTCAAATGTTCAACCAATTCGGGGACTACGGCAACGTATTGAAAATTGAAGCCGCGACCATCCGACCAATACACATTCCAGGTTGCGGCGAATTTTGAAAGCGGGCTGAAAACAAGGCCAAACCTGAAGCGTCCACCCGCGTCCGCAGCCGCTTGATAGCCGTTTTCTCCCTTCGAGAATCGCACGCGTTTCACGGCATCATCAATGCGGGAGCAAACCGCCAAAGGAGTCGGCTGGGCCAAGCCCGAAAGTCCTCGCCCTGAACCGACCCAAGTTGCCTCCGCGATTGCGCTCGAAAGGAGCCATCGAGCGAACCGAGGAAACGAAGCAGTGTTTCCATGCTCCCCCTCCTCCCTATCCACCCGATCATCGTCGTCGTTGCCGAAGTCCGCACCCTGATCTGGTGTAAGATCGAAAATCCCTGAACTGGGAATGTCCGAGGGAGAAGCTTCGCCCGCGCGCCGAAGCCAACAGTCGTCCGCGTGCAGATCCATCCGATCCCGAACGATCACGTATCTACCATCGGGCAGCAGACGCGGCCGAAGGACTAATCGTTGGCCAACGTTCCAGCGACACAAACAAACCAAATCGCTCGTGCCGTGAGCTCGCTTCAAGACCGATTGCATCTCTTCGGATTCAAGAGATCTCCGCGACTTCAACCGCAAGACATGCCCGAGGCCATGAATCAGAATTCCGTTCTCGTTGCTCATCTGAGTCTACCACCCCATTTCAAAATTCTGCCGCGGCGTTTCTTTTCGAATCACTCGTCGGGGGGATCTTGCTCGTCGCTGGACGACTTCTGCAAAATCGCGGACAGCACGTCCAAGGTCTCGATCATCGCCCGTTGTTGGACCGACCAACTCTTGAGTGCCTCGCGCAACTCGTCGCGATCCTTCTGTGATTCCAGCAGCAATTCGAGGAGCTGCCGCAAGAGTTGCTCCTGCTGATTCAATTGCGCGCGCAAGTAAGAGAACTGCTGCTCCAGCAAATCGCACAGCGGCCTCAAGGCCGGATGTTGTTGAGTGATTTTGGTCATAATTTTGGTTGTTGTCGGGTTCGATTAGCGAGGGATAGCTCGGATCCAAACGGCCTCTGAATTCGAGCGGCTTTCCACCAGGACCCACAATTGTCCTTGGCGATATTGAAAGTAGTGTTGTTCCAAGATCTGAACCTCTTGATCGAGAAGCTGAAGGGCTCGAAGGTTGAAATACTGCCCTTGGATCAGGGCGCGGAAATTTTCTGGGAAGTGGTTCCGAAGTCGGTCCAACTCGGCTTCCTTCAGCGTCAGCAAGATCTGCGGTATCTCGACCGAAACGAACCCGCCCAAGGTCAGGATTAGGGTCAGAAACAATCCCGCTCGTAACGCCCGCGTCGTCCGACAAAGATGGCGGCGAAAGAGATTGGCCTTCCGGCGCAGGTGTCGATGACTGCACTTCCGGGCGCCAATCAATCGCTGCTCCAAGTGTGCTACCAATCGCTCCGTCTGCTCGTCGAATCGCTGGTTCATCCGGTCGCCGATCCCGCGTTCGAGCACGATACCGTGCGGGCGCATCGAATCTCCCAGAATCCTGCGCCCGTCGGGTTCGCATAGCAGCCAGTTGCTCATCAAGCTGGGCAATCGTCGCATCACGTTCTCGATCACTTGGCCCGCGAGACGCGCGGTGAGCGAATCGCTCCCTAAGGGCGGCGTAGTCGGTTGATGGTTGGTATTTTTGGCCCCGAAATCGGAGCGGTTGTCGTGAGGATTGGTATCGGACATTGATACCATTATGGTGCATCGTTGCAGGGATTCCGTATTCGGCGAGGAACTCCCCCAACTCGGTCCGGGTTTGCACTGCGCCAATCGCGACCAGCTCTGAAACACAGGTGTCGATCTCGACATGTTTTTCGCGAGCAAGCCCCCTCAAATAGGGATGCGGATACTCACGCAACGGCTTGAGACGAGGATCAGCCGGGTTGCTCCAGCCGTGCTTAAGGTTTGCCCGTTCCTGCCATTGGCGACCAAGCCGTAGATCAATGCCCGTGTTGCGAAAGTGCGGAAAAGTTTTTCCAGACGGAAGATGCGTCCGGCTGAGCGCAAAGTGAATATCGCAACCCGCCGAGCGACGATGGAGCACCTGCAGTGAGTGGAATTCGTCCAAATCCCGATCGGCGCAAAGCAACCGGAGCCCGTCGTAGGCAACCTCGGCGACCGCGGCCTCGTCGAGGTCCTCCCAATTTTCGGAAAACGAAAAAGCTCCGGAGAGGTAAATTTGTTTGAAAGGGCACGAGGTAATATAGCGACCAAAAGCGTGGGGATTTCCGTCGAGCAGCTCCGGCTTTTCCGGCCGCAGTTTCCCACTACTGTCCGTCTGTCCCAGCAGGTAGGGCACAAGCCTCGTGTCCGAGCTTCGTCGAAAGATTCGTCGAATCATTTTCGTCTCCGATCATGAGATGTTCGAACGTTCGAAGACTGCGTCCTCTCACGATCAGATTTGAACTCAAGACCAACGGCAGCGAGCCGCTCCGCCAGAGTGTTAAGCGACGCTCCCAGGGCCTGCATTTCCATCGCCGCAGAACCGTAAACGACCGCGTCGAAAACGCGGGGTATGTTGGGCGGAACCGGCAACACCCGGTCGCATCGTAGCATCATGTGATCGACCCTCGCTAAGAGGTCCGCAATTTCACGGAAGCGCTTGGCTTCGTCCCCCACCGCGTCGACGGCTCGGTTGGTTCCCTGCTCTTGAAAGTAGCTCGCCAAGGCAGATCGCAGGATACTCGACTTGTCGCACCTCGCGGCCAATGCAGCCTTTTCCAACTCGGCGAGCATCTCAGGGTCTAAGCGAATCGTTAGCCGCTCCTTTTGCTTGCTCATCTGACACCTCCCAAAACGGCGAAACCGCGCGGGTGTCTGACACCGCATATTCTTGCTCCAACCAAAGCCAAAACCCCCGGAGCACCAACTCGGCCCAACCCACTCGTGAACGAAGTCTGATCCCAACCGCCCCCGCAAAGATCTGCGCAAAAATCAAAAC
>CAXBDS010000249.1:0-6858 GCA_963974355.1 uncultured Opitutaceae bacterium
CTTCGCTGGCGAAGGCCTCAACGGCGTCGCAGTTGAGGCGGGCGGTCCCGCGCACGCCGGCAAAGAAGTTTTCGAGGTGCGGTTGGTGCGGCGGTTTATCGAGGATGACGGGCAGCTCGAAGGCGACAAGGGGAGCCGTTTCGCGCACGTCAACCGTTGTCTTGGCTGAGACGGGCGCGGTCGAGCGGCGCAGGTAGTTGAGCTCGGTCCATTTGTCCCAAGAGGGCGCACGGTCTTCGCGGTAGACCTTGGTCAGCGCTGGGTTTTCCGACATCTTTACTGAGCCTTCGTCTCCCATGAATTGTTCAAAATAGCCCCCGCCGGCACTGGTCGTCGTGAGCACTTCGTAGAAGGCGCGCACCGGCCCCTGCGCCGTCTGGTATTCGAAGATGGCCATGACGTTGTCATACCATTCGCGGTCTTCGTAGTAGTCGGCGCCCCCGGAGGCCATGACGGTTTTCGGACCCGTGCCGAGGAACCAGTTATAGACGTCGATCTGGTGGGCCCCGAGGTCGGAGATGGGGCCGCCGGAGAGATCGCGATACCAGCGCCAGTTGCGGAACTGATGCATGTTGTCGAAACCGTAGCGATGCAGCGTCGCCTCGAGGATCTCGTATTTCTTGGGCCAGCCCAAGTCCTCGGTGACCGCGCGATTCCATTGGCCGTTGATAGTGGTGATGCGGCCGGGAAGGTGCGCCTTGTTGATCAGGTTGTGCAGCGCGTGCAGGTAGCGGGGGTTGCTGCGCCGCTGGTGCCCGATCTGCAGGAGCTTGCCCGTTGCGCGCATGGTGCGGACCATCGAGCGCGCGCCCTCGATGGTGTGGGACATCATCTTTTCACAATAGACGTTCAGGCCGGCGCGCAGGCAGGCGTTGGTGTGGGGCGCGTGCCAAAAGTCGGGCGTCGCGATGATGGCGCAGTCGAGGTCCGTTTCGTGCGCGAGCAATTCCTCGATGTCTTCGTAGGGCGTCGGGTCGTGGCCGGCCTTTTTAAGACGGTTGACGCCATAGGTGCGGGAGAGTGGCCAGATGTCGCAGACCGCTTGGAAACGCAGGCCGGGGATGTTGAGCATCGAGTCCAATAAAACCCTCCCTTGAGCGCCCACGCCGATCAGGGCCACGTTCAGGGTGTCGGGGGAGGGTTGGCCGCGCATCACGGTGGGCGACGCGAGCACGATGCCGCCCGCGGCCAGACCGGACTTGAGAAAGCGGCGGCGGGACCAAGGAGACGCAGGATCGGGAAGGAGCATGGGCGAAGTTTACCAGCGGGAAAGGAGGGAAAAGCGGTCGTGTTCGACGAGACGGAGGGCGGCGACCACGAGGAGCACGTGCATCCCCAGCCAAGCGATGCCGGCGTTTTCGTTGATCAGAATGAGACCGACCGTGAGCAGGACATAGAGGATGCCCTGCGCGAAGAGGGTCAGCCGAGGCGCTACGCCGAACAGCAACGTGAGGCCCGTGAGCACGAGAGCCGGACCGAGCAGGCGGTCGAATAGGCTGAGCGACCACTCGGGTAGCAAGGGTTCGGCGGCGAATTTCTGCGCGAGGGCGGGGGGAAGGCCATGGTAGTGCGCCCAGCCATACGTCTTGTGCGTTACCTCCACCATCGCGCCGCTGATATCAGGCTGACCGAATTCATCGAGCAGCGGGGCGTGCTCGACAGTTGAGCCGGAGAATTTCTCCAGTCCGGTGATCAGGGCGCGGAGACCGAGCCAAAGACGGAGGATCCAAAACGCGAGCGTCGCAGCGTGATCGCGCAGGAGAGGGTTTGCGGATGGGGCGGTCATCGAAAGGCGGTGGACCCGGCGAGCGGCGAGGGCGGAGCTGATCGCGCAGACCGCTGGCGTTGATAGGAGGGGGCCGGCGGCGTCGGGTGCGCAGAAGCATGCGCCCGATCGAACCTGATGAACGGAGAACGTCCTTTTACGTAAAGATTGGCATCCGTCCGCAATGGGGTCCGGCCGATTCAGGCTGGATCCATGCGTCCGATGCACGTCGCTGGGGCGTGATGTTTACCTCCGATGAATCACGGCATGCCGAATCTCGCCCTTTTTACGTTTTCTCAATCGATAGTCCTATTTGGGGCGACCGTGGCCTTTGCGGTTCCGGGTCTGGCCAAGGACGAACGGCTGCCCAGTGAGCCGACCGAGCAATGGGAACCGGTGCCGGCGGTCGTGACGGTGCCGGCTGAAACCGGCATCCCTTCCGATGCGATCATCCTTTTCGGCGGGGACAGCTTGGAGGCGTGGGAACCCGTGAAAGAAGGGGGGGCGGGTTGGCGGATCGAAGGCGGCGCGATGGTGGTTGTCCCGGAGTCAGGCAAACTGCGGACGAAGGCCCCCTTCGGCGACATCCAGTTGCACCTTGAGTTTCAAACCCCGAACCCAGCCGTCGGCGACGGACAGCGGCGCGGCAACAGCGGCGTATTTTTCATGGGCCTCTACGAACTGCAGATTCTGGATTCGTATCAGAATCCCACTTACGTCAACGGTCAGGCGGGGGCGGTTTACAAACAATACGCACCGCTGGTGAATGCGTCGCGTCCGCCCGGGGTTTGGCAAAGTTACGACGCGGTCTTTACGGCACCGAGGTTTACGGCGAACGGGTTGGTGGAGACGCCGGCCGTCCTGACCGTTTTTCACAATGGCGTCCTGGTGCAGGATCACGTCGTGCTCAAGGGCCCGACCGAGAATCGCGGTTACCCGGCTTATCGGCCGCATGCGGCCAAGCTGCCGCTGGAACTGCAGGACCACAAAAATCCGCTACGTTTTCGGAATATCTGGGCGCGGCCATTGCGCTGAGACGAGGCATTCCCTGCGGGAAACAAAAAGGGCCGCGATGCCTGACGGCGGTCGCGGCCCTGCGGTCGATTCAGGCTGCCGAGGCGTTACGGTGCGGCCTGCGCCGCGATCTCGCTGGCGACCAAGGCGCGCGAATAGATCTGCACATCGTCGATGACTCCGCGGAACAGGTTGGAATACCCGTAGGTGCCGCCCCACGCGCCGATCACGACGGGATCGGTGCCGTCGGTGCTGCTGGCCTCCGGAGCTTTGGCGGTAGCGACCTCGACCCCGTCCACGTAGAGGCGGATGCGGAGGTTGCGCTCGACGACGGCGGTCACGTGTTGCCACGTATCGGCGACAATCGTGCCGCCTTTGATCACGAAGTGGTTGGGCGTGCTGGTATCATCGAGACCGTAGTAGCTGAAGTGGAGTTCGCCGTCTTTGATCGAAAGCGCGTAAGCCTTTTCGTGGGTGTCTTTGATTTTTGACACGATTCCTCGCGGACCACCCGACACGGTCTCGGGTTTGATCCACGCGGTGAAGGTGACGTTGGTGTTTTGCTGGAGGTCGGCGTCATCGGGGATCGTAATGCGGGCACTGCTCCCGTCGAAGTAGAGGGCATTGCCGCCGGCGTGACCGGTGGTCCAGGTCGCCGAAGTGATGGTGCCCGTATGGCCGTTGCCGGAGTAGTCCTTTGTGGTGCTACCGCTGTTTTCCTCGAACCTCCAGTTGGCGATGCCACCGCCGAGGTTGGCGAGGCCGAGCACCTCGTCGGTGCTGAGTGCGTGGTCGAAGATTTCGATTTCGTCGATCACGCCGTTGAAGCGGGAATTGAAGCCGTAGCTGCCACCCCAGGCGCCGATCACGACGTCGTCCGATACGGTGGTGTCTCCCGGCAGGGTATCGGAAGCAACCTCTTGGCCATCAATGTAGAGCTTGATGTGATGACTCGAATCGACGGTGGCCGCGACATGTTGCCACAAGCCCGTGACAATAGTGCCGCCGCTGACGGTGAGCTGCCCGCCGGTGCCGTTGTAGTTGAACTGCAACGCGCCGTTTTTGACGAGGAACGCGTAGGGCATGTGCGTTGAATCTTGGATCTTCGCGATGATGCCGCGCTGGGAACTCACGGTGTCGGGCTTGATCCATGCACTCAACGAATAGGACGACGTGAGGTTAAGCGCCGGATCGTCGGGGATCTCAATATAAGTGGAGGAGCCGTCGAAATCGATCGCGGAACCGTAGAGCCCGCTGGTCCACTGAGAGGATTGGGTGATCGTGCCGTGCAGCGCGTTGGCGGTGCCGTCGGTCGCGGTCGTGCCGAAGTTTTCATCCAGCATCCACGACGCAACTTCACCCTGACCGGAAATGGTCGTCACCACGCTGACGCCGCCGTCGTAGAGGTGCCGGCCGCTGGTGCCGCCGGTGATGACGTTGTTGTCGAGCAGAAGCAGATTGGGTCCGAATGAACCGCCGCTGTTGAAGTAAACGATGTCCGCGCCGGAATCGCTGGGCGTGACCAGTTGGAAGGCGTTGCTGGAGACCAAAAAGCCGTCCGCGGTGAAGCCACCTTCCGCCCTAAAGCGCAGCATGGTTTTGTTGTTGGAGATCCAGTCGCCCTCTTCCCCGACGACATTGCCGGAAAAGGTGACCCATCGGCAGTTGGTGGCATCGAGCACCGCGTTGACGTCGGTGAGCAGATTGCCGCTCACGTCGACGCCCCAGCAGTTCTCGAGGTTGATCAGGCCTGGTCCTTCGAAGGCATTGTTGGAGATGGTGAGTTGGTCGGTGTCGAAGATCTCGGTAAATTTTTCGAAACGCGGCACGTAGCCCGCGCCGTCGCCGGCGAAGGTGTTGTTCACGATGCGCACATCGCTGGCCACATCGCCGGAAGCGACGAGCATGCGGAAAACGTCCTCCATGCGGTTGGCCGGTTCATCGAAGTAAATCTCGTTGTCGGAATACTCGATGTTGTCCGTGTCGTAGCCCCAGCGTGTGAGGAACACCATGCGGCCGTCCCAGTAGCGGTTGAGACGAATCTCGTTATTGCGGACGATGATGTTTTTGAGAATGAGACCGTTGGTGTTGGCGCGACCCCAGTCGATGCCGACGTAGACGGTGGCGCGCTCCGGGTAGAGGAACAGGTTGTTTTCGACCAACATGTCGGTGCGCTTTTGCAGGAAACCGTCGGAGCGCTGACGCGTGACGAAGGTGAGCGGATAAGCCTGTGCGTAGATGAAGTCGTTGTTCAGCACCTGCACGTCCTCGACATCAAGGAGCGACTCGGCGGTGCCGCACTTCACCTCGGCGTTCACGAAGGTGTTGTTCTCGCAAAGGAAATGGCTGGCGCCGTTCTCGATGGCGGAGCGCGTGAAGTATTCGTAGAGATGGACCTTGAAGGCGGACATACCGCCACCGCCGACGAGAGCCGTGTGGCCAGCTTGATCGGTCTGGATGGTGAGTTCTCCCGTGGTTTCGTCCCAGTCAACCACGAGCGCCGCGGCGGCCGGAGTGTAGTCGTCGGCTTCGAACACCTCTGCGCGAACATGTCCGGCACCGCCTTCTTTTTCAAGGTAGTCGCCGGGAGTGAAGCTGAGGGAATCCATCGTGACGACAGCTTCCCATAGTTTGTCGGTTACGATTTCGGTCCAGTCCTGCACCACGTGGTCGACGCGGAAGTTATGAGTGTCGACGGACATCGCCGTGGAGTCGTAGATATAGCAGTTCCGCACGGTGAGGTATTCGGCCTCGCTGTGAATCGCGGAAGGGAAGTCGCGATGGTTGGCGTGCATGTCGATCTTCAGGTTGTCGAAGGTCACATGAGAGGCGGTGTCCCACACGGTGAAGGCGCGCGTGATGCGACCACTGCCGGTGTCGAGGTCGCCCGTCACCTCGGTGGCGAGGGTGCCGGACCCCTTGATCGTGATGTGCCCATGGCGGATGTTAACGCGGCTTTTGAAGTAGCCCATTTCGATGGTGCCGGCCGGTAGCAGCAGGGTCGCCTCGCGGCGCTCGGCGGCACCGATGGCGCTTTGCAAGGCATGGGCGGTGGCGATGTCGCCACCTTCGTCGACCACGCCAAACCACGCCGCCTCGATGGTGTTGGCGGTGAGATCGGCAACGTCGCGCCCGGCGGTGCTCGCCCAATCGTAGTCGGCGGTGATGGCCAAACTGGCGGCCGGCGGACCGTGGTAGTATTCGACGGTGAGATCCGCGTCGTCGGCTGGTGGATACCAGAACGTCACGGCATAGGTGCCGGAGCTGTAGGTCACGGTGCCGGTGGAGCCGTCCAACCAGAAGGCGCCCGCACCATCGTCACGCGCCTGCAACTCGTCGACTTTCATACGCACGGTGCCGGGGCGAACGTCGCCATCATCGAAAGTGCCGGAAAACGTCGTGGTGCTGCCATCGGCGGTGGCGAGCAATTCGTCCTCCGTCAGCATGCCGCCGTAGGTGACGGTGTAGGCGCCGGTGGTGTAGTCGATGGTGCCGAAGCCGTCCTCGTTGCCTTCGAGGTATCCGGCGCCGTCGTCGGTGAAGGTTTCGTCGGCGACCGTGATTTCCACCGTGCCGATGACAAGGGGCGCGTGGGCGAGTGTGCCGGAATACGTGAACGACGTGCCGTCGGTGCTGCCGAGGCTTTCGCCGGCGACGGCCAGGACGCCGGAGTTGGCTCGCACGACGATTTGATCGGGCGCTTCGGTGGAGAGGGCGTCGTAAGTATACGAACCGGCTTGGGCGAAGAGCTGACTGCCGCCAAGCGCCAGAAGGGCGCTGCTAAGCATGAGCGATCGGCGAAGGGCTGACGCCGCGCGGACCGCACGAGGGATCTGAACCATTGGAAACTCCTTGGTTAGGGTTAGGGTTGGGGTGACGTTGCGGGTGGGGAGTCCGAACGCCTGACTAACGCCAGATCATTGCGGAATGTGAACCCGCGTGCCGTATTACCATAATACGTCCGCGCCGTCCGAAATTGGGGGATTCACCCTGTCGTGATTGATTTATGAATACAGACAGATGGGGCCGGTCCTCCCCGGGGCGAGGTTTTGGGAACCCGACCTCCGGCGGTCCGTTAT
>CAXBDS010000250.1:0-6835 GCA_963974355.1 uncultured Opitutaceae bacterium
ACCTACGCCTACAAGTGGACCTTGGACGACCCGGCCGCCCTCGACCTGGAACTCGTGCGCCTCGGTGGCACCAAGGATTTCGATGCCGCGCTGGCTATCCTGCAACACGCCGGCATGCCGCCGCAAAACGTTCTGCTCGCTTCCCGGGACGGGCGCCTCACGTGGACCATGGCGGGGCGTCTCCCGCAACGCTTCGGCTTCGATGGACGCCTGCCTTCAAAGTGGACTTTTGGTGACCGCGGCTGGTCCGGTTTCTTGCCCGCCTCGGCCACGCCACGCCGCGACGCCCCACCTGCAAAATTCCTATGGTCGGCCAATCAACGCATGGTCGGCGGCGAAGCGCTCACCAAGATCGGCGACGGCGGCTACATGTCCTCACTTCGGGCCGGACGTATCGCCGAACGATTGACGGACGATCTCCAAAAGAACCAGCCCCTGCATCCCGCCGATCTCCTGGCCGTGCAACTCGACACGCACGCGTCGTGGCTCGAGCCGTGGCGCGAGATTCTGCGCACGACCCTGGAGAACGCCCCCGAAATGCAGCAGGCGGACTGGCAGGCGTTTCGAGATGCCGTGATGAACAGCGACCTGAACGCGACCATCGACGCCAACGGCTACCGTCTCCTGCGCACGTGGGTTTCCGCCGTGACGCGTCGCACGCTCGATCCCATTTTCGAACGTTGCCGCCAAAAGAGCCCGGGCTGGAGCTGGCAACGCTTCAACGTCAACCCCGCCGTGTATTCGTTACACCATGACGGCAGGCAGATGCACCTGCTCGCTCCGGAATACTCCGATTGGCGCGCATTGCGACTCGTGGCCGTGCAAGACGTGCTCGATGCGATCGACGATGATGGTCTCTCACCCGCCACCGCCACGTGGGGTAAACGCAACCGGGCCCGCATCCGCCACCCCTTTAGCTCCCTGCTACCCATCGCGCTGGGCCCCCTGCTGGATCTCCCCGCCGATCCGCTGCCGGGAGACCAAAACGTGCCTCGCGTGCAGTCCCCCAGCTTCGGCGCTTCCGCCCGCATGGTCGTCAGCCCCGGTCACGAGGACGAAGGGATTCTGCACGTTCCCGGCGGACAAAGCGGTCATCCGCTCTCTCCCTTCTACCGCGCAGGTCACGCCGACTGGGTGGCCGGCAATGCCTCCGCTTTTCAACCCGGCGAAACCACCCACACCCTCAACCTCCAGCCCGTCCCGTGAAACCCGTGCCCGGATGCTCGCCCCGTCACCGTAACCGCGTTTTACTTCACCGATGAAAGCTAAGTCCAAAACTCCCGCCCAAAGTTACACCGTCTACTTCGGTGGCGAGCTTTTCGACCTGAAAGATCTCATCGGCAATGCCTACCTCGCGGAGGCGATCTACGAAAAATCTCACGGCAAGTTCCGCTGCCATCTGCCTCAAGACTTCGAACTCCGCGGCCTCCATCCCCAGGTCATTCGCGATCAGGACATCGAGTCGCTCTACGGCTGCGACCTCGCCCTTTTCAATTTCGACGGCACCGAGTTGGACAGCGGAACTCTCGTCGAATTCATGATCGCAAAGATGGCCGACATCCCGACCGTCATCCTGCGCACCGACCTGCGCGGTGCCGGCGATCAAGGCGCGCGGCGTGATCCGTGGAATCTCATGGCCAGCTTTTATCCGCGCACGATCGTGCTGCGTGCGGCCAGCCTGATCGACTATCGCACGCTCCAGCAAAAGCGCCTGCGCAAAGCGTCCAGTGACGTCATTCGCCTCGCCGGCCAACATGCCTCCGCCACCGCGGCCATCGTGTGTGATCGCCTGGCTGCGCAGATCATAAAGGCCTTTGCTAAAGTCATGGCTGAGCCCGCGCGCCTTCCGGCGGAACTCCGCGAACCGGTTTACGCGTGGCTTGCCCTGATGCCCGGGCTGCGCGGCAAACCGAAGGCGCTACGCAAACAACTCGAAACCGCCCTCGCCGCCAAAGTCGCGAAAGGCCTGCTGTAACGGTCTCGCCTTCCCCCGCCTGGTTTCCAAACTCGCCCATCGTGCCCGCCTCGACCTTCACCACCCTCGAACACCCCCTCGCGGCGCACGTGCTGACCCACCTGCGCGACCGCACGACGAAGCCCGCCACTTTTCGCACGCTGTGTTATCAGGTCGGGCTGATGCTGGCGCTCGAAGCGACGCGCGACCTGCCGACGCGTATCCAAAGTATCCAGACACCGATGGAATCGATGGACGCCCCCGTCCTGGCGCAGGGTCTGGTGGTCGTCCCCATTCTACGTGCGGGTCTCGGCATGCTGCAGCCCTACACCGATTTATTTCCCGACGTGAGCGTGGGTTATGTCGGCATGGAACGGGATCACGAAACCGCGGTGGCACGCAGCTACTATTGCAAGCTCCCTCCCCTGGCCGGGAAACGGGTCCTGTGCGTCGATCCCATGCTCGCCACCGGAGGTTCCGCGGTGCAGGCCCTCCATGTGTTGCGCGAAGCGGGTGCGACCGATCTCAGGTTGGTCTGCATCGTCAGTGCCCCCGAGGGCGTGGCAACCGTGGCGGCAGCGCATCCCGATGTGCCGATCCTCAGCGCCGCGTTGGATCGAGAGCTCAACGCCAACAGCTACATCATGCCCGGGTTGGGCGACTTTGGCGACCGCCTCTACGGCACCTGAGCACGGTGCCGCCAGCGGGCTTACGCGAGCACGCCGCGAAACGCATCCGGCCGGAGCCGGACTCTGGGATCAGCCGGCCCGGCTGACCAACTGATCGTGCAAGGTCGCGGCATCCTTCGTCACGCGCACCAACTCGCCGAACGCGACCGGCTTGACCAAATAGCGAAACAACGCGGCCTCGTTGACGCTGCGCAAAAGCATCTCCGGCTTCATGTAGCCGGTGACCAGAATGCGTTGCATGTCAGGATACTCCTCCCGCACCCGCACGAGCAGGCTCATGCCGTTGCCGCCGGGCATCAGGTGGTCGGCGATCACGACTTTGAATTCCTGTTTACGCAGAATCGATTCGGCCTGGCGCGACGACGTGGCGATCGTGCACTGAAAAAAAGGCGAGAGCGCAGCGACGTATATTTCGAGCAAGGACACCTCGTCATCCACGAGCAAAATCGCTGGTTTTTCTTCGGTCGCGGCCGAAGGAGTGGACTCGGATGCTGCTTCGCTCATATGGGCCACCACTCTGATTCCGCGTCATTCGTTGGCAAACTCAAAGCCAAGCAAGAGATGTCGCGGGATTTGCTTGGCCCATCGCGCCCCTTGTTCTAGCACTTCCGCGCCGCCCATGGCTCCCAAAGACTTAATTCATATCTTGCGTGGCGAACAGGTCTCCGCCGACCAGCTCTCGGGTATCCCGCTCGCTGAATTCCTCGCGCCGAATCCCGCGGGCAACACGCCCTTGCACACCGCCGCCCGCAACGGGCATCTCGCCGCACTGCCGCCGGAGCTACTCACCACGGCCCATTTGCGGATGCAGAATGATTCGGGCTACACGCCACTGCACCATGCCGCCAGCAGCGGATGCCTTGATCAGTTGCCCGCCGCGGTCCTCACTGCGGAAAACCTGCTGGCCCGGAGCAATGCCGGCTACACCCTTTATCACGTCGCCGCCGGCGAGGGCTTCCTCGCACAGATTCCCGCCGGATTCCTTACGAGCGAAATCGTGACACTGGCCACCGACCTCGGGAACAACCTGCTGCACGAATCGGCCGAGCACGGCACCTTGGACAAGTTTCCTCCCGCGTTTCTTACCGCCGAACTCTGCGCGACCACCAACGCCAGCGGCGAAACCGTCCTCCACGTCGCAGCGCTCAATGGGCATCTGGATCAGGTCCCGGCCGCGCTGCTCACCGGCCCGGCCCTGCTGCGGGTCACGCACGCCGGCGATACCGTATTCCATGCCGCCGCCATCGCGGGTCATCTTGATCAGATCCCGCCCGCACTCCTGGTCACCGAGAACCTCACCGTCTCGGCCAAGTCGGGCTACACCGCGATCCACGCCGCCGCCGAAACCGGCCAGTTGAAACACATTCCCGAAAACCTGTTCACGCGGGAACTGCTGCTCGCCACCAACGACCACGGCGACACCCCCTTGCACGCCGCCGCTTACGAAGGGCACCTCGACCAAATCCCGGTCCACCTCCTTGATGAAGTTACCATTCGGGTGCGCAACTACGACGGCGTGACGCCTTTGCGCACCGCCATTGGCCGCGGGCATCTCAATCAGTTGCCGGCAACGCTGCACCCGAAACCGCCGGGACCGCTGCGCCGCCTCCTGCTGAAATTCGGGCTCGTCACCGAAAAAACCTGACCGCCCTCGCCGCGGGCCCGGCCGTCGCGACCCGACCAGAGAGACCGTCCTTGCCGGGATTCTGCTTCACCCATTCCGGCGGCATTGTTTCACTCCCTTTCCTTCACCTGACAACCTGCTCTTCATGAACACTACGATCACTGCCATCACCGCTCGGGAAATCATCGATTCCCGCGGCAATCCTACCGTCGAGGTCGACGTGCAACTCGCGTCCGGCGACATCGGCCGCGCCGCCGTTCCGTCCGGCGCCTCCACCGGCGAACACGAAGCCCTCGAATTGCGCGACGGTTCCCTGACTGCGAAACAATTGCCCAAGGGCGTGAACGGCAAGACCCGCTACCTCGGCAAAGGTGTGCTCGCCGCAGTCGAGAACGTAAAAGGCAAAATCGCCCCGGCGCTCGTCGGCTACGACGCGTGCGATCAAGTCGGCGTCGACCAAGCCATGCTCGCCCTCGACGGCACCAAGACCAAATCGAAGCTCGGCGCCAACGCCATCCTCGGCGTCTCCCTCGCCACGGCACACGCCGCCGCCTCGGCCCTGAACCAGCCGCTCTATAAATACCTCGGCGGCCCGAACGCGAAGGTGCTGCCCGTCCCCATGATGAACATCATGAATGGCGGCGCCCACTCCGACGCCCCGATCGATTTTCAGGAATTCATGATCATGCCCACGGGCGCCTCCTCCTTCCGCGAGGGTCTGCGCATGGGCTGCGAAGTGTTCCACTCTTTGAAAAAGGTGCTCAAGGATCGTGGCCTCGCGACGGCCGTCGGCGACGAAGGCGGTTTCGCCCCGAAGCTGGAATCTGCCGAGGCGGCCCTCGACGCCATCGCGCTCGCCGTGAAAAACGCCGGCTACAAACTCGGCAAGGACATCAACCTCGCGCTTGACGTGGCCGCCTCCGAATTCTACGTCACCGCCAAGAAGCACTACATCTTCAAAAAGTCCTCCGGCCAAATCCTCACCGGCGACGAGATGGTCGAGTTCTACAAAAAGCTCACCGCCAAATACCCGATCATCTCCATCGAAGACGGCTGCGGCGAAAACGACTGGGCCACTTGGAAGAAGCTCACCGACGCCATCGGCGACAAGGTCCAGCTCGTCGGCGACGATCTCTTCGTCACCAATACCGAGTTCCTCAAGAAGGGGATCGATACCGGCACCGCCAACTCGATCCTCGTCAAGGTCAACCAGATCGGCTCGCTCACCGAAACCCTCGACGCCGTCGAGATGGCCAAGGAAGCCGGCTACACCGCCGTCATCTCCCACCGCTCCGGCGAGACCGAAGATGTCACGATCGCCGACATCGCCGTTGCGACCAATGCTGGCCAAATTAAAACCGGTTCGTTGTGCCGCACCGACCGTGTGGCCAAATACAACCAACTCCTCCGCATCGAGGAAGAGCTCGGCAGCACCGCCATCTATGGCGGCAAAATGCGCTGATCAGTTTCAGCCGGCGGGTTCGCTACCCGTTTTACCTAGGCGGGGTCTTCGGGCCCCGCCTTTTTTTGTTCATCCATCTAAAGCAAGCCCAACGAGTCGGCGTGGAATTGGAGGGCGTCCTGCACATGCAGGTCCCAATAGTCCCACGTGTGAGCCCCCGGATGTTCCCGGTAGTCGTGCGCGATTTTGTCTGCCTGCAGCGCCGCGTGAAAGGTGCGGTTATCCGCCAGCAAGTAGTCTTCGGTGCCGCAATCGATGAGCACGCGGGGCAAAATGCGGCTCCGCTTGGCCCGACGCGCCAGTGCAACCAGATCGTGATCCGATCCCTGCGGTCGGTCGCCAAAAATGCGCCACACCTCATCGCCGAATTCCAGCGGCCGGCCCAGCTTTGCCGCCATTTTCCGAAACCCCGCCCGACCCTTCACGTCGTTCCAGCCGACCGCACCGCTGTGACTGTTCACGGAACAGAACCGCTTCGCATGGGCCAAACCGATACGTAACGCTCCGTAGCCGCCCATCGACAGTCCGCCGATCGCCCGGCCCGCCCGCGTCGTCTGCACATTGAAATGTCGCTCAATCATCGCCGGCAGCTCTTCCGCAATGTGCTGGCCGAAGGCCGGCCCCTGGGCGTGATCGGTGTAAAAACCACGATAACCGTCCGGCATCACCACGACCAGCGGCAGGTCCCGGACATGGTATTCAATTCTTGAATGCCGCATCCACGTCGAGGCGTCGTCGCTCAATCCGTGCAAAAGGTAGAGCACTGGAAACGGCCCCTCACCGACTTTGGGCAACAGGACCTCTGCGGTCGTCGCTTTGCCGATCACTTCACTTTTCCAACGCAACGTGGTCCAAGCCATAGCCTCTGACCTACACACGTTTCACCGGCCAGACCAACGCCGAAAATTCACGTCACTCGTTTCCGAGCGGTCGCAACAGTTGCGGCGCCTCCTCCCGCAACCATGCGGCCGCCGCCTCGTCGCTGACGTCCTGCTGCAACGCCAATACCAGCCGATCCGCGTCTCCGCGCATCCGCCCGTAAGCCACCCGTCGCAGACGCAACGCAGTGATCGATTCGCGGCGCGAACCAAATGGCACCGCCCGTT
>CAXBDS010000251.1:0-6827 GCA_963974355.1 uncultured Opitutaceae bacterium
TCCATGACGACAGCGGCTGCCCTTTCGACCGATCTCACTGCCGCGCAATGGCAGGAGCGAGCGACGGCCTTGGTCGCCGAAGGTCGGTTTATTGAAGCAAAAGATGCCTGCATCGAGATGCTGCGGGCCTGGGGAAATACCCGCGGACCCGATTTTTTCCAAGCTCTCATCACGACGATCACCGCTCACGGTCGGGTGGGCGATTTTGGAGCGGCACTGGGCTTTCTCGAAGAAGCCGAACGCCGCGCGGCCAACGACGCCGATCAGTTTATCTGCCTCAAATTCAACGGAAACTGCCAACTCGGCCTCGGCGATTTCGAACGCGCGATGGCGAGCTTCCAAGCCGCATGGCGCTTGGCGGTATCGATGGGCGATGTCCCCAGGCAGGCGTCGGTCCTGAATAACATCGGCATCATTCACCGCGAATTCGATGATCCGGCGTCCGCGATCAGTCACTTCTCCCGCGCCCGTGATCTTGGGCCTCCCGATTCGCTCGGCGGACGCATCGCCCGCTACAATCTCGGTGCCACACTTCTGGATACGGGCGCGGTCGACGCCGCAATGACGGAGTTTGAATGGGTCCTCGCCGATTCGCGTCGCCATCGCGATATCCTGCACGAGGGGTTGGTGCTGCATGGCTTGGGCGAACTCGCGGAATCCGGGGGCGACTCCGACGCCGCCCGCGCCCATTTCGCCGCGGCCGAAACGCTGTTGACGGAATCCGGCGATTCGCGGGCCCGCCTCCAGGTCGACATTGAACGCGCGGAAAAACTCGCCCGGCGCGAAGAGACTCGAGAGGGCGCGATCGCACGTATCGCCCGGGCGGTGACCGAAGCGACCTCCCTGGGCGGCCGGATTCTCATCAAGGCGCTCGGCACGCAGGTCGAAATTCTCACTTGTGCCGGTCGCATCGAGGAGGCGCTCAGCGCCTCCCGGCGGCATGCCCAGTTGGAGAAGGAAAATCACCAGCAGGATAGCCGAGGGCGGCTAGGATCCCTGCGGGTGCTCCACGAACTCGACAGTCTCAAACACGAAGCTGAAATCGCGCGGTTAAAAAACGAGGACCTCGCGCGGGCGCTTGCCGAGGCTGATCGGCAGCGCGAACGCGCCGAGCGCAGCAATGCCTTTACCAAAGGCGTGCTCGCGATGGCGGCGCATGATTTGCGCAATCCGATAGGTTCCGTCGAGGGCATCCTCGAACTCCTCTCGCACGAAACCGACCCCGTCGAACGCGCCGAACTCACCAGTCTCGCGCTCGACCAAATCCACGTGACGCAGGAGTTGTTGAACCGGTTGATGGATTCCGTGCTGGTGCAACGCGGCGAGATGCGACTGCGTTGCGAGGCGCTGGATCTGGTCAGTCTCGCCACCAGCACCGTCCGGGCCCACACCTCGGCCGCCACGCGTAAGGGCCAGCACATCGTGCTTAAACCCGCCGAACATCCCGTGATGGTGGATGGGGATGCCGTCCGCTTGCGTCAGGTCCTGGAAAATCTGTTGTCCAACGCGATCAAATACTCGCCGCCCGGGGCGGTTGTCACCGTGACGGCGGAGACTTGCACGGGCCACTTCGCCACCGTCTGCGTGACCGACGAAGGCCCGGGGGTGCCCCGGGGTGATCGCGACCGCATCTTCGAACCGTTCTCCCGCCTGGACGGGATCCAAACCACCGGCGGCGAAGGCTCCATCGGGCTCGGCCTGCATCTCGCACGGGAGTTGACGTTGGCCCACCATGGCACGCTCACGGTCCAGCCGGGGCCGGAACGCGGGAGCACGTTTGTGCTTCAACTGCCGCTCAAGCCGAACGCCATCGCCTGAGCGCCTCGCCCGTCAAACTGCGCGCCTCCGCCTCGATGCCGGCACGCGGCCCCGCGTAAACGATTTCGCCGCCTCCCCGACCACCGTGCGGCCCCAGGTCGATCAGCCAATCGGCGAGGTTGATCACGTCGAGATTGTGTTCGATCACGATCACCGTGTGACCTTGGTCCCGCAGTTTGAAGAGCAGGTCCATGAGGTTCTGGATGTCGACCCAATGCAGGCCGGTCGTCGGCTCGTCCAAAATGTAGAGCGCGGGATCCATCGCACGTTTGCTGAGCTCCAGCGAGAGTTTCAGGCGCTGGGCCTCGCCCCCTGAGAGAGTCGTCGCGGATTGCCCCAACGTCAGGTAACCCAGACCGACCGCCGACAACGTTTCGAGCTTGTCCATGACCCGCGGGATATGGCGAAAAAGCGTGATCGCATCGCTCACCGTCATGTTCAACACATCGGCAATCGAGTGACCGTGAAACCGCACCTCCAGCGTTTCGCGATTGAAGCGTTGCCCGCCGCAACTCGGGCATGGCGCGTAGGCGTTGGCCATGAATTGCATGTCCAGCTTGATGGCGCCGTCGCCCTGGCAACGTTCGCAGCGTCCGCCGCGGATGTTGAAGGAAAACCGACTCGCCTTGTAACCGCGCACCTTGGCCAGCGGCACCTGCGCGAACAGATCGCGCAACAGATCGAGCAGCTTCGTGTAGGTCGCGGGATTCGAGCGTGGACTGCGGCCGATGGGCGACTGATCGACGAGCACGAGTTTATCGAAAAACTCGAGGTGCTCCACGTGACGGTGCGCGCCCGCGATGGTTTTCGCGCCGTTGAGTTTCTTCGCCGCCACCGCGGCGAGGATGTCGTTCACCAAGGTGCTCTTGCCCGAACCCGAAACACCCGTGACACAGGTCAGCAGACCCACCGGGAAACGCGCGTCAATGCCCTTCAGGTTGTGCTCTCGGGCATCGCGCACGGAAAGGTATTCACCGTTGGGCGGCTTGGTCTTCGCCTCTTTCGTGACGCGGAGTTTACGCACCAGAAACGGTCCCGTGCGCGAGGCCTTGGCCGGCGCCGCGACGAGTTGCGCCGGCGTGCCTTCAAACAAGATTTCGCCGCCCGCCGTGCCCGCCTGCGGGCCGAGCTCCACAATGTGGTCGGCCGCGCGCATCGTGTCCTCGTCGTGCTCGACGACGACGACTGTGTTGCCGCGATCACGCAGTTCACGGAGCAACGTGATCAAGCGCTCGTTATCGGCCGGATGCAGGCCGATGCTCGGTTCGTCCAGCACGTAGATCACCCCCATCAGCCCCATCCCGAGCTGCGTCGCCAATCGCACCCGCTGCGACTCACCGCCGGAGAGCGTGCCCGCGTCCCGTTCCAAGGTCAGGTAGCCGAGGCCGACCTCGAGCAGGAAACGCAGCCGTTGCTCGATGCCATCGGTAACATCCCGCATCGCATCGGTGGAAACCAGATTCGCCGCCAAGCGCCGCGCCAACGCATGCGCCGCCCCGACGTCCTGCGCAAAAAACTCGGTGATCGAGAGCGGGGCTTCGGTTGCATCCGCCCCGGCCCGCATGACCACGGCGTTGCTCCGCGCGTTCAGCCGCGAACCGTGGCACTCCGGACACGGCCCGCTGATCATGAACGTGGTGAGGCGCGCGCGGAATCCTTCGCTGTCAGTCTCACGCCACGTCTGTTCCAGCAGCGGTATCACCCCTTCGAATACCATCGCCCGTGGTTCGCGCACGCGCTTGAGCTTGAAGGAGAACAGACGATCACCGCTGCCGTGCAGCAGCAGTTGCCGCGTCGCCTCCGGCAGTTCCTCCCACGGCGTGTTGGCATCAAACGGCACCTGCTCGGCTAGCTGCTTGAGCGTCGAGCTGTGTTTGACAATCAGGTTCTTGCCCCCCAGACGCCACGGCTTGATCGCGCCGCCCCGCACGGACTTCGTCGGATCGGGCACGACCAGCTCCGGCACGAAACTCAGCTTGCGGCCGAGTCCGCCACAGGTCACGCAAGCGCCTTGGGAATGGTTGAAAGAAAAATGCTTCGGCGTGAGCTTTTCGAAGACGTCGCCGCAGATCTCGCAGGCGAGCGATTGGCTGAGATTGATCTCGCGCCACGGCGCATCGCGATCGGTCTGGGCCAGCACGATGGCGCGATCCTGTCCCTCGCGAAACGCCAGTTCGAGTGAATCCGCCAGACGACTACGCTGGTCGACCGATGCGACCAGCCGGTCCACCACGATGTCCACCATCAGCGGGCGCACGCCCTGCCCGGCCGGAATGACCTGCGGATCGTCGATCGTCTTGACCTCGCCGTCGATGCGCACGCGTTGAAACCCGCGTTGGCGCAGGCGGGGCAGCTCGTCGCGCAACACGCTGGCCTTCGCGGTGAGCGCAGGGGCGAGCAACATGATGCGCTGCCCGGCCGCTTCGGCGAGCACCCGGGCCACGTTGTCATCAAGCGAACGTCGGACGACCCGACCGCCGTCCTTCGGACAATATTGTTCGCCATGGAGCGCCCACAACAGCCGCGCATAATCCGCGATCTCGGTCACGGTCGCGATGGTGCTGCGCGGCGAGGCGCCGCCCGTGCGTTGCTCGATCGCCAGCACCGGGGAAAGCCCGTGAATGAAATCCACGTCGGGCCGCTTCAATTGGTCGAGCACCTGCCGCGCGGAGGTGCTGAGCGAATCCATATATTTCCGGTAGCCCTCGGCATAGAGGGTGTCGAACGCGAGCGACGACTTGCCGGAACCCGACGGACCGGTGATCACCACCAGCTTCCCGCGCGGCAGCTTCACCTCCAGATTTTTGAGGTTATGCTCCCGGGCGCCTTTGATGTGAATGTGAGTCGCGGCCTGCATCGTGCGAAACGGACAGGGTATCGAATCCCGCCGGGTCGCAACACCTGAAGCGGGTGTTTTTGCGGCTCTGCTTCGCCGGGCCCTACGTGGTTTCTCAACTTGAGCCGTCCGCAGAAGCCCATAACCTCTCCCTCACCTCAGCGTTACCCCCGCTTCACCCCCGCTCGTCGTGCGTCGCCTCTCGCCGTCGTCCCGCCCTTCCCATCCATGAATACCCCTTTCTTTCGATCCGCCCGGTTCGGCGGTATTATCGCAGTCCTCTCCAGCGCGATCCCGGTGTCGGCCGTCACCTTTCAACACGGCCAACTGCGTGGCAGCTTCGACTCTACCCTCTCCTTTGGCGGGCTCTACCGTCTCGACGATCCCGACCCTCGGTTTTATGGCACGGCCAATGGCGGCACGGCCAATGGCGGCATGGCCAATTCCGTCAACACGGATGACGGCAACCTCAACTATGCCCAAGGGTTCGCCTCCGTCCTCGCCAAGGGCACCCACGACTTGGAGCTCACCTACGGCGAACACGTCGGCGCCTTTGCCCGGGTTTCCTATTTCTACGATTTTATCAACGCCGACGGGGAAACCGAGCGCACGCCACTCAGTGACCAGGCCGTCGACTACACCGCCCGCCGTATCGACTACTTGGATCTCTATGGCCTCTTCCGCTTTGAGGCGGCCGGCAAACCCGTCGATATCCGATTCGGTCGGCAAGTGCTGAGCCTCGGCGAGAGCACCTTCATCCCCAATGGCAACAACGTCGTAAACCCGGTCGACGTGTCGAAGTTGCGCGTGCCCGGCGCCGAGCTGCGCGAGGCGTTCATCCCGGTCAACATGTTGAAGGCGTCGATCAGCCTCACGGAAAACATCTCGGCCGAGGCCTTCTGGTTGCTGGAATTTCGTCGCACCGAGATCGAACCTTCCGGCACCTACTTCTCGACCAACGACTTCGCTTCGCGTGGCGGCGATCAGGTCTTCCTTGGGTTCGGCTCGCTTTCCGACCAAGGCACACTCGGCGCCATCCCGCGCGCCCCTGATCGGGAAGGCAACAACTACAGCCAATATGGCCTGGCGTTGCGTGTGCTCGCCCCCGGTTGGAACGACACTGAGTTCGGTTTCTACTACGCCAAATACCATAGCCGCGTGCCCGTCTTGAGCGGCATCACGCCCACCGCACCGGTGAGCGCGGCGCTCGTGCAGGCGACGGCCTCCCATCTAGCCTCCGCCCAGCTCGCCCCGGCCATGGTCGCGGCGGGTTACCCGGCCTCGGGCGTGCCTTCCGCGCTGCAAACCCTCCTCGGCGCCGCCCTGACCGGGGTGCCGGCCTCCGCGCTGCCTTCCATCTCCTCGCTGTCGCCCACGTTGTATCCGTTTTATCCTGTCGCAGTCCAAATCGCCGCCGGCGCCCGTCAAGTCGGTCTGCTCACCGCCGCCGGCACGGGTCGCTACTTCGTCGAGTATCCCGAGGACATCAAGATGCTCGGTGCAAGTTTCAACACAGACCTCGGCGGGCTCGGTCTCGCCTGGCAGGGCGAGGTCTCCTACAAACAGGACTTGCCGCTCCAGGTCGACGACGTGGAGCTCCTCTACGCCACCCTCTCGGCATTGTCGCCCGCCTTCGGGACCAACAACCAAATCGGCAACTACCTTGGCCAATTTGGACGAGAGATCACGGGCTACCGCCGACTCGATGTATGGACCGCGCAGACCACCTTCACGAAGGTCTTCGGCCCCATGATTGGTGCCGATCAATTTGTGTTTCTCGGCGAGGTGGGCGGGGTCTGGGTGCCTGATCTGCCCGACAAAAGCGTGCTCCGCTTTGAGAGCCCCGGGACCTACACGAGTGGTGATCAAAGCGCCATGATTGGCACCGGCTCGGCGCTGGCCGCGACGCCCTATTCCGCCTTCGGCGATGACTTTTCGTGGGGTTACCAAATCGCCGGTCGCCTCGACTACACCAACGTCTGGGGCGGTATCAATGTTAGCCCCTCATTTGCTTTCAGTCACGATGTCGACGGCAATTCCCCGTCCCCGGTCGGCAACTTCCTCGCCGGTCGAAAATCGCTCAGTCTCGGCGCCGAATTCGTCTGGCAAAACACGTGGTCCCTCGACCTGCGTTACGTCAGCTACTTCGGCGGCCAAACCTACAACCTGATTG
>CAXBDS010000252.1:0-6826 GCA_963974355.1 uncultured Opitutaceae bacterium
CGGCGAAGGGCGGCGTTTCGAGGGCTTTCGCCCCGTGTTTAAAGGGTTGGGCGACGACGCCGAGGTAGTAGGTGCCGAGGTCGAGCCGGAAGGCCAGGGTCATGAGCTCGTGATCGCCCATGTAGTAATACTTGTCGCGGTAGAGCGCGTCGAACCAGCGCGCGTAACTCTCGGCGAATTGGCGGTTTTGTTTCTCAATGCGGGGCGCGGGCGGACGCCCCCGGCATGCGCCGTCGATCAGCGCCGCCGCCGCCGTGGTCGTGTAGGCGATCCAGTCCATGCCGGGCGAATAAAACGGATCCATGAACGCGGCGGCGTCACCCACGAGGGCGAACCCGGGCCCGCAAACGCGGTCGGCGCGGTAGGCCAGATGGCGGCGAAACGCCACATCGCCCTCGTGCCAGGTGGCCTCGGCCAACAACGCGCGGGCGGCCGGGTGAGTGTTGAGCATGGCGTGCAGGCGCTCGCCCAAATGCCCGCCGGTCGGGAGCTCGGTGATACGTTGGTCGTAAACGATACCGATGCTCGTATCGCCGCCCTTGAGCGGGATGCACCACGCCCACCAGCCGTGCCCTACGAAGTGGTTGGTGGCGGTGAAACGGATGGCTTTGGTGCGGGCGGCCCACGCCGGATGGGTGGTGGCGAACGTGGCGTCGTCCCAGTTTTTCACGCCACTCCAGCGGCTCCACACCGCCGCGATCGGATGCGCGGAGTTGGGCTTGATCCAGCCCTCCTGGCGGCCAAGGAACGCGGCAACACCGGACGCATCGACGACCCATCGGGCGGTGATGTGTTCGTGTCCGCCGTCCTCGTTTTCCACCGTGATCTGTGACGCTCCGACGGCATCGAGTCTGACCTCGCGCACCCGGCATCCGCGGCGCACGGTGGCGCCGGCGCGGGCGGCTTCGGCAAGCAGGTGTTCGTCGAGGACCGCGCGGTCGACCTGATAGCCGGGGAAGCGGACGTTGTAGCCCGGGCCGGTCTCACTGCAATCGGTCAACGTCTCGGCGCGTTCGTTGGTGAACCAAAAACGCAGCCCCTGCTTCACGTGATGGTGCTCGTTCAGGTGGGCGGTGAGCCCGAGCACGCGGCCGAGGAAATAGGCGCTGATCTCGACGGTGGATTCGCCCACGCGGCGCTTGAACTGATGGCTACGCTCGATGACGAGCACCCGCAGTTTCGGGTTGCGGCGGCGCAGCAGCAGCGCGGTCGCGGACCCGGAAAGGGCGCCGCCGATGACGACGGCGTCCCACGACGCGTTGGACGAGGCGTCCGACATACGTGCTTAGAGCGCCGTCTCCATCGCGTTGCCCGACGCGGCCAAGGTCGGCTCGATGCGCGGCACCAAGGTAAACCTTTTTTGCAGGTGACACGTCAGGCGGAAGAGTTGGAAGCGCCACCAGATGGGCCAGATGAGACGGGCATGGCCGGCGACGATGGAATTGACGCCGCGATCGATGCCGAGCGGGGCGCGCGGCGTCATGAACACGGCGAAGCTCGAATTGTCGTAGAAGGCGGTGATGAGGTAACGAAACACGCCGGCGTGGCGTTTGATGCGGTGGGTGTAGGCGCTCTGTTCGGCCGCGTGCAGCGGGCGTTTTTCCCGGCAGGCGGCGGCGACGGCACGCATCGCTTCCCGGGCCGAATAGGAGGCGAGATAAACGCCCGACGAAAAGATCGGGTCGTAAAATCCGCCCGCGTCGCCGAGCAGCAGGAGGCGTTCGCTGGCGAGCGACCTGCGGAAATAGCTGTAATCGGCGGTCACGACGAAGTCGCGCGTGGTCTGGGCTGCGCCGACGAGTTGGGAGAGTTTGGCGGAAGCGCGCACCTGGCGCCAAAAATAGTCGGCCGGCGAATCGCCGCTGGCGCGAAAAGCGGCGCTGGTGGTGACGAGGCCGACGGAGGTGCGTTCCCCGTCGATGGGAATCAGCCAGAACCAACCTTCCTTGAGCCGCACGATGACGGTGTGACCGGCTTTGAAGCCCTTGCTCCGGCCGACGTTGGCAAAGTGGGCGTAGATCGCGATGCGACGGGGAAAGGGGCTCGGTTCCAACGAACGTTTCAACGCGAGGGGCACGGCGTGATCGCGGCCGGAGCCGTCGACGACGAAGCGGGCGCGGAGGGGGGACTCCCCGGCGGCGTCGCGACAGGTGACGGTGTGGCCATCGGCATCCGAGCTGACGCCGGTGACGGTGGTGGCGAGACGGGCCTCGGCGCCGAGCTCCACGGCATGATCGAGCAGCAACGCGTCGAAACGCGCGCGGTCGACCTGGTAGGTGTAGGTGAGGCCGGGCACCACGCCGCGGCTGAAGACCACCTCACGGGTGCGAGTGCCATCGGCAGTATGGAAAAACGCCCCATATTTCTTGATGAAGCCGGCTGCTTCGATTTTCGGCCAGGCGCCGATCTCGCGGAGCAGTTGGTTGCCCGCCGGCAGCAGTGACTCACCGATGCGGAAACGAGGGAATGTTTCCCGTTCGATGACGATGGCTGACAGCCCGGCTTGGCGGGCGTAGGCGGCGGCCGTGGCCCCGGCGGGACCGCCGCCGATGATGGCCACGTCGTAGGGCTCGGTTGGCTTCATCAAGGGATAACAAAACGCACGGTCGGCGGCTCATCGTCGCCCGAAGCGGTTTCGTCATCGGGCAATTCTTCGGGCTCCGCCGTGGCGGTCCGGGGGGCGGGGGCAGGCGGGGACGGCGGGGCGTCGCGTTTCGGCAGGGTGAGATCGATGGGGTTGGCCGGGAGCGGGGTGGCTTCCGAGAGATTCAGGGTGCGGGTGGTGGTGGGGAGTCGGGCGAAACCGATCTCGAGCAGTTCGGCCATCTTGATGTCGCGTTCTTTGGAGGTCGGGCTGCCCATGATCACGGCAACGACGCGGCGGCCGTTGCGCTCGGCGGTGGCGGCGAGACAGAAGCCGGCGGCGCGGGTGAACCCGGTTTTCAAGCCATCGACGCCGGCGATTTTGCCGACCAGATTGTTGTGATTATCCATCATCACGGGTTCGTCGCGCTGCGGCGTGCCGAAGGGCATGCGCTCGACCGCGGTGTAACGCAGCACATCGGTGGTCTGGAGGAGGGTGCGGCTGAGGATGGCGAGGTCGCGCGGCGAGGTGAGGTCGCTGTCCGCGAGTTTGCGGGAGGACGGGGGCAAACCGTGCGGCGATCGCCACGTGGTGTGGGTCATGCCGAGGGCGCGGGCGCGCTCGTTCATGAGCGCGACGAACGCCTCGCGGGAGCCGGCGGCGGCGTGGGAGAGGGCGTGGGCGGCATCGTTGGCCGATTGCACCATCAACGCGAAGAGCAGGTCCTCCACCGGGAAGACTTCGTTTTCGGCGAGCCAGACTTGGGTGCCGCCCATACGGGCATCTTCGCGGTCGACCGTGACCGGAGTGACGAGCGACAGGCGACCGGCGGCGATCTGTTCCTTCACGATGAGGAACGTCATGAGCTTGGTCACGCTGGCGGGCGGGCCGACGTAGTCCGCGTTGTCCTCGAAGAGCACGTGGCCGTCGTCAACGTTGATGACGATGGCACCTTTGTAGACGGCCGCGCCCGAGCCGATGAGGGCGGTGGCGAAGCAGAGGGTGAAAAAGGAGAGAGCGCGGCGGAAAGGACTCGGCACAGCGACCATGACAAGCCCGTTGCTCTCCCCGGGGCAAGATTTGCGCCAACGAAATCTCAGGGTCGCGCACGGTGGCCGGAGGGACGGCGCGGGGCGATGCCGGCGCGGGGCAATGCGGGATCGGGTTCGCTGCGGTGGGCGTTGCCGGCGGGTTGGTGCCTGCGGATCTTGGCTCGGAGCGAATCGTCAGCGCGACGCGGGACGGGGGGCGGCGCTTTCCGCCAGCGGCAGCTCGACCGTAAACGTGGTGCCTTCCTCGGGGGTGGAGTCGACGGAGAGTTTACCGTGATGGAGCGCTACGATTTCGCGGGCGATGAAGAGGCCCAGGCCCGTGCCGGATTCGCCGGCGGTGGGACGAGCGGAAAGGCGTTGGAACGGCTGAAAAAGATGAGCGAAATCCTCGGGTTGCAGTCCCGGCCCCTGATCGGAGATCGCCAGGCGGGCAAACGCGTCCGCGCGGGACGGCGTGAGCTGGACGACCGTGCCCGGAGGGGAGAATTTGATCGCGTTGTCGACGAGGTTTTCGACCACCTGCTGCAGGCGTTCGGGGTCGGCCTTGACGCTCAGCGCGGTGGGGGAAGCCTCGTGCCGGAGGATCACCCCCTTGACGTCCGCCCGCGCTCGATTGGCCGCCAGCGTGTGTTGGATGACGGTGGCGAGATCCACCGATTCGAAGTGAAGCTGCATGTGGCCGGATTCGAGGGCGGCCTGGTCGATCAAGTCGCGGATCAGGCGGAACATGCGGTTGCCTTGGCCGCGAATTTGGCTGGCGAGACCTCGCACCCGAGCGTCATCGCCACGATGGGTTTGAATGAGGTCGGCGCTGGTGAGAATCGAAACCAGCGGAGATTTCAGATCATGGGAAGCGATGCCGAGCAGGTGGGTTTTGAGGGCATGGGCCTGTTCGGCGGCTTGGCGGGCGGCTTCGCTTTCGGTGCGAATGCGTCGTTCGGTGGCGAGCTTCAGCCGCTGACGGGCGATGATGGCGATGACGGTCACGCCGCCGCTGAGCATGAGCGCGAGGAGGCTCCAGCGTTGCGCACTGATGCGGGCGAGTTTGGCCTCTTGGAGTTGTTGATCGGCGCGCAATAAATCGGCTTCGTGGCGCGACCGTTCGGCTTCAAAGCGAGCATCAAGCACGGCGACATCGCGTTGGGTTTTCTCGCCGGTGAGGCGGTTGGTGATCTCCCAGTAGGCGAGTTTGTGGTGCAACGCTTTTTCGTAGTCGCCCGCTCCCTCGTAGGCTTTGGCGAGATCGTCGTGTGCGTTGGCCATATTGGCCGGGGCGCCGAGCTGTTCAGATAGCGTCAGGCTGCGTTCGAGTTGAACCAAGGCGGCCGAGAATTTTCCTTGGCTGACGAGCATGCGGCCGAGCCGGCGGGTGACGGTCGAAAGGTGGCGGGGCAGGTTCAGCCGTTCGTAGATGGCAATGGCGGCGAGATAGTCATGCTCCGCCTGGTCCCACGCTTGGTCGACTTCGTAGGTGTGACCGATATTTTGCAGGGCGTCGGCAACGCCGCGATCGTTGCCCACCGCGGCGTGCATGAGCCGGGATTGTTCATGCGCGATCCGGGCGGCGGCGTAGTCTTTACGGTCAGTGTAGGAGTTGCCGAGAACTTTGAAATAGTCGCCGAGGCGACGTTTATCATCAAGGGTTTCGGCGCAGCGACGGGCGATGGCGAGGTGGCGGTCGACCTGGTCCCAGTCTTTCATCAGGGCATAATCGGTGGTGATGCCAGTGTGGATATCGCATAGCAGCGCGAGGTCGTGGCTCGCTTCCGCCAAGGGAATCGCCTCGTGGAAACGGGCGATCGAGCCGGGGTAGTCGCCCCGACTCCACCGCACCCGGGCGAGGCGATAGAGAAAGTGGCCGGCGAGGTTGTCGCTGCCGATTGCTCGAGCGCGGGCCAAGCCTTCGGTGGCAAGGGTTTCGGCTTGGTCATATTCGGCCCGCAGGCGGTGAAAGCCGACGATGAGCGCGGTGAAAGCGAGCGCTTCCTCGGTCGTTTTTGCCTGCACTCTCGCCTCGTTGGCGGCCTCCATCGCGGCGTCAGGATTCGCGTAGCGCAATTCTTCGAGCGCCTGCAGGCGCTCGGTGTAGGCGGGTTCTGCAGCGTCGGCCGGCACCATGAACAGGTTGCCGATTACGAACATGAGTAGGGGGGGCATCTGCCTCCATCGCTTAGTCCATTTTTGACCAGATGGGCTCATTTTTGAGTAGGTTGGTTCGGTGAGACTACAGCAATCGGACGCTGTTCAAGGCGAGTTTTTGACAGATAAAGGGACAACGAAATCGAGTGAACATCCAGAGCGTTCCCCCCACAGGGGAATCTGCCATTCCACGTGTGCCAAACGGAAGAGACATCGAGAGGTTAGCCCTTGAGGGTGGTCATGTTATGCCGGGCACCGCAATCGGCCCCGGGGGAGCTTTCGTTGGCCGCAGCATACGTCGCACCGAATGACGTTTACATGAAAACGCGGCGGTTTTTTCAGTAAAAACACGGGTATTGAGGATCGGATGTTACCCAGAATGCTAAACTATCCTTGCGAGAGGCATCGGGCCTGCTCCTTTGATCGTTTATGTCTGTCCCGTTTGCGTCGTCCCCTGCGAGCTCGTCGGATCAGCTTCGGCTGGTTTTGGTGGAAGACGACGCCCTGTTATGCGACTTGCTCAGCCAGACCTTGCGGGAACGTTTCGCGCCCGGATCATTTCACGCCTTTGGGGCGGCGACGCCGGCTTTGCAGCACTGTTTACAGGAACCGCCTCATATTTTGATCACGGATTTGCGCCTGCCGGATCTGGATGGGCGGGAGCTGATTCGCCGCTTGCGGGAGCGCGAGGAGTCGGTGCGATTTGTGGTGATCACGAGCAACTCGACGCCGGTGTTGCCCGGGGAGTTGATCGCGTTGGGGGTGGCGGGGTTCGTCGACAAGTCGTCGACGTTTGAACACATCGAACGTGCGGTGCGGCGGGTGTTGGCGGGGGGCATGTATTTTTCGGCCGAGGTGAGTCCGGCGCCATCGGTGTATTCGGCGTCGCCCTTCGGCGGGGGGGCGGAGGGGCCGCCGCCGAGCGTGTTGACGGCGCGTGAGAGCGAGATCGCGCGGATGGTGGCGGGAGGGATGTTGTCCAAAGAGATCGCGGATCGATTGAATCTGAGTGTGCGCACCGTCGAGAAGGAACGGACGCGAATCATGACAA
>CAXBDS010000253.1:0-6746 GCA_963974355.1 uncultured Opitutaceae bacterium
ATTAAGCCACATGCTCCACCGCTTGTGCGGGCCCCCGTCAATTCCTTTGAGTTTTAGTCTTGCGACCGTAGTCCTCAGGCGGCACACTTATCGTGTTAACTTGGGCCCTGAGGGGGTCGAATCCCCCAAGACCTAGTGTGCAACGTTTAGGGCGTGGACTACAGGGGTATCTAATCCCTTTTGCTCCCCACGCTTTCGTGCCTGAGCGTCAGCAATTGTCCAGGTAGCCGCCTTCGCCTCTGGTGTTCCTCATGATATCTACGCATTTCACTGCTACACCATGAATTCCGCTACCCTCTCCAATGCTCTAGTCATGTAGTTTCAGGCGCAGTTTCGGGGTTAAGCCCCGAGATTTCACACCTGACACACACAACCGCCTGCGCACCCTTTACGCCCAGTGAATCCGAATAACGCTTGCAGTCTCTGTATTACCGCGGCTGCTGGCACAGAGTTAGCCACTGCTTCCTCTCCAGGTTAAGTCAGGCTACTTGATATTAACAAGCAACGTTTCTTCCCTGGTGACAGGGGTTTACAATCCGAAGACCTTCGTCCCCCACGCGGCGTCGCACCATCAGGCTTTCGCCCATTGTGAATGATTCGAAACTGCTGCCACCCGTAGGTGTCTGGACCGTGTCTCAGTTCCAGTGTGGCTGATCATCCTCTCAGACCAGCTACCCGTCTTAGCCTTGGTGAGCCGTTACCTCACCAACAAGCTGATAGGCCGCGAACTCCTCTTCTAGCGCCAGGTCTTACGATCCCCAGCTTTGATAAGAGAACCAGGAGGGTCTCTATCATATGCGGTATTAATTCGCCTTTCGGCGAGCTATTCCCCACTAAAAGGTAGATTGTTCACGTGTTACGCACCCGTTCGCCACTAGCTTTTCAAATGTATTGCTACACTCAAAAAACCCGTTCGACTTGCATGTCTTAACCACGCCGCCAGCGTTCATTCTGAGCCAGGATCAAACTCTCCGAAAAGAGTTCAGAACCTAGTGATTCTTGAACTACTGGTTAGCTACCGAAGTAACTACCAATATTTTATTTGGAATATTTTGTTGATTGGGGGTCCCAATCAATCGCACAAAGTAAGTTTCAAAGAGCTGCTTTCCTTTTTGGGGAAAGACGATCACTCAAACATTTTCGAATTACTCGGTCAACTTCTTTTTCGAATTTTTCGAAGAAAGTTTAGCCAGCCGCTAACTCTTGATGATTTAAATGGTCTGAAAGAACTTCCCGTTAGCCCTTCAACTGAAGCTGCCGAACCGACGGGAGGGCAGACAGTGAAAAAAGCAGAGACAGGTTCAAGGGTTTTCTTCGCGCTTGGCGCATTTTAATTTTAAGTCTTTGTAAATAAATATTTTATGATAGAACAAAATATCCGAGGGCTGCATTTTTATCGAAAATGGCCAATCGTATCTATAGTTTAGATACACTCACGGCGCCTCCTAATTCTCCTGATCCCCCCGTGTCCAGGCCAGGTGTGATGCCGATACACCCGCCGCCTCACCACGCTCGCTCAGTCCTCCTTCCGCTTTCCCTCAAATAGGCCCTACACGTTCAAGGCACACCAGCGCGGCATCCCAACGCCTCGACCGTTCCGCCCCCCGCGCCCCACGCCCAACGGGAACAGATGTCCGAAGCCAATCCAAGGGAACTCGTAACAGAGCTCCCATAGCGCCTCCAGGTGCCGGGCGGAAAAGAACGGCGGCGACAGCAGCATCCCTAGCGATACTTAGGCTCCCGCAGCATAGACTTGGAGCGATCTGATAACCCAACGGGCCATGCTGAGTGCCGTGGGCCACCCGAGAAAAGCGCGGAGCGAGAGTGGGCTTGCCTCGAAAAAATGGACATCAACTCAGGCGGCTTTGATGTCGTTTTTGTTGGGTTGTCGTTCGAAGGCCACAGGGGAGAGGCAATCCAATGAGCTGCGGCGCCTGATCGGGTTGTAGAAGGTTTCGATGTAGTCGAAGATGATAAGCTCGGCCTCGCGTCGGTTGACGGGGATGGCCTGCTCGAGTCCGGATTCGGTTTTGAGCGTGCTCCAGAACGATTCCATGGCCGCGTTATCGTAGCAGTTGCCCGAGCGACTCATGCTGCGTTCGACCTGAGCTTCGTCGAGCGTGCGCACGTAGTCGGTTTCGACGTATTGGCAGCCGCGATCCGAGTGATGCAGTAACCCGGCCCCAGGTCGTCGTCGGTTGATGGCTTGGCGTAGGGCGCTGAGCGCGAGCGAGGCGTGCAGCGTTGGCCCGCAGGCCCATCCGACGATGCGTCAGCTCCACAGATCCATGACCGCCGCGAGGAACAACCACCCCTCGGTGGTTCGCAGGTAGGTGATCTCGGTCACTCAGGTTTGGTTCGCGCCCGCCGGGGTCGGCCGTGCGGCCAGATGATTGCCCGGCACCGCTCGGGCGTGGCGACTGTCGGTGGTGCGCGGTCGGCGGCGGGGCCTTTTGCGCCCCCGCACTCCGGCCGTGCGCATGAGACGCGCACAGCGCCGTTTGCTCGTGCGCACGCCCCGTGCACGGAGTTCTTCCACCACACGAGGCGCCCCGTAGTTGTTCCGGCTGGCCCGGTGCGCCTGCACGATTTGCGCCGCCAGCACGACATCCTCGCGTTGCCGCAAACTCACCGGTGCCATCTTGCGCCGATAGTAGCCGCTGCGCGACACGCCCAACAGTTCGCACAGCAGCAGCACGGGATGTTCGCTCTTCATGGCCTCGATCCGGGCATACTTCTCCCGAGCGGTTCGGAGAGGATGCCCAGCGATTTTTTTAGCACCGTCTCCCGTTCCTGCATCCGCACCAGCTCGGCGCGCAAGCGGCTGATCTCCGCCTGAGCCTGGTCCAGCGATTGCGGCGTAGGTCCGCCGCCGGGACGCGGCGCGAAGCGTTTGCGCCAATCGTAAAGGATACCTTCCGGCACCCCCAGTTCGTCCGCCACAGCTTTCACCGTGCGGTCGCCTCGCAGACTCAAGTCTACCGCGTGGCGTTTATAGTCTTCGTCGTAGGTGCGCCGCGGTCGGCCCGTGGCGCCTTTGGTAGGTTCTTTCATGGTCGTTGGTCCAACCACCCGGATCGGGACGTCATCCGTTTACCCCGCGCTTGGGTCGCTTTTTGCGGCAAGCCAATTGGCTCCTGTCCTCAGAAGCGACCCAAACGCTACGCGGTAACGCGGATGTCTGCGTCCACCAATTCGAGGCAATCACACCCATCTCCTACGCCCCCCCCTTTGGAGTAAACTCGACACAGGCAGCACTCGCCTGGTGCCGCATCCCACTTACCTAAAAAGGCCGTTGCCCCACCTCCCCCTCCGCTATCGGTCCGAAACCGACTAAAACGTCGCCTGCTTTGGGTGAACCCGAACTCCGGTGTTAACCACCTCTCCTTATTACCCAAGCGTCCCCCAAAAAAACGGCACATACAGATAGAGAGGACGCGTTCAGCGCGACGCCATCAACGGCATCAGGCCGACCGCCGAATCGCCCTCAACTGCGATGACCGCTGGAGGTAAATATGCCCAAAACGGCGGCGCAGCCTCCTCCACTCAGGGGAAAACCACAGAAATCACCCATTTTGAGGTAATTTTGCAGCAAATCCGTCAGAAATTCGAAGATTGCGGACTTGCTAGCATTCCTTTTGAACGCGCTGCTCAGATCCGCCACTAACAGGCGGAACCATCCGATAACCCTGATAAATTTTGGATCTCAAACAAATCAAACAGATCATCGACCTGATGAAGCGCTCCGAACTGACCGAATTCGCGGTCGAAGACGGAGGGTTCAAATTGAAGATCCGCCGAGGCCCGACCGGACTTCCCGTTGTCGCCGCATCTGGACACTCCAATGCTCCGTTCCCCACGGGCACGCCAGCTCCCGCAGCCCCGGCGTCGGCGTCGACCGGTCCGCTCGCGCCCAACCCCGCGACGGAAGACGAGCCCGGCGTGACTTACGTGAAGTCTCCGATGGTCGGTACATTCTACCGAGCCGCTTCGCCCGATAGTCCGGCATTTGCCGAAGCGGGCACTAAAGTGACCGATACGTCCGTGGTGTGTATCATCGAAGCGATGAAAATCATGAACGAGATTCAAGCGGAGCTGAAAGGCACCGTCGTTGAAGTGCTAGTCGAGAACGGACAACCCGTGGAATACGGGCAACGCCTCTTCAAGCTTCGTCAGAGCTGACTTTACCCCACCAACGTCGTTGGTGGAGACGGACTTTCCTCGTGGCGCCCCGACTAGGGGCGCTCGCACCCTTACATTTATGATTCAAAAGATCCTCATCGCCAACCGCGGTGAAATCGCGCTGCGCATCGTGCGGGCCTGTCGAGAGCTAGGTATCAAGACCCTGGCCGTCTACTCGGAGGCCGACGTCCAGTCCCTCCATGTGCAACTGGCCGATGAAGCTATCTGCATCGGGGGGCCCCGCAGCGCGGATAGCTATCTCCGAGCCGACCGGATCATCGCCGCCGCCGAAATCGCCGATGTCGACGCCATTCATCCTGGATACGGCTTCCTATCGGAGAACGCCAAATTCGCCGAGCAGTGCGAATCCTGTAACATTAAGTTCATCGGCCCTAAGTCACAAGCCATCCGCATGATGGGCGACAAGGCCGTCGCGAAAGACACCGTCAAGAAGGCGGGTGTGCCAACGGTGCCCGGCTCTGACGGGCCCATTGCCAGCGAGTCCGAAGCCGTCAAAGTCGCCCGCAAAATTGGCTACCCGGTCATCATCAAAGCGGTCGCAGGTGGCGGCGGGCGCGGAATGCGCATCGCGCACAACGACATTTCCTTCGCGAAGGAATTCCATGTCGCCCGCAACGAAGCGGAAAGCGCCTTCGGCAACGGCGACGTCTACATCGAAAAATACATCGAAAAGCCCCGCCACATCGAATTCCAGATCCTCGCGGACTCGCATGGCAAGGTGGTGCACCTCGGCGAACGCGACTGCTCAGTCCAACGTCGCCACCAAAAGCTGATCGAGGAATCCCCGTCCCCTTTCGTTACGCCCGCCCTCCGCAAGGCCATGGGCAAGGCGTCGGTCAAAGCGGCCGAGGCCTGTAACTACGAAGGCGCCGGCACGATCGAGTTCCTCGTCGATGCCAAGGGAAATTACTACTTCATCGAGATGAACACCCGTATTCAGGTGGAACATCCCGTCACGGAAGAAGTGACCGGCATCGATCTGATTAAACAACAGATCCGCATCGCCAACGGGGAAAAGCTCGGCTTCGACCAAGGCGACATCACGTTCACGAAGCATGCGATCGAGTGCCGGATCAACGCCGAAGACCCCGCCCGTAACTTCGCGCCTTCGCCAGGCACGATCGGCCTCTATTACGCTCCTGGTGGACATGGCGTCCGGGTCGATAGCCACGTCTACAGCGGCTACCAGATTCCGCCCTACTACGATTCCATGATTGGCAAGTTGATCTGCTACGGCTCCACGCGCCAAATCGCTGTTGAACGCATGTATCGAGCCCTGAGCGAATACCTGATTCGTGGCATCAAGACGACGATCCCGCTGCACAAGGCCATCATGGTTGATCCTCTGTTCATCGAAGGTAAGGCGACAACCGCCTACATGGAGGATTTCCTGAAACGGAATCCCGCCGACTTGTTCGTCTAAAGTCTGGCACGCTCCTCCTTCCCGCCGTCGCAGCCCTCCGCGTCTACGCGAGTCTTGCCTGCGCTCCAAGGGCCGGACAATCTACTGAATAACATGCAAACGCCCGAGTATTCGCCTCCTCCACGATTCGACGACCAACCGGAGCTGGGTGACATCAAAATCAACCACAACGTCATCGCGAGCATCGTGCGCCTGGCCGCGATGCAAGTGACCGGAGTGGCCAACGTCGGCGGTGGGCTGGTCGACGGCATCAGCGAGATTTTCGCCAAACGGGAATCCGACCACCGTGGTGTTCGTGTCGCGGAGAGTGAAAACGACACCTACACCATCGAAGTTCGTTTAGTCGTCGCCTATGGCGCCGAAATCGGGCGAACCGCCTACGACGTCCAAGTCGCCGTGCGGAAACAGATCATCGCCATGACCGGCAAAGACGTCGAGAAGGTGGATGTCATTATCGAAGGCGTTCGCCTGCCCGGTGATACGGAGCGAGACAAAGCCGACGATTCGTGGCCGGAAGCCCCCGGGATCGACTAGTTCGCGTTCCTTAAGCGATGACACTCATTACCGATATTCTGTTCGGCTCTCCGACTCGGACCCTGATTGTGTGGGGGGCGGGCGCTTTGCTCATCATCCTGTTTTTTCTGCGCCAACCCTCGGCGTTTACCCTTTCGTCAGACGACAAAGGGCGCCTGCGCATCTCACGGCGAGCACTGCACCGGCTAGTCGAAGCCTGCTGCGAACAAGTCCGCGGCGTCGCCACGGCTCGCGCCCAAATCAGCAGCAAAGGCGAGACGCTTCACACCCGCCTCCACCTGAAGGTTCGGCCCGACGCCAAGCTCGACGCCATCCAAGGCTACCTCACTCAGGAAATCTCTGAGATTTATCACGAAAACCTCGGCTTGAAGGGCGAAATCGGCCCTATCGAAGTCAAGGTCGTCGGCGTTGTCCCGGCGGAAAACTCCTTCTGAGTTTTCGCGCTCCACCCACCTCGGGAGGCAGCCCCCGACGGCCCTGCCTCCCGGGCTCTCCCGGGCTAGCCCGACATAGCGAGCCCGAAGGCGAAAGCTAGAGCATTTTAAATAAAACTATATCCACAATGGGTAAACCAATGAAGGGCGTC
>CAXBDS010000254.1:0-6667 GCA_963974355.1 uncultured Opitutaceae bacterium
GTGGACATCAAGGACGCCAACAATCTCGATAACCTTTACGCCAACCAATGACCGCCGTTTTTCCTTTTTCCGCTCGCCGCCGTTTGTCGGGATTCACGCTCATTGAGCTCTTGGTCGTGATTGCGATCATCGGTATTCTGGCCGCGATCATCATACCGACGGTGGGGTCGGTCCGCACGTCGGCGAACAAGGCCAAAACGAAAACGCAGTTTAGCCAATGGGCGTCAGCGATGGAGTTGTTCAAACAGGAATACGGTTACTATCCGGCCATCGCCAGTAGTGGCACGAGTTCCGGACTGATCGATAGTTCTTTGTTTCTCGGCGAGCTGACGGCTCGAAAGGCTAGCGGCACCAAACTCACTTCGACCGAGTTGGGGCAGCAGAATAATAAAAAAGGGATATCGTTCTATTCAGCTTCTGATTCCGAGCTGCTGATGGATGGTTCGACTCCTTACCTGGTCGACGGCTTTGGTAACGCGCAGATCGTGGTTATGACTGATCGAGATCGGGATGGCCTCATTTCAGGAGGGGAATTGAAGAGCACCGCGGTCACCGGAGGCAACAAAGTCGACGGCGAGAACACGAAATCCGTTTCTCCTACGATTCCAAAGGTCGGCGGCGCGGACGCGATTCGCGCGGGAGTAGCGTTTTACTCCGCCGGAAAAGGAGAGGGTGATTCGGATGTGGTTACTAGCTGGTGATGCGAACTGTTGAGCTTAGGGCGCGAAGCGCGTTCACCTTGATCGAGCTGCTCGTCGTGATCGGCATCATCGCGTTGCTGGCGGGCGCGATCGGCCTCGGATTGCGCGGGGGAGATCAAACCGTCGCGTTACAAAGCGGTCAGGCGACGCTCAATGCAATGGTGTCGGCAACGCGGGGCCGAGCCGCGATTGCGGGGCACAGTGCACGGCTGCTCGTTTGGGCCGATAGCTCTGATCCCGACCGATATCTACGAATGCTGGCGATTGCTGTTGATGATGGTTCGGGCAGTAATTTCACGGTGATCGGAGACCCTGTCATGCTACCTGCTGGGGCTTATGTGGTTCCTCCGTCATTGTCATCGGTGCCTACGGCTACAGGGGTCACATGGGATTCAAATGTGGTTTCGGGAGCACTCCAAGGGCCTGGAGCTATGGCTGATAAGATGGGAACTTCGGCGAGCTGGTTTTATACAGAGCTTACAACGTTCGGCACGAAAGTGGGGACTAGTTCCAAAATTGTCGTGAGCACTGCTGATCGGAGCGCGACCGGACTTCAATTTAATAACCCCAACAATGTGCGCGGGCTAACTATCAGCCTTTACGGCGCGGTAACGCTTATCGACGATGCATCTGGTTTTCATTGATTCTAACTATAGGGGGCGGAAAGGGGCCTTCTCGCTGATTGAAGTTGTGGTGGCGCTGGGGGTATTTGCCATCGCGATCGTGGGTGTGTTGGGGTTATTAAGTCCAACCAGTCAGGCGGTGCGCGATACTCTCGACGGTGGCACGGCTTCGCGCTTGGCTGAAACAGTGAACGCTGAAATAGAGCGCCTCGGATACTCAGCCGTGGTGCCAAGCGCCTTGGTTTTGAGCGCTGATGTCGCAACGCTTTCAGCATCCGACGCCCGGTTACTTTACTCCAATCGATCCGGCAGTTTGATCTGTAAGGACGATTCTGCTACAGGAGATCCCAATTATATCCCGCCTTCAGAGCGGTATTTTGAGATCTTGCTCGTTCGTAATGAAACACTTTCGTCCGTCGGGAACGATACCACGGCCGGATTTGTGGCATTTGCAGTGCAGACGTCTTGGCCCGCGCGGGTCAACGATGGAACTGGAACGGCTATCATCGTCCCACGCGAAGAGCGTTCGATTTTTTCTTTTAACGCAGCTGTGCGCCGTTGATCTGTTCATGCTCTTGCCCCGCCAAAAATCTAAGCCGAGCGAATCGTCCGTAACCGGGTTTACGATCATTGAGCTGCTAGTCGCGGTCAGTATAACCGTCGTAATGGTAGGCTTGATGCTCACCGTTGTGACTAACGTCTTGAACGTCTGGAATCGCACTACCGGGGATCTTTCGGCTGAGAATCAAGCTCGCCAAGTTTTGGATTTGATCACTCGCGACTTACAGGCCCTGGTTCTGCGGGCTGACGGCAACATTTGGTTGGCGGCTACGGTTCAGGAAGCTGGCGGTGCAACCGGTTGGACCGGCGAGGATGTCTGGGGAACGGAGTCGAAACCAGCAGGAGCATCCTCCATAAATCTGACCAGTGCTTTGGGCCGAGGGGCATCTGATCATTTTGAAGAGGCTAGGTTTGGGCAAGGAGGTATGTGGCTGCGTTTTTTCACCAATTCCCGAGAAAATGCCAACGATCCCTCGGCCGCTCCTCGCGCCGTAGCCTATCAGTTGGTTCGACGTGCGGTTGGAACCAGCACCACATTTTCGTATCAGCTATATCGCTCGGTGGTATCGCAGCAGCGCACCTTTGATGCGGGTTACAACTTGTTTATGGCCGAAGCCGCTGGTGGAGCGAGTTACAACTCAGCATACGGCAATGAGGGCTACGCAGGTAATATCCGTCGACCACCTGCCAATTTTCTTTTGGCCAATAATATCATCGATTTCGGCGTTCGTTTTTCCTTATCCGACGCAGGTAGCACGGTCCTTTTCCCGAAAAATGCCGGTGATCGTGGCTTCGCCGCAACTTCGCTTACGTCCAACCCAGTGCCACCTGTGCCGACGAGTGGTGCGCCAACGGTTGCCCAGATGCGCTACGGTTTTCCACAAGTCGTTGATGTTTTTTTACGCGTGCTTACCCCTGACGGTGCACGTCAGATTGACGCCCTAGAACGAGGCTTAATGACGCCACCCGATGGCCTATCCACCGCTGAATATTGGTGGCAACTGGCCGAACAAAATTCGCAGGTATTTACCCGAAGGGTTTCGGTCGCTTCGCGTCCGCTTTAAGTCATGGGACGGCGTTGCGGTATCGCTCGGGATGTCGGGATCCAGTCGCCAAGGGGCTTTGCCTTGGTGATTACGATCACGTTGGTCGCGTTTCTCGTGTTGTTGTTAGTGTCGTTGGCGTCGCTGACCCGCGTCGAAATGCAGGTAGGCGGAAATGGCGCGAAGCTCAGCACGGCGCAGCAGAATGCCATGCTTGCGCTCAATACCGCCGTCGGTGAGTTGCAACGTTACGTGGGACCGGATGCTCGGGTGACTTCTACAGCGGGAGCGCTCACCGGAATTAACGTCGCTTACGGGACCAACGCACCTTGGACCGGCGTGTGGGACGCTGCGGATACCCAAACGACCCCGCAAACATGGCTGGTGAGCGGTAATGAACAGTCGGCCGCAAACGCTCCGTTGATCGTGCCGACTGGTGATTACACTCGTAACACCTTTCAGGATACGAACACCCGGGTCTCGCTCGTCGGGAGCGTATCAGCCGGAGTCTCGGGCGGAGTCGTCGTGCCCAAGGTCGACGTTAGCGCGACCAACACTGCGGGGGCGCCGGGCGTCTCGACGGTCGTCGGGCGTTACGCGTGGTGGGTGGGAGACGAAGGCGTCAAAGCCCGGGTGAATTTGAACGATGATTCTTCGACTCTTGCGAGTTACGTTCCTCTGGTCGACGACCGCCAAGTGGCGCGTGAGATGGTCCAGGCTCGAGTGGGCGGGGAAGCGGTGCTCTCCGGTTTGAGCGCAAACGCACCGGAATTATCCAAGGTCGTTTCCCGGGATCAACTTGGTTTGATGACAGGAGTATCCGGAGCACCCGATTTGTATCACGCGGTTTCGACGACATCGCGTGGGGTCTTGGCTACGACGGTTTCGGGGCCTACGGCCGGTCTCAAACGGGATCTGAGTATTGATCCGACCCTAGTCTCGGCGGCATTCGCGCGGGTTTCCGATTACACGGATACCGCCTACATGGATATGCCTGGAACCGCCACTTACACGCGAGTGTATCATATGCGTGCTCCCTCGACGACGACCAGCGGTGCCGTCGTCGATGGCGTTGCGCCGGTTCTAACCGATTTCGCATTGGGTGTTTTCGTTTTTTCCCCAAGCGGTGGAGACACTGCATTGACCGTTAGAATCCAGCCTTTTTTTGAGCTTTGGAATCCTTACACGAGCGAATTGGCCATGGAGACTCTGCGGGTCCGTATCCGGAATCTGCCGACGATTACGGTGACGGATAACGCGGGGCAAACGGCGACAGTGAATCTAGACTCGTTGCTGGGCGTCCCGGCGGTCTTTGAGCTGCCTACGTTGCCGGGTAACGATCTGTTTCGATTTTTACCCGGTCGAGTGCAAAACTGGGCGGGGGTCGCGAGCGTCAGCGGCACGACATTTGTCGCCACGCCGAACAGTAAAAATTCGGGTGCCACCCAGTATGATTTCCCTAACGCGACCTCGCTGCCGACTCCGCCGACATCGTTATCGCTGTCGGCTCCCGGGACGACGTTGGAGGTCGAATTGGTCCAAGCTTCGACTGGCTCGGTCTTGGCTTCCTATACGAGCCCCACCTTCGATCCGCTCGTGCGGACGTCGTATGCCGCGACGCTGACGAATCGTCGTTGTGTTTATCGTTTCCGACTTAGTGAGCGTTATGACTACTCGCTAGGGAATCCGGGCGACTGGCTCACCGCCGTGGATCCGCGTAGCCCCCAACTGCCCTCAAGCCGCTTTGTGGCAGATGAACCGGCCCCGGGTAACTTCTCCAGTTCGGCGAGCACGAGTTTTAGCGGGCCTACCGGGTCCATCTTTGATCGCAGTGCCAGCACCGGTCCTAGTGTTTCGACGCTTCATTTTCGTCAGGACGTGCCCGTTTTCGAGCTGCCGCGCCAGCCTTACACGTCCGTGGGCGCGTTGCAGCATCTTGGATTGGCTGGGCAACGTCCGTTCGCCCTAGGCAATCCGTGGGGCACGACCGGGACGGCGGGTAATGCGATGTTTGATCGCTACTTCTTCTCCGGTTCGACCGCCACAACTCCGACTCTGGGCCCTTCAGCGGAACCGTTTCTCAACACCCGATTCCATCTTTATTCCAGCGACCAAAATGCCCCGCCAGATTTGACTACCTTTCGGGCGACGCCGAATGCCCGCTCTTCGCGCTACGGTTTAGTTGCAGGAGCGTTTAACGTGAATTCGGTCTCAGTATCCGCATGGGAAGCGGTGTTGGCATCCGGCGCACTGACGAGTTGGACTTATGCGGATGTCACCGAGCAGTGGGGGGCACAAGGTTCTGACGGCGCGACGCTCGTTGGTGACTTGAAGAACGCTTTCATGCATTTTCCTCAGTCGGCTTCGGAAACCTATGAAATGGATGGAGGCGTGCCAAACTACGAGGTCGAGGAAAAGCAGTTTTATCGGCGCGGCGTGGTCGAATTGACGGCAGCGGATCGACACACCCTCGCCACGCAAATCGTCGCCGTGGTGCGGGCCCGGGTAGCTGCTTCCGGCCCCTATCGTTCCCTACAGCAGTTTGTCGATTCAGGCGACTTGGCGACCGCTTTGGATACAACTGCTGCGACGGCCGGTGCCGAAGTGCGCACGGCATCGAGTTTGGGGCTACCGGCTGCGACGGATGCGAGCATCGACAATCTGTCCTCGAGCTATTTGAGCCAAGCGGATCTCATGACCGCGTTGGCTCCGATCGCGAGCGTGCGAAGCGATACGTTTGTGGTGCGCGCTTACGGTGAGGAAGTGAATCCGGCGACAGGTGCGGTGGGCGCGAAGGCGTGGTGCGAAGCGATTGTGCAACGGGTGCCCGAATTCGTTGATCCGGTGGCCAATGCACCGGAGGCTGATTTCAGCAGCCTGAACTCTACCAACCAAACCTTTGGCCGACGCTTCCAAGTCGTAAACTTTCGATGGCTCAAATCCGACGATATCTAATCGCGGTCTGCGTTTTGTTCTTGGCCACGCTGGCTCGGGCCCAACCAACCGAGGCGGTGGCGTTTAACTTTCGCGTCGTTGCTCCTCAGGCCCTGCCGCCCGACTTGATGGTGCGCGCACCAACCGGGCAACTTCAGCCCATCACGTTTACGCCATTCGCGCGCTCCAGCGCCTATCGCTACCGCGGTCCGAGCCGGCTTTCGTTTTACCAAACGCAAGGCGATCGGGTCGCCGGACAGGAGGCCCCGAGCCTGCAAGAGGTTGCGTCCATCATCGTGCCGGAGGGGATGAAAGAACCGCTGTTCATCTTCTTCGCGTCTCCGCCGAAGACTGGGGCAGCAACGCGGTGGTCGGTCTTCGCCCTTGAGGATTCGTGGGCGTCGTTTCCGGCCCGGCGGTTGGCATTGATTAACGCGTCCGGTCACGTGTTGGAGGGCGCGGTGTCTGGGCAACCGACGCGCTTGGGCCCTGGACTTGCTCCTCTTTTTACGGTCGGCGGAAGCGCTGCCGTGCAACTTGCGATTCCGTTCCAAGGTAAATACTACGCGGCGTTCGAACAGTCGTTTGAGATCGGAGCGGACGAGCGCGTGCTCGGTATCTTTCTTCCGCCGCCTACCCAGGCTTCGCCAGTGGTGCGGAAGTTCCTGCTGGTGGACACGCTGAAACCGCTAACGTCCGGCAACTAGCCGACCTCGGCCCACGGGAATGCGGCTCAGTTCACGTATTTCTGCACGATCGGGATGCGGCGGCCGACGCCGAAGGCGAGGGGCGTGATCTTGATTCC
>CAXBDS010000255.1:0-6627 GCA_963974355.1 uncultured Opitutaceae bacterium
CCGATGGCAGCTTCGTCATGAGCCGCCCCGCCAACTCGGCGACGCCGCAAGGTCGTTTCACGATGCGCGGTTTCCCCATGAACTCGCTGCTGCGTAACGGCATCTTCCGCTACGTCGGCCACAACTTGGACAACGTGGACCGCGTTGAAATCGTCAAGGGCCCCGCCGCCGTCTTCTTCGGCGCCGGTTACCCGGGCGGCGTCATCAATTACGTCACCAAAAAACCTCAGTTCGGCAAGATCCCCACCACGTTTGAATATTCGATCGACGAATACGGTGGCGAGAAGATCAAATACGACCAAAACACCGTCTTCTCGAAGAAGGTGGCCTTCCGCCTCAACACGGCCTGGAGCGATTTGAACGGCGATCTGAAATACGAGTATGACAAGTATTTCAGCATCACCCCTTCGATCACGATCATCCCGTTCGAGAACACCGATCTGAAGGTGAACCTCGAGTTCGAGCACCTGCACCGCAAGCAGCAGGAGAGCGCGTGGGTGGATCGCAATCCGCAGGCCTACTACGATTCCTATGCGAATCCGAGCGCCGAGCAGATCGCCACCGCCAACTCCGTCTACGGCGTGGCGAAGACGGCCCAAGGCTATCGCGACTATATCTTCGCGAGCGCCGGCCGCTGGATCAACATCGAGCGCGCCCGCACCGGTGATGCCTACCTGCCGCAGATCCGTGAGATCTCCCGCGGGGCCAAGTATCTCGATGCCAATGGCAACCTCATCACCGATGAAGACTTCAACTTCACGAACCGGGGTTCCTATATCGAGAACAACATCGACAGCTTCCAGGCGACGGTGGACTACAGCACGGGCGACTGGCTGAAGCTGCGTTATACCTACACGGGGGACAACGCTCGCTTCGACGGTCAGGAAGGCCGGATCGAGCCCAACGCCGATCGTCAGACCTTCAATGCGGCGGTCGCCGGCGCCATGCCGGGTTACTACCTCGAGTCCGATACCAACCAACTCGACGTCATCTTCGACTTCGACGTGCTGGGCATCAACAACACCCTGCTCGTCGGTGGTTCGCGCACCGAGAACTTCCAGCGTTATGACGACGCCGGCAGCACGCCGATCTACTGGCAGATTCCCGGTTACAACACCCCCACGGTGCAAAACTCCGGCCCGACGCTCACCACCGGTGTGAACGTGCCCGCCACGCAGTATCTGACCGATCGCAACGGCAACATCCTGTCCGCGCAAAACGTCTATGCGATGTGGGATCCCGGCATCCACACGGAGCCCCCGATCGACAAGCTCTACCCGGTCAGCCGCAACGTGCTCGACGGTTATCCGACGACCAACAATGCGCTCTACGCCAACTGGCAGGGCAAGATCCTCGACGACAAGGTCACGCTCATGGCCGGCTACCGTTACGAGAACCGTGAACAGGACGGCCAGTGGCTCACCGCCAACTTCCCCTGGTTCAGCAACCCTGGCGACGCTTACCTCAATCAGGACAAGTATGACCCGGGGGTCTACAACTACAGCCCGAGCTACGCCGGTGACGCGAGTAACTTCAACACCCTCGAGGACAACTCGTGGATGGCCGGTATTTCCTACGCCATCACGCCCGACATCTCGGTCTACGCCACGGTATCCAAAACCTTCCTACTCAACTCGGGTCTGCAGGGCGGCTACACGACGCTCAGCATCAATGACCTGATCAACGCGGCCCTGGCGGCGAATCCCGGTGGCTACGACTACTATGGCCACCGTATCACCTCCCTGCAGGAAGGACTCGACGCCCTCGAAGCCGAAGGCGCCAACGAGAACCTGAAGAACGAGGAAGGTCTCAACTACGAGATCGGCCTCAAGACCAGCCTCCAGGACGGCAGGATCACGAGCACGATCTCGGTTTTCCACGCCACGCGTGAGAACCAAAAGATCGACAACTCCGACAAGCAGCGCAACGACCCGTATAACTACGAGAATGGCGCGACTCTCTTCGGCATCGGCACGCAGTTCGGTGGCACCAGCGCCTCCGGCACGCGTAACTTCCGCTGGCGCACCGTCGGCATCAAGAACGAGATCGAAGGCACGGAAGCCGAGGTCATCTGGACCCCGATCCGCAACTACCAGACGTTGATCAACGGCTCGTGGCTGTGGACCGCCAAAACCGTCGAGAATCCTCTCATCGCCAAAGACGACTCCGAGGGCTCCCGCCTGTATTACGGCAACCGCATCGAAAACGTGCCGGAGTTCCGCTTCAACATGGTGCACAAATACTCGTTCACCGAGGGCGCCTTGGCCGGCCTCGGCCTCAACGCCAACATGCGCTACAGCTCCGAGACGATCCTTGATCGCAGCGCGGCGTGGAACCCCGACAAGGGCGGCTTCCATCCCGATGCCTTCGCGGTATTCGGGGCCGGCGTTTCCTACGACTGGGAACTGTTGGGCGCCGGCGTGACCAGCACCCTCCGGGTGGATAACCTGTTCGACAAGTATTACTTCGAGAACAACTACATCCCATCGGACGGCCGCACGATCACGCTCGCGACGCGCATCACGTTCTAAGGTCCCACTCCGGTCAGGCCTAGAATCGAATCGCTGACGGCGGGGACGAGTTTCACGACTCGTCCCCGCTTTTTTCTGCCAACGTTCCGCGACCGTAGCGAACTCGCCAGACCCCGCGTTCTGCCGAGTTCACTGCCGCCGCAGTCTTCTCACAAATCTTCGGAATCACCTGCCCTCGTGGCTTGTCTCCTGCTATACATTTCACTCTTTTCATCATTATTCATGTCACGTTTCATTTATTTCATCGGTCTTGGTTTAGCTCTCATTACCTCCGGGTGGGCCGCCTCCCCGTTGGCCGGCGCTTGGAAGATCGTGCCGGAACGCAGCACGGATTTCACGCCGTGGAAGGACTACGATCTCACCATCGAGGTCGACGGCGATGCCGTCACGCTTCGCCGCCATCTCGCCTGGGGTCGCCGGGCCTATGACGATACCACCGCCCTCGACGTCTCTCGCGACGTGAACGAGGTCACCACCGACTTCTGGCCGGATAACCGCCACCTCGGCGCCTACCTCGGGGGCGACAAAACCAAACGCATTCACGCGTCCTGGCTCGACGAGGGGCGCCTCCTGCGCCTCAGCACCGATCTCGTCCTCGACACCCAACAGGGCTCTCGCGCGGTCAACATCCTGAGCGACTACCGGGTCTCGGCCAACGGTGAACAACTCACGCTCATCGAGCTCCGCAGCACGCGCAATCGCCCGATCGTCTACACATTCACCCGTGTGGCCCGCTAACCTCCGCCTTCTCGAATCATGAAACGCTCTCTTCTTTTCCTGGCCGGTTTGACGCTCGGCCTCACCGCCCCGCTCATGGCCCAACCGCTGCCGCAACGCGTGGCGAAAGCCCCGGCGCAGGCGACCATTGTTCCCCTCTCGGAGAACTGGCGCATGGACGGCGACATCCCGACCAACGTCCTGCTCATTTCGCTCCAAGGTCTCGCCAACCGCGAGGCCCCGCGCCTCTACCTCGAGTATCCCAAGCATTGGCAATGGGAAATCGTGCGCCCTCTGGAAACCTTCATGGAACGGCGCCACGGCACGACGTTCGAGCGCCTCGGTCTCAACGACGCCGACGCCGCGCTCGATCGCTTCGCCCGATACGCCAAGGGCTACGTGGTCTGGGATCATGACGTCCGCAGCTCGGTCAACGTCGCCTTCACCGCCGCCGGCGTGCTCGACGCCGTGGTCGTATCCGAGGAACTGATTCCCCTCGCCGAAAAACACGGCCTGAAAAAACGGGAGGACTTGCGCGGCATCTTCCGCGGCAAATCCGACTTCGAGATCTACTCGTGGGCCGTCGACAAATACTGGGACCGTTGCTCGCGCGGCTACTACGCCGTGCTCGGCGGCCACGCCGGGATGGAGATGCAGCCCGGCCTGGCCGATTTCGCCGTGATGCAACGCGCGTTCTGCGCCGATCTCTCCGCCAACCCGCGGGACGCCGACGAGCTCGCCCTGCTCACCAAGTTGCTCAAGCGCCAGGACCCCGGCAGCACCGTCATGGGCTGGCATTCCTACGGCAAGGACACCGAAGGCCAACACACCACGCTCACCAGCAACCTCGGCCTCAAGATGGAAGGCCTGCACAACCTGCCCAACATCTCCTACACGTGCCAGATTCCGCTCACGCCGGACTTTGCATTCACCAACAATCATCACATCGCGGCCGACGCCAAACTGACTGCCGAACCCAAGGTCTACATCGCCGCCGTCGCCACCGACGCCATGGGCATCGGCACGTGGACCAAGCCCGGGCGCGGTGAGATTCCCTACGGCTGGCAGGTATTGATGGGCTGGTTACGGCTCAATCCCGTCGCCCTGCAGTTCTTCTACGAAGACAAGTCGGCCAACGACTACTTCATCGGCGGCCTCAGCGGTCCCGGCTACATGTATCCCAAGGCCATCCCGCCGGATAAGTTTCACCTCCTCATGAGCGAGGCCCGTGATCAACTCGCCGCGCTCGATCTGCGCGTGATGGAGATCATGGACTACTCCGAGGGCAACCGCCACCTCGGCAACACCGACCTGCCCAAGGACCTCGTCGACCGCTACTACGCGGAGTTCCCCGACGTGATCGGTTTCATCAACGGCTACGGCACCGCGCGCACCTTCGATCTGCGTGACGGCAAACCGCTCCTCAGCTATGACTACTACCTCGACGTGCAACGTCCGGTGGCCGAGGCCTCCGCCGATTTGGAAGAGTTGATTCAGATGAACCCGCAGCGCCCGTATTTTCTGCTCATGCACGTGCGCGAGAGCAACACGGTCGAAAAGGTGCAGCAGATCCTCGCCGGCCTCACCGAACCCGCCGAGGTCGTGCCGCTTGATGTGTTCCTGAAACTCGCCGCCAGCAAACAAACCTACCCGACTCACTACCAAAGCCCGGATGATCCGATCGATCTGAACCCGTAAGGTTTCGCCGCCTCCTGTCGCGTTCCACTCCCCCCCCAAAACTCATCCATGCCTTTGCCCCTGCTCTACGGTGTTGATATCGGTGGCACCAAGTGCGCCGTATGCGTGGCCGGCCCCGACGATGGCCGCCCGGTCGAAATCGACCGCTTCGCCACCCTGGACCCGGCCGCCTCGCTCGCCCGCATCGCCACCACCATCAACGCCCACCGCGCGGCGGCGAAGGTGCCCGACGTCGCGACGTTCATCGGCATCGCGTGCGGCGGTCCCCTCGACGCCAAGGCCGGGCTGGTGCTCTCCCCTCCCAACCTGCCCGGCTGGGACCGCATCCCCATCGTCGCCGAGTTGGAACGCCGCTGTGATGCCCGGGCCGCGCTGATGAACGATGCCAATGCCGACGTGCTCGCCGAGGGGCGGCACGGCGCCGGCCGGGGTTGCCGCAACTTCATCTTCCTCACCATGGGCACCGGCATGGGCGCCGGCATCATGATTGACGGTAAGCTGTTGGAAGGCGCCTCCGGCGACGCCGGCGAGGTCGGTCACCTTCGTCTCGCCGAAACCGGCCCGGTCGGCTTCGGCAAAGCCGGTTCCTTCGAAGGTTTTTGTTCCGGGGGCGGCATTGCCCGCCTCGCGCAGCTCCGTGCCCCCACCCATCCCGAGGGCGCGGCGTGGCGCGAGCGTCCCGCCGCCGAAATCACCGCCGCGTCACTCGCCCACGCCGCCCGCGACGGCGATCCCTTCGCCAAAACGATTTGGCATGAGGTCGGCGACCGCCTCGGCCAAGCGCTCGCTCTCTTGGTCGATATCCTCAACCCCGACCGCATCATCATCGGCAGCATCTTCGTGCGCTGCCCCGATCTCCTGGTGGCTCCGATGCAACACGCCCTCCTCCGCGAGGCGCTGCCGTCCGCCACCTCACGTTGTGCCGTCGTGCCCGCCGCCTTGGGCGAACAGCTCGGCAACTATGCCGCCCTCGCGGTGGCGGAACATCTCCTCTCCCAAACGTCCCGTTCCTCATGACCCCCACTCGTCGCTCCTTTCTCAAATCCACCGCCGCCCTCGCCGCCGCCCTGCCCCTCACGCGCTTGCCCGCATCCGCCGCCACGCCGGCGAAATCCGGCTCGGCCATGCCGTCTCCCACCGGCAAGGGCCTGCTGTTTGACCGCGCCGATCTGCCGCGCATTCGCGCCAATCTCGATCACCCGCGCCTCGCCGCGCTCAAGGCCGAACTCACCCAGGTCGATCACGCCGCCGACCTCGCCTATTTGCCGACCACGGACCTGCGTAACCGGGTTTTGGATATGCGCCTGGTGCGGGTCATGCTGGAACGCTCGGCCTTCGCCTACGTCCTCTACGAGGATCCGCGGGACCTGGAGGTCGCGAAAGCCGCCCTCGCCCGCCTGATGGAATATGGTCCGTGGGATTACTTTCTCGAAGGCGAAACCGAGGTGATCGGGCTGCAACGCGCGCCCGAAGCCACCATCGCCGTCTGCTGCACCCTCGACTGGCTGGGTGACAAACTGAGCCCCGAGATCCGGGCCGAAGCCGAGCGCCAGGTCGCCGAAAAAGGCGCGCCCGCCTGCTACAATTCACTTTACGGCATGATGTATCCCGATCGCGTGCGGGGTTGGACAATCAACCGCCGGGACGACGACATCGACGCCAACTTCACCCTCGAGCGTTG
>CAXBDS010000256.1:0-6619 GCA_963974355.1 uncultured Opitutaceae bacterium
GCAACTCTTGGTGCAAGGCGAGGCGTTGCATGTCGGATTCAGCGAACTCGTGTTCGCTGATCTCAATGCGGATGACGCCACGTTCTTCCGTGTGGGCTGCGGTCGCCTCAGCCGCGTTGATCACCAAGTTCATGAGGACTTGGCGCAGTTGAATCTCGTCGGCCTGAATCGGCGGCACGTCGGAGGCGCATTTCACTTTGAGCACGGCGCGTTTGCTGATCGAAACCTCAAGTAACGCGAGCGTGTCGCGGACCAATTCTTCCAACTTTAACGGGTGCTCCTGGAACTTGCCTTTGCCAGCGTAGGCGAGGAGTTGCTTGCACAGATCGGCGGCGCGGTTGGCGGCCTTTTCAATCTGCTCCATCGATTGGTCGATGCGATGATCATCCGGCGGGATGAAGCGTCGCACCAGACTGGCGTGCCCGAGGACTCCGGTGAGCAGATTATTGAAATCGTGGGCGATGCCCCCCGCCAAGACCCCGAGGCTCTCGAGTTTTTGGGTTTCGCGAAACCGTTGCTCGAATTCGACCTTCTCGGCGGCCTGACGATTGCGTTGGGTCAGGTCCTGGAACGTCGCCACGCAACCGGTCGCCTCGCCCTCGCTGTTACGCAGGGGCACGGCGCTGACCAACAACTCCAGCGTGACGCCGTCCGCCCGCTCCAGCCGTTCCGGGAAATCGATGATGGGTCGGTTTTCGCGGACCGCGCGCTGCATGGGCAATTCCTCGGACGCCAGCTCGGCGTCGTTGGAAAAAACCCGGAATTTCGCCGGACGTCGATCCGCGGGGGCGGTCAGCGAAACGTTGGAGCGTGCGGGCATGCCCAACAATTCGGCGCAGGTCTTGTTGGCGACGATTTCCTCGCATTGTGGGTCGTGGCTGACGGCGACGCCGATCGGCATGAACTCGATCAGCGTCTGCAGTTCGGCGATGCGCTCGTTTAAGGAGAGGTTGAGCCGGCGGACCTCGGTTTCCGCCGCTTCCCGCTCGGCGATGGCGGCTTGGAGGCGTTCGTTGTTGGCCCGCAGCTCGGCCGTCTGCGCCGCGACCTTTTGATCGAGATTCTCATTGGCGCGCCGCAGATCGGCCGGGCTCGGCAACGCCAGCGCTCCCGGGATGATGCGCATGATGCCAAACACGGTAGCGAGCGAGACGAGGGCTGTGACGGCCTTCATTCCTCCGCTGATCCAGTAGGCGGGTTGCCAGATGACCCATACATCGATGGCGTGCGTGATCCCGCAGGATACGATGAAAACGCCGAACATCAGAAAAACCCACGGGTAGGGCAGGTCTATGCGTTTCCTGATGAAATAGATCAGAAAGATCGGAATCGAGAAGTAGGCGATCGCGATCAGCGCGTCGGAAATCGCGTGAAGCCAGATTAACGGAGCATCCCACAGATAACACTGGCCATGGGGTAAAAGCCCTTCGGAACCCAGGTGGTTGATCCAATCGAACATTATTTAAGGGAGACGTGGCGAAAGGCGCTAACTCCGGGTGTTGAATAACCCGTGCCCTACCTTACGACAAGCTCTTGCTTTTACTTGAGCACGATTCCCCAAATAATCGGAAACGGTGCGGGGAGCGTTCCGCGGCTCGCTGGCAAATCAGCGAAAATCGATTAACTCCAAGTCAAAGACCAACGTCGCTTTGGCCGGGATTTTCCCGCGGATGCCCCGGTCGCCGTAGGCTCGCCAGTAAGGGATGATCACCGTGCGTTTTTCGCCCCGGTGCATCGTCGGAATGACTTCATCCCAGCCGGCGATGACCCGGCCGAGGCCAAGCTGGAAATTAAACGGGCCGGCGCCGCTGTCGTAGCTGTTGTCGAAGGGCGTGCCGTCGAGGAACCACGCGCGGTAGTGCACTTTCACCCACTGGCCGCGCTCGGGGGTCTCGTCGCCGGTGCCGGGCTGGTCGACCACATAGCGAATGCCGGACGGCATGATTGTGGCCGTCGGATAGCGTTGGGCGACGATCGCGGCGTCGGCCGGAGGTAGCAGCTGCTCGTCCATCGCTTCGCGCATCGCGCTGTTGATCGGCTCGCCGGGATGCTTGCGGGCGAACCACCCCGAGCGGGTGACGAAGGCGATCGACAACAGGGCCAGGCCGAACAGAGCGGGAATCGCGAGCGTGCGCATGAAGAAGCAACTTGGGCGGTTTCGCGCGCCGTGGCAACCGCTCGACCGTGATGCACGATTTCTATTAGCGAGGCGGGCGGGACACGGTGGATCATTTAACCCGGCGGCGGAAAGAATGAACGTTGAGCGAGTTCCGCCTAGACGATCCGCGAGCGCGCAGGGAGATTGAGCCCGCGTGGCTATCGTCGACCTGCTTGCCCCCATTTTTTTGCTTATCGCCCTCGGGGCGGCGATTCAACGTGGTGGGCTGATGGATACCGCGACGATCGCGGGGATCAATCGAGTCATCTATTGGGTGGGATTGCCGGCTGCGATCTTCCATAGCTTGGTCACGGCGGAGAACAGTGACGCCCGCCTCGGGGCGCTGGTTGGGGTATTGATCGGCGGAACGCTGGGGGCGGTCGGGCTTGCCTGGGGGTTGGCGCGCGGGATGGGGATCCGGGTAGCTGCCCAAGGGACGTTCGTGCAGGCCGCTTACCGGGGAAATCTTTCGTTTGTGGGTCTGCCGTTGTTATTGACCGTGCCGGGGATCCCGCGCGCTCCGGCGGTGCTTGCGCTGGCGCCGATGTTGATCGTCTACAACGCGCTCGCGGTCGGGGTGCTCATGCTGAGTCAGCACGCGGCGGGGTGGCGGATGTTGCGCCCCATCATCGTCGGGATCGCGCGAAATCCGATTATCATCGCGAGTGCGGTGGGCGCGCTCTGGCATGAGCTGGCGTGGCCGCTGTGGCCGGCGATTGAACGGACGGTGGGCGCGCTGGGAAAGATGACGCTGCCGCTGGCGCTGCTCACCATCGGGGCGGCCTTGATGACGGTGCCGATCAAGGGCAAGCGTCTGCAGGCGGGCGCGGCGGCATTGTTCAAAAGCGTGGTGTCGCCGGCGATTGGATACGGATTGGGTCGCTGGATGGGCCTGAACGCGGGGGAGATGCTTACGGTCATGCTGCTCATGGCGTGCCCGTCGGCCGCGATCTCCTACACGATGGTCAAGCAGTTGGGCGGCGATGAAGGGCTCGCGGCCAGCACGATCGTGTTTAGCACGTTGATGGCCGTGCCGGCGCTCGCGCTGGTGCTGGCGTGGTTCGCCGTCTGACGTGGCTGGGGCCCGGTCAGGGAATGCGCAGAAGCGTGCCTACGCCCAAACGATTGGGCGCGGGGATCGAACTGCGGTTGGCTTCGAAAATCTCGGCCCAGCGGGACGCGTCGCCGTAGTAGTTTTGGGCGATCACCGAGAGGCTCTCGCCGGGCATGACCGTGTGAGTGCGAGGGCCGGTGGTCGCGGCGGGGATCGCTGGCGGGCGGGCCGCCGGAAGGAATGTCGTGGCGGAAGGCGGCAACGAAGCGCTGATCACAGGTGGATCGTTCGAGGCGCTGGGGCTGATGGCCGGAACTTGGCCGGGACGCAGCGGCGCCGCGCGGTTTGTGGCCGGGGACGGCGGGATCAATACCAAGCGCGTGCGCAGCTCGTCGACCTGTTGGGCGAGCGAGGTGCTTTGCAGGCGGGACAAGCGAAGCTCTTCCTGGAGGCGGTCGATGATCGCCTGGCTGCTAGCGACGGCGGATTGCACGTGGGCGAGCTCGGTTTCCTGACTGCTGAGGGTGTCGCTGCGGTCGGCCAGCGTGTGGTTGGCGGCGGCCAGCTGGGCGCGCAACGCATCGGCTTCGGCCCGTGCGGTCGCGGTGGCGGTTTGCTCGTGGGCGAGGGCGTTTTCGGCCGCGGCGATATCGGGCACGCTGGCCGCGAGTTCGGTTTGGGCGGCGGTGAGTTGTTCGCGCAAGGCGGTGAGCTCGGCGGCGGTATCGCCGGCGGCGCTTTCACGGTCGGCGAGTTCGGCCTTGAGGCGCTTGAGTTCACGTTCCTGCACGCCGAAGGCGCGTAAGCTGGCATCGAGTCTGGTCTGAATGGCGGCGAGCGCGGCGGGATCGCCGGTGTCGCCAGCTTCGGTGGCGGGCGTGGCGAGGGCCGCTTCGAGTTGGGTATTGAGCGTGGCCGTCTTGGCTTCGGCTTCGGCCAACGCCCGCCGGGATTCGTCGAGTTGTCCGTTCAGCGAAGTCAGCTCGGATTGCAGCGCGTTGTTGGCGGTGGTTTGGTGGGCTTCGGCAGCGGCCTGCAGGCTCACGTTGGCTTCGTGCGCTTCCGCGAGTTGGCGGGCGGTTTTGGTTTGGGCCGAGAGGGCGGTTTCGAGTTCGGCTTTGGTCTCGGCCAATTCCAATCGAAGGTCGGCGATCGCGTCGGTGTCAGGCCGCGGGGTTTGGGCGGTCTTTTCGCGAGCGGAGGCCACGGTGGCCGCGAGGCGCTCGCGTTCGGCGGATTGATCAGCGAGTTGGATCTGAGTGGAGGCCAGATCCTGTTTCAGCTTGGTCAGCTGATGGCGCAGGGCTTCGGTATCGCCGGCGTTTTTGCTCTGCTGGGCGGCTTGAGCCGTAGCGGCGGCGAGTTTGGCGGTGAGGTCGGATTGGGCCGCTTGGTTGGTCTTAAGCTCGTCGCGCAGGGCATTGAGCTGTTTACTTTCGTTGGTCGCGGCCGTGGCGAGCTGGGCTTTCAACTCGGCCTGAGCGGCCTGGCTGGCTTTGAGTTCGGTGCGGAGGGCCGCGAGTTGGTCGCTTTCCTGCGTGGCGGCGGCGAGTTGAGTTTCGAGAGCGGCGCGGGCTTCGACCAAGGCTTGTTCCCGAGCATCGAGCTCGTTGCGGAGTTCACGGGAGCTTTGGCGGGCGGCGTCGGCGGCGGTGTTTGCCGCGGTGAGGCGCTGGTTGAGCTCCTCGACTTGGGTTTGGGCGGTTTGGGCGCGATCGGCTTGGGCGGCGAGAGCATCTCGTTCGGTTTCAACGGTGGCGAGCGTGCGGCGCAGCTCGATGGATTGATCTTCGGCTGCGGCCACCTTTTGGCGTAGTTCCGCGACCTCGGAATCGGCGGTGCGGGCGGCCTCAAGGGTGGCGACGCGTTGGCGCAGAGTGGTGAGCTCGCGGTCTTTCGTTTCGAGGGCGGATTCGGCGATGGCGACGCGCTTTTTAAGCTCGGCGGAGCTGGCGGCGTTGGCCCGTAGTCGTTGGTTTTCGGCCAGCGCAGCGGTGAGTTGTTGGTTCACCTGCGGTTGGGCAGCTCCGAATGCGGCCTCCGGTGTGATGGCGGTGTTCTCGGCGCGGGTATCGAGGGGCGCGGCGGTGATGATGGGCGCGGCGGCGGGCGCGTTCGCCGACGGAGCCGGGGAGGCGGCGATCGCGGCGCGGCGGGAGGCCAGAAGATTGTCGCCCGCAGCACGTTCGGCCGGGGTCATGAGTTCCACGACGGAGGCAAGGGCGCGGCCGGTGGCGCCGTTATCGGCGGCGATGCTCAACCAACTGTAGGCCTCCGGGTAGCTATGGGCGGGCTCGCGGACATCGGCGTAGACGAGGCCGAGATTGTATTGGGCGATCGGGTTTCCGTTTTCGGCCTTTTCCCGTAGGGCGGCGAGTTCGGCCGAGCTCGTGGCGGCGTTCGCCAAGGTCACGGTAAGCAGCAGCAGTCCGGCGGAAACGAGGAGGCGGAAAGAGTTGATTTTCATCAGCAAGGCAAAGTGTGCGAGCTGCCGCGTTGATTGCAAAGCGGCGTTTTGGCAAAGACTCGTTAATCGCGTCCGGGTGCCATGCGGAAAATGATGAAACTCGCGCCTCTGCCCGGGGTCGCATAGGGTGGATGGATTCCACGATGAACATCAAAAGACCGCTTACGTTGGCCTTGGCCTTAGTGACCAGCGCATGGTTGGGCGCATCCGCGCAGGCGCAGGTTTTTCGTCCCGAGACGGTTTCGGGGGCGGTGCTGGGCGGGTTGGCCGGGGCCGTTATGGGTAACAACAGCGGCGATCTCGGCCACAACGCGTGGCGGGGCGCGGCCATCGGCACGGCGGCCGGGGCTTTGCTCGGCAGTGCGGTGGGCGCAGAGCGGGAATCACGGGAATGGCGCAACACACAGGTGCCCCCGCCGGTTTATGTTACCCGCAGCCCGTCGATTTACGCACGGCGTCCCGTGACCTACGTTTCCGATACGCGTTGGGATAGTCCGGTGCGCTACGATCACCGCCGCCGCGAGACGAACCCGCGCGTCACCGGCGCGCTGCTGGGCGGTTTGGCGGGGGCGATCATTGGCCATAATGACGGCCGTCACGGTTGGGAGGGCGCGGCTTACGGGGCCGGTGCGGGACTCATTTTGGGCTCGATTTGGGACCGTGCGGATCGCCGTCGGGACGACCGGGTGCGTGAGGTGCGTTATATCGCTCCCGCAGTTGAGACTGCGCCGACTGCCGCGCCAACGGCGGTTCCGACGACCATCACGATTAACAATTACTACTACGGCCCGGCCTCCGGGGCGAGCAGCGCAAACGCGTTGTTTGGGCGTTGATGTCGCGCATCTGCCCGCTGATTTTTCTACTTTCACTACCAAGCATGAACTCCTCCCGTTTTCCCCTGTTTTCTTCACTTCCGCTGTTGCTTGCGGCCGGCCTTTTT
>CAXBDS010000257.1:0-6601 GCA_963974355.1 uncultured Opitutaceae bacterium
GCGTCGCCCCCGTGGTCAGGGCGAGATAAACTTCCGACAGTGATGCATCGAAGGCCGACGACGCAAATTGGCCCGCCCGATCGGTCGCCGTGACTCCAAACGCCTCCACCTGCGCCGCAATCATGGACGCAAACGCGCCATGGGTGACTTCCACGCCTTTCGGCCGCCCGGTGGAACCCGACGTGAAGATCATGTAGGCCACCGCCGCGCTGCCCGTTTCCGGTTCGAGCGCGTCGCCACCGGGTTCGCCTCCGACATCACGACTCAGCTGCGCTCCCAGCTCCGACAATTCCGTTGGCACAGCGGACGCCTCGCCCGTCCAAATCCAGCCCACCATGCCGCTGTCCTCCGCCATCCCACGCAGCCGGGCGGACGGATAAGCCGCGTCCATCGGCAGGTAGATCGCGCCGGCGCGCATGACACCAAGTTGCGCAGCGATCCATGTCCGGTTGCGCGGCCCCGCGACGCCCACCACGTCGCCGCCCCGCACTCGCCCTCGCAACGCAGCGGCCCATCCGCGAGCCTCGGCCGCCAGCCCCGCATAGGTCCAGGCGCCTTCCTCATCGACCACCGCACACGCCCCCGGCGCCCCTCGGGTAATTTCATCCACCAGCCCGGGAATCGTCGCATCCACCATCGGCAAGCGCTCGACGTCGCCCCCCCAGGCCAGCAGGCGCTCCCGTTCGCTCGCGTCCGTCAGCTCAAAGGTTTCCAACGTCTGCGTCGGCGCGTTCCCCAACGCCGTCGCCAATCGCGACCACGCGGCCGCCACATGCGCCATTCTCTCCGGATCAAAGAGCGCCGTGTCATACTCCCAAACCACCTCCAGGCCCTCCGCCGACTCGAAGCAGTTGAGCGTCCAATCATATTGGCTCGACTGGCTGCCCAGCGGAATATCCGTCACCACTGCGTCGCCCAGCCGCAGGTCCGTGGACCCCGCATTTTGATACGCCAACAACACGTCAAAGATCGGCGCCCGACTGGGGTCGCGCTCCGGCGTCAAGTCCTGCACCAACTGCTCAAAGGGATAATTTTGATGAGCCAACGCCACCTTCACGTCACGCCCCACGCGCGCAAGCACCTGTGCGAAGGTCTCGGTCCGGTCGACCCGGCCGCGCAACGCGAGCAGGTTCACAAAACATCCCACGACGGGCTCCCATTCCGCCCGGGTTCGCCCCGCCACCGGCGTGCCCACCACGACGTCCCACGCTCCCGCATAACGTGCCAGAAACACCCGCAACACCGCAAGCGCGACACCGAAGCCCGTCGTGCCCGCCGCCCGACCCAACGCGACGAGCTGCGACCAATCCGCGCCCGAAACCCGAACCTGCAGCGTCGCCCCACGGGTGGTTTTGACCGCCGGCCGGGCGCGGTCCGCCGGCAACTCGATGGGCGCAGGAGCATCCTTTAAACTCGACCGCCAAAACGCCCGCGCCTCATCTGCCACATCCTTCGACGCGAGCGCTTCGTGCCACGCAAAGTCTTTGTAATGCAATGTCGGAGCCGCGGCCAATGCCACCGCATTTCCCGTCGCACGGGCATAGAGGGCGCCCAATTCCCGCGCCATGATCGCCACTGACCAACCGTCGCCGACCAGATGATGCAAAACCAACGCGAGTCCCCATCCCCCTTCGCTCAAGGCCTGCAAGCGCACTCGCAGCAAGGGCGCTTGGCCAAAATCAAAGTCGTCCGCACTCCACCGGGCCGCCGCCTCGCGGAAGGTCGCCACCCCCACCGCCTCCGCGCTGACTTCCACCGGGGAAACCACCCTCGTGCTGATCCGTTGCCCGGGTTCCCCCTCTTCTGTCGTGAACGCCGTGCGCAACCCCTCATGCCGTGCGATCAAGTCGTCTACCGCCCGCGAGAACGCCGCCACGTCCAGCATCCCTTCAATCCGAAAAGCCGCGACCATGTGAAACGGCGACGGTCCTTCGCCGCGCGCATTCTCCAAAATCCACAAACGGCGCTGCGCCCGGGACAGCGGATAGCTCGCCCGCCGCGGAGCCGAAATTACCGGCGCCCGTATCGGCCCAATCCCGGCCGAGCCCACGGCTTCCGCCAATGCCTGAATCGTCGGGGCCGCAAAAAACGTTTCCAACGAGACCTCCCCCGCCAGCTGCAGCGCCACGCGCGACAACACGCGCACCGCATTCAAGCTGTGCCCGCCCACCGCGAAAAAGTCATCGGTGCAACCGATCTCATCCGCGGGTCGTTCCAATACCTCTCCCCAAATCTCTCGCAGGACGGTTTCCGTGGCATTGCGCGGCGGCTCTCGTTCGCCGTCCCTGCGCCGGCGGGCGCTTCGAGGTTGCGCCGCCTGCACCAAGCCTGAGATCTGTCTGGCGTTGCCCCACCGCCACTTCGGTCCCACCCCCCCGGGAAGTCGGCCCCCGCACGCCCGGAGGCCGACTCAACCACGGCTTCCCCGCCATCGCCGGAGTCGACTTGAAGGCCGATTGCGTCCGCCACCTTCAACCGGTAGCGCAACGCCGGCTCTTCGGACTCGATCATTTCGCCCGGGAGAGAAGCAAAAAAACGTGCCACGGGTTCGTTTCGCGGGGTCCGCCGATAAAGCAGCTCGACCACCTGCGCACCGAGCTCGGCCGCCCGCCGCCCCAACTCCCGCGCCATGGCATGCTCCACCCCCCGCCCGAGCGCGCGACAGCTCAACAGCAGGGTCTCCACCGTCAGCACTTGATCACCAGCCACCGCGTCACCACGCAACGAATACAGCGTCAAACCGCATCGACCGTAGTCCCCGAACCGATCCTTTACCGAAACCAAAAACCCGCCGCGATCCGCCGAGGCCTCCAGCCAGGTCTGCAGAGCCGGTGCGTCCCGCCGCTGCGGGCACGCGTGAAACTGATTGGTGCGCAAGGTCAGTTGCGCGGCGCGTTCCCAATCTGACCCCACCTCCTCCACTGTAACTTCAAGTTCGAGCGACGCGAGGAACCCGGCCAACGAACCGGAGCTCCGCCGCATCGTTTCACGGCTGGCGTGTTCTCGATACTTCTGCGTGCGCGCCCGATCTTCCGCCGTCGCCGGCCCGGCATCCAGCAACCAGACTTGTGACCAGAAGTTGGGATCGGCCAACGCCGCCGGCGGCGCCGGAATTGATCGGACCATCGGCAGTCGCTCGCGCATCGCCGCCAGTTCCAGCGCGTTGTCATCCAGAAAAAGAAAGCTATCGAGCCCCAGGCCCAACTCGTCCGCCAACTCCTCCACGTTCTCTGCCTTCGGACGCCAATCCGCCCGCAGGGCGACAAAGCGATCCGGCCGCAAATCCGCAAACGCCGCATGCTCTTCCAACACCTGTTCGACGTCCGCACGCACATTTTTAGAGCATACGGCCAGCAGGCATCCGCTCGCCTCCAGCGCGGCCAAGCGCCGGTGCAGGCCCCTCATCACCGGTGGCACCCGCAGGCCCGCGAGTCCGTCTTCCCCGACGATGCCAGACCACAACGTCTCATCGGCATCGGTCGCCACGACCTTCAACGGCGGCCGACAAAGCCGATCCGCCACCCGCATCACCGTTGTGCCCAAAACCGCGTAGTAATCTGATTGATACGGCACTGCGCCCAACGCATCCCCGGCCTCGTCGGCCCAATCGGCGCAGGCATATTGATCCGCCAGGTCCAACCCATCGAAACACTCCACTCGACCCAACGCCGCCAAGCGCCGTTGAAAACGCGTGCGCAAATCGGCCAATGGCTCGGCCCAGCCCCGCTTCTCGGGAGCCAGCACCACAATCGCGTAACCTGTCTTGCCGCGGGCGATGGAAGCGCGCAACGCATCGACCAGATCGTCCAACACGGGTTCCAGATGCGCCACCGCCGCCCCGCCATCATCAATCTCCGGCGGCAACCAATCCCCCAGACGCAGCAAGAGTCCGCGCCAATCGACCGCTGCCGCATCGGCCCAAAGTGTTTGGAAAACCTGATTGAAGGGCGCACACGTCGGCGTCACCGGCAAACTCAGTGCGCGGCTCCAATATCGCAGCGAGGGCAACACCGGCTCGGCCGTAAACGTCGCCACGACGTCCACGGTCATCGCCCCGCGACCTTTCGCCTTCGGCAGGTCGAGCACCGTGATCTCCGGCCCGGCCATCATGGCCCGCAGCACCGCGCTCAGCTCACCCAGCAGACGCTTTGTATAATCTTCCGGATACAGCCGTGGATTGACCACCGCCCGGAATTGCAACGCGTCCCGGCCCGGAGCCACCAACAGGCCAAACTCGAAATGCATCGGATCGTTCACCGCGATCACCTCCGTGCGCCAGCGCTGCGTCGCTCCGTTCGCATCGACGAAGTGGATGCCTTCCGTGGGCTCGGGATAGTTCTCAAAAATCAGGGTGTGCGTAAAACGCTCGCCGTCTTCCGCCGCCGGGAGCTCGGCCAAAGCAAGATCCGTGTGCGCCAGACTGGCGGCCGCCTGAGCCTGCAATCGCCGCAATACATCAACCACGCTATCCCCGGCGGACCACCGCGCACGCAGCGGCAACGTATTGATCAGGAGCCCGATGATCTGATCGACACCCGGTTCACTGCCATCGCGCCCTGAAACCGTCACGCCGTAGACCACGTCCCGCTGCGCACTCCATTGGCCGAGCAACAGTGCCCACGCGGTTTGCACGACGACGTTAAGCGTCACTCCTTGATCTCCCGCGAACGCCTTCAACGCCGCATAGTCTGCGCCCGTCCAAGTCTCCCGCACCGAGACCGACGCGACCGGCTCGTCATGCACCGCCAAACGCGCCACGGCTGGCGGCACCTCCGCCCCGCTTGGCGCGTCTTCCAACAACTCCGTCCAATAACGCCGCGCCGCCTCCCGATCGGCCCGCTGATGTGCGCCGAGATAGGAGGCGAAGGACAGGCGGCGCCGCACCCGCCGCCGGGCCGACTTCCGCGGCATAGAGGGTCACGAGTTCCTGCATCAGCAGACCACTGCTCCATCCATCGAGCGCGATGTGGTGAAAACGGATGATCCACTCGTGGCGCTCGGCTCCCCGCCGCACCACGTCGAGCCGCAGCGGTCCCTCCATCGCCAGATCGTAGGGTTCCGCGGCCAAGCGCGTTCGCCGGGCCACCGCCGCCGGTGATGTTTCCGGCTCGTTCATGCCGTCGTGCCACGTTATCGCGGGCGTGTCTTCCTGGAGCAGAACCTGCACGGGGTCCGTCGCTCCTCTCGACCAAAAACGAGCCATGAGGTTCGGATGACGCGCCAACACGCGCGCCCATGCCGCGTCGAAGGACGTCCGCGCCAGCGGTCCGTCCACCCGCAGCACGACCATATCGCAATAGGCGCCCGCCGCAGGCGCTTGCAGATAGTGCGCCAGCAGCCCCGCCTGCATGGGTCCCAACGGGAGGATATCCCGGATCTCCGACGGACGGCGCCCGTGCAACGCCGCCAAGCGATCAACCGTGTCAACCTCCAGTCCTTCCCGGGTAAAATCGGGCGGGCTGGGCACGACCTCCGTTTGCGCCGCGCAGAACGCCGTCAGCTCGCGCAAAGCCCGCCGCCACGCGCCCACCCAATCCGTCACCTCCGTGGTGGTCGCGACGCCCGGGTCAAAAAACACCTGGCCGGCCAACGCGTCGCCCTCTCGCGTCACCACGATGTCGATACCAAACGGCCCGCCGAGGTGGGCGGCGTTGCCCGCTGCCGTCGCCTCAGGTGCCTGCGACCACCCGGCTCCCTTCTCGCCCCCACCGTCGAACGAACCGAGGTAGTTGACGCTCACGCCGGGCAACGTCGCGCCTCCTCCCGTTTTCCCGGCCAACGGCAAATACGACGCGCCCCGGTCCGGCAACGCCGCCCGGTCGCTGCGCGTGGACCGCACCAACCGCGCATCGTCACCGGCATGCGCGTCGATCACCAGCGGGCATAGGCTCGTGAACCACCCCACGGTGCGACCGACCTCGGGCACGCCCGGCAAAGCCTCCCGACCGTGCCCCTCCAGCGTCAAGGCCATCGCCGATTCGCCCCGCCAAACCCGCCAGGCCCGAGCCAGGGCCGCCAAAAGAAGATCGAGCGGCTCCGTCCGAAACGGGCGATTCACCGCCGCCGAAAAGCAATTCGCCTCCTCGCCCGTCATCCGGAACGCCAGGGTCTGCTTCGCGCTTCGCGGCTGCCCCTGCCAACGGGCGACCCAAGCCGACTCGGCCGATCTCACGCGCCGCCCCTGCGCGTGCCAGAAACGTAGCGCCGCCTTTGCTTCGGCTCGATCAGCGAGCCGCGCGACGGCCTCCCCCCAGACACCGCCCGCCGCCGTTTTCCGCGGCAACGTGGGCCTCCGCCCGGCCTGACGGGCCGCATAGGCCGTCTTTAAGTCTTCGGCCAAGATCCGCCACGACAGGCCGTCAATGGCCCAGTGATGAACACCGAGAAACAGACGCTCCCCCGCCGGCAAGCGATACCATCCCGCGACCGCCAGCGGCCCCTCGCGCAACGATACGCCCCTCAGCAGCCGCTCCGTCGCCGCCTCCAACTCCTGGTTGGCCTCGTCACTCGAAAGCGCCCGCCAATCCGCCTCCGCCCACGCCACCCGGTCGATGTCCGGCGCCGAGATTTCATGCCGGTCGTTGTCCGACACCCTGCCCCG
>CAXBDS010000258.1:0-6527 GCA_963974355.1 uncultured Opitutaceae bacterium
GAAACGGGCAACGGCCGCGTTGGATCGATTGGAAGTCATCCTCCATGCCGAAGTGACGATCGCCGATCCTGCCAATCCGGTCGCCGTGGGACGGCTGCAGGGGGACCTTGCTTTCCACGACGTCACCTTCACCTACCATGGCGGTGAAACCGCGCTCCAAGAGGTCAGCGTCGAGATTCCCGCCGGCACGGTGTGCGCTTTGGTCGGCCCCAGCGGTGCCGGCAAATCAACCTTCGCCAACCTCGTGCCTCGTTTTTACGACGCAGTGAAGGGTTCGATCACTATCGACGGACACGATATTCGCGCACTGAGTCTGACCGATCTGAGGCGCAATATCGCCGTGGTTTCCCAAGAACCGGTCCTCTTCAACGACACCATCGAGGCCAACCTGCTCCTCGGTCGCGCCGATGCTTCCCGCGCCGAAGTCGAGGCCGCCGCCCGCGATGCGTTTGCCCATGATTTCATTTCGGCCCTCCCCCATGGCTACGATACCATGGTCGGCGAGCGCGGGGTCAGTTTGTCGGGCGGTCAACGTCAACGCGTGGCGCTCGCCCGTGCGTTTCTGCGCAACGCGCCCATCCTTATTTTGGACGAAGCCACGTCGGCCTTGGACAGCGACAGCGAGGCCGCCATCCAGCGGGCGCTCAAGAAACTGGTCGTCGGCAAGACCGTCCTGATCATCGCGCATCGATTCAGCACGATTCGCGATGCATCGTTGATCCTCGTTTTCGACCATGGCCGGATTGTCGGCCAGGGTGATCATGCCGAACTCCACGCCGGCAACCCACTTTACCGGGCCCTCCACGATCGCCAACAACTCGAAGCCTGACCCCCGTGCCGTCCTCCCCGCCAGCCCACCCGGCGGAGACGCCGCGCGTATTGATTATTCGGCGACGTGATGTCGGTGACGTGCTCCTGCTGGCCTCCACGTTATACGACCTGAAAGCCCAGTGGCCGACCGCGAAAATCGCGCTCCTGGTCGACCGATCCTGCAGCGAAGCGGCGCGGCTGCATGGGACGTTGGATCAGTTGCTCGTCTTTCCCACCCGCTTGCCGCAGTGGCCGGGCTTTTGGCAGACCCTGCGTCGGTCCGGCTTCACCCACGTCCTTGACCTCGACAATACCGCTCCATCCGCTGGCGTCACTTGGCTAACGCGGGCCCCGCATCGCGCGACGTGGGAGCGCCCGCCCCGCCGGGTCCGCTTTGGCCGGGTTTACCACCACATCACTCGACTGCCCACCATGGGCAACGGCCGCCATCTCACCGATGACTACGGTGCGGCGATGGGCGCTTGGGGCGTCGAGCGGCGTTCGGCAAATCATCGCATTCACCCCCGCGCTCGCGATCTCGACCGCGCCCGCTCACTTGTCGCCGGTCCCCAACTACGCGTAGGCGTGCACGTGGGGACTCGCAGCCCCACCCTTGCTTGGCCCGCAGAACGCTTCGCGAGACTCTGCGATCGCCTGCAAGACGAACGGGATGCGCAGGTATTTCTCTTGGGCGGGCGACGTGAATCCCGGGTGATCGAAAAGATCCGATCCCAAGCGGAAACCCATCTTACCCGGCTTGATCCCCAACTCACCCTCGGCGAACTCGGCGCAGTGATCTCTCAACTGGATTTGCTGGTGTGCCACGACAGCGACGCGATGCTCTTGGCTGCGGCAGTCGGCACTCCGGTGGTGGCGCTTTACGGGTCACAGGACGCCACGATCCGCCGCCCGCCCGGCTCCGCCCACGCCGTGCTGCGACCGCAATCTCCCTGCACGTGTGCCGCAACCGGCCAAATGCCAGCATCCTGCATCAAATCCGATCCTCATCAAAGCTATTGCGTGCGTCGACTCGATGAGGCGACGGTCTTCGACGCTGTGGTCAGTCAACTTTCGCAACATCGTCCTTCCGCATGAGTGCAACCGCTCTGCCCGTTTCGGTTGTGATCGTGGCTCGTAATGAGGCCGCCAATCTCGGACGTTGCGTCAAAAGCGTGCGCGGCTGGGTCGACGAAGTCGTCGTCGCGCTCAATGGCACCACCGATGATTCCCGTGCGATTGTGACCGCCCTGGGTGCCACCGTGCACGAGTTGCCCTGGGAAGGCTACCGCGACACGAAGAACGCCGCACTCGCGCTCGTGCGCCATAATTGGGTGCTGTGTCTCGACGCCGATGAAGAAGTCTCGCCGGCGCTCCGCGATTCGATTGTCGGGTTCCTCACTCGCCGTGACCGTGATACGCACGCCGGAGCGCAGTTCGCCCGCAAGGTTTGGTTCATTGATCGCTGGATCACGCATGGCGACTGGTATCCCGATCAGTGCCTCCGCCTCATCCAACGCTCGAAGGCGCGTTGGGGCGGCAACGCCTTCGTGCACGAAAAGATGGAATGCGACGGCCCGGTCCTCTCTCTCTCGGGCGACCTGCACCACTACTCGTTTCCGACCCTCGCCAGCCACGTGGCCAAGATCAACGCCTTCGCGGATCTCTTCCTCGCGCAGGAAAAGGCCAAAGGCACACGTTTCAAGTATTCGCACGCGCTCTTCCGCCCGGCGTGGCGCTTCTTCCGCGCCTACGTCATCCGTCTCGGGTTCCTCGATGGCTTTCCGGGATTCTACATTGCGTGGGCCACCGCGTTTGCGACCTTTGTGCGCTACAGTCGCCTCTTTGAGGCCGCCCGCCATCGGCCGCCGCCCACCCTGCCTCCCGACCCCGAACTGTAGAGGTCGGGCTTTACGCTCCGCGCCTTCGCCGCGACACTGCTTCCTGTGCCCGAGCCTGAACCACCTCGATTTGGTCGTCTTGCCGAAGAACTCATCGGCGAGTTTCGCGGTATCCCCACGGTCGAACCTCGCCGCCAAGTTCGGCGCCCCGCCAAAACAATCACGGAAGAGGTCTCCGATTTGTTGGAGAAATTCCAAATCGGCATCCAGTCGCCCGAACACACGATTCGCGACCATTGGACCGATTTGGTCGGTCCGGCCAACGCCAGCTACTCCCATCCGGCGATGATTGATCCCCGCGGAAAGCTGACCGTGCTCGTGAAACACGCGGTCGTCCGCAACGAACTCTTCATGCATCGGAAAACCATCGTCGCCCGCATTCGCGAGTTGCCGGCATGCGGCTCCGTCAAAGATCTCACTATCCGCGCCGGTTGATCACGACAGGGAATTTTTGCCCAGCTCCCTCACCGCCTCACGAAAGTTTGGCCCTTCTTTCCTATGCCGCGCCTGAGGAGACCATCAAGCGATCGATTCCGCCGCCCCGCCGACGTTGCTTGATCTTTGAATCAATCATTCAACCACCCCAAAGATAACGCAAAATGTTGCAATTAATCTTTTTGCGAAATCACAATCCGCGCCTAAAGATCACGCTAAAATTCGCTTGCACGCATCGATGCCGTTTTTGAATCTACCCCCTTGCGTTAGTGGAACTCCGTCGGTTGCGGGGCTCCACCATGACTGGTCCCACTTCGGCGGGATTGGAACGGTGCCACAGGCTAAATCCCCGCTTCAAAAACGTGGAAGAGGCTCGTGGCACGGGGCCTGCAAAGGTCCCCTACAGTCGTGAAATCCATCTAAAAACCACTCAATGTCTACTATCGTTAAGCCAGAAATCATCGCAGAGTTCAAAATCCACGAGAAGGATACCGGTTCGTCCGAAGTCCAGATCGCGCTGCTCACCGCCCGGATCAACCACTTGACCGAGCACTTGCGCACCCACCGCAAGGACTTCCACAGCCGTCGCGGCTTGCTCCAGATGGCTTCGCGTCGTCGCAAGCTCCTCGACTACGTGAAGCGCCACGATCTCGGTAAGTATCAGGATCTTCTCAAGAAACTGAACCTCCGCAAGTAACTCCCTTTCCATCACAGGCGATCCGATCCGCGGGTCGCCTGTTGTCTTTACCGACAACGTTTCGGGCCCGGGACATTTCCGTTTGCCGCCGCCTTTCCCGGCGAAATCCGGCGGCAAACGGGAATCTCTCGCGATGAAGCGAAGATGACGAGGCTGGTTACCAGCTTGTTGCAATCCTGCCGTCGACCTTGGGCGAATCTCGCTCAAGTGTCTTCTGGGATTTTCCCTCACCCCGCCCCAATTAAGCTCTACTTTAGGAATCCTCCGTCGCGGGTCGCGTCGGGTTCCTCCTGTCCGTGACCCGCAACCGAAATCGATAAAATGAATAACAAACAAACCGTCGAAGTCCCCGGCCTCGGCATTCAGTTCACCACCGGTGATATGGCTAAGTTCGCCAATGGCGCCGTGACCGTCACGGTCGGCGAGACCAAGGTCTTCGTTTCCGCCACCGCCGCCACCACGATGCGCCCCGGTCAGGATTTCTTCCCGCTGACCGTCGACTACCGCGAAAAATACTCCGCCGCCGGCCGTTTCCCCGGTGGTTTCTTCAAGCGTGAAGGCCGTCCGTCCGAAAAGGAAATCCTCACCTCCCGTTTGTGCGACCGCCCGTGCCGTCCGCTCTTCCCGGAAGGTTTTCTCAATGAGGTCCAGATCATCGGTCTGCTGCTGTCGGCCGACCAGATCAACGAAGCCGACATCCTCATGTTGAACGGCGCTTCCGCCGCGCTCGCGATCTCCGACATTCCGTGGAACGGCCCGATCGGCGCCGTGCGCGTGGCCGAGGTCGACGGCGAGTTCATCGCCAACCCGACCATCGAGCAGATGTTCTCCTCCTCCCTCGACCTGATCTACGTTGGCACCAAGACCGACATGCTCATGATCGAAGGTTCCGCCGACCAGATCCCGGAAGATCGCTTCATCGCGGCCCTTGAATTTGCTCAGAACGCCATCCAGCCGATCATCAGCACGATCGAGCAGCTCCGCGAAACGGCCGGCAAAGCCAAGGTAGAATTCAAGCTCGTCACCGCCTCGCCTGAAGCTCGCGCCATCATCGAGCGCGTCGCCGGCGGCAAGATCGTCGAGGCCATCTTCGGTCACGAGAAGGCGATCCGCTCCGCCAACGTCAAGGCCCTCAAGGAAGAGGCCAAAGCCGCCGTCGACGCCGAGCTCGGCGAAGGCGTTTGCACCGATGTCGATCTGAACGTCGTCTTCGAAGACCTGCAATACGTCGCCTATCGCAAAGCTGTGCTCGAGCGCGGCGTGCGCGCCGACGGCCGCGATGCCAAGTCGCTGCGTCCGATCGATTGCGAAGTCGGTCTCCTGCCCCGCGTCCACGGTTCCGCCTTGTTCCAGCGCGGCGACACCCAGGGCCTCGTCATCACGACCCTCGGCCCCACCAAGGAAGCCCAGTCGATGGACGGCCTCACCGGCGGCGCGACCTCCAAGTCGTTCATCCTCCACTACAACATGCCTCCCTTCACCGTCGGTGAAGCCGGTCGTTTCGGTGGCCAGAGCCGCCGCGAGATCGGCCACGGTGCCCTCGCCGAGCGTTCGCTCGTGCCGGTGCTGCCGCCTGAGGACGTGTTCCCTTATTCCATCCGCGTCGTCTCCGAGCTCATGGCGTCCAATGGCTCGACCTCGATGGCCTCGATCTGCGGCGGCTGCTTGTCCCTCATGGACGCCGGCGTGCCGATCATCGCTCCCGTCGCCGGTATCTCCTGCGGCTTGATGACCTCCAACGCCGCCGATGGCTCCATCGACAAGTGGGTCACCGTCACCGACATCCTCGGTGAAGAAGACCATTTCGGCGACATGGACTTCAAGCTGGCCGGCACCACGACCGGCATCACCGGCTTCCAGCTCGACTTGAAGATCAAGGGCCTGCCCTTTGAGATCGCCAAGGTTGCCATCTTCCAGGCCCGTGACGCGCGCATTGAGATCCTCAAGAAGATGCTCGCCGCCATCCCGGCCCCGCGCAAGGAGCTCAGCACCTTCGCCCCGCGCATTCAGACGATCCAGATTGACCCGGAAAAAATCGGCCTGCTCATCGGCCCCGGTGGCAAGACCATCCGTCGCATCGTCGAGACGACCGGCGCGCAGATCGACATCTCGGACGACGATTCCGGCAAGGTTTTCATCTACTCCAACAACGGCGAGGCGATGAACCGCGCCGTGCAGGAAATCGATTCGTTGTGCGGCGGCGGTGGCGCTGGCGGCGGCGAGCCCATCGAGGTCGGCAAGATCTACAACGGTCGCGTCACCGGCGTGAAGGACTTCGGTGCCTTCGTCGAGTGCCTGCCCGGCAAGGAAGGTCTCTGCCACATCTCCGAACTCGCCGACTTCCGCGTGCGCCGCACCGAAGACGTCGTGAAGATGGGTGACTCGATCATGGTCAAGTGCATCGGCATCGACGAGCGCTCCAAGAAGGTCCGTCTCTCGCGCAAAGCCGCCATGGCCGAGCTCGAAGCCCAAAAGGACGCCCCGGCCACGCCTGAAGTCGAAGCGCCGTCCGAAGGCGAAGCGCCCAAGGCTGAGTAAGCCCACCGCGACATTCTGCTCATTCCCAAGCCCGCGGCCGATGGTCGCGGGCTTTTTCGTGCCCGCAGGATTGATCAGGGCGTTGCAGTTGAATTGTAAGCGTCCGTCCTACCACGTCTTGACTGACGAGGGCTCAGGCCGATGGCCTC
>CAXBDS010000259.1:0-6523 GCA_963974355.1 uncultured Opitutaceae bacterium
CTTCAGGCACTACCCAGTTCGCCAACGAGAAGCCGTATTTTACGTGCCATGAATCAACCCGTAGCGTGGTGGGAGAAACAACAGAAAGAGCCAGTACATGGTCCGCTGGTGCTCGAAGTGAACTTCCCTGCTGGACTCAAAGACGTAACAGAACCGTTATTGGTCACAGGGCGATTGGGCGGCAACGGCGACCTGGTGACAGTAACCTATCTAAAAGACGACATCTTGGAATTTAGCTACTTCCACCGCGGCGTGGGGGGGCCAACGAGCCTTCCCATCTCGATTGATCCAACCCAAATACACCGATTGGAGATCCATGCCGGAGGACTTCAACCTCCCGCGCAGCATCCGCTTTTTGCAGGATGGACGCCCGCTGAAATTGCCAGACTGCGACGGCAACTCCTCATCAAGTTGGACAATCAGGTCGTACTACGAGGCAACGCAACGAGTTATCCATCGACCCCCGGCACAATCCAGATTGGCGAAAACGATATCGCACTCGATGTCACAGGGCCTCGTTTCTCGGGTGAGATTCTCTCCGCCAAAAGGCTTGGCGTATCGCCGGCTGCGGTGGCTCCTTGGGGGCAAGGTGACGGTCCCATAGAGCTAGAGGTCATTTTGCCGACCCGTCCCACGGTCACTGGCATGCCTTTGATTTCCACCGGCCTTCCCGGACAAGGTGATCTAGTGCTAGCTGAAGTCCTGGAGGGAAATCGAGTGCGTTTCGGGCACGACTGCTGGGGGGCCGGACTGGTTTGGACGGAGGCCGTGAATTTCGATCCCAACCATCCGCAAAAGATCCATATCGAATTAGGCTCACTTTACGATCCATCTAAAATAGCGTCGGGAAAAAACGCTCCCAACCGCTGGCTGGTTGCCCTGAATGGCGAAACGGTATTCTCCCGCCCACGGCCCTTTCATCCATCGTCTCCTGACCAAATCGAGTTTGGTTACAACGCCGTGCAGTCGAGCGCGGCCATGCCGGGATTTATCGGGACACTTATCGACGTTCGTCGAGTCTCGCCCATCCCCGATGCGCTCGACGCCGCCGAAACATGGGGTGCGTTACGTCTCTCCGTGAAATTCCCCCCAGATCGTTCCGGACGAGCCGAACCCCTGATGGTAACTGGCTCCCCTGGAAAAGCCGACATCGTCTACGTGCAATACGGCGACGACCAAGTGCGCTTTGGACACGACCACTGGGGGGTAGGAGCCTCCGTCGGTGAATGGGTGGCGTTCGACTTCACCATGCCTCACCGCATCGAAATTGATTCCGCCAGTTTACATCCCCCCGAGAGCGGAAACGCTAAAGAGCCTCGCCCCACCATAGTTCGTCTAGACGGGATGGAAGTGTTGCATAGTTCTTTCGTATCCTACGAGGCAGCCTCCACGGACCTTGAGATCGGCGCCAATACCATTGGTGCGAGTTCGTGTGCCCAAGACTTCGGCGGTCAATTCTTCTTGCGCGAGCGACTACCCGAACTTTCGCCGCTAAACCCGTAGAGAGCCCAAGCACAGAGCCCTTCCGACGGAACTGCACGGACTCCCCGCAAGGCAACTTTGAGCTTTTCCCTCAGCAAAACTATCGTTCCAACTTGCCCATGCATCCGCCGCTATGCGCCTCCATTGGAGCAACGTCATGTTCAATCGCGGTCCCGCGCTAGAAACAGGATGACGAATGTGTTAAATATTTCCCCACCGGGCCTTTTTTGCGAGGATGAACGGGAAGCGCCCACCACTTCCTTAGCGAAGATCGTCAAGCAACGTTTACAGCCGGTTTTTGTCGTTTCTGCACTATGATTTTCACGACGTATTGGTTCCTCATATTTGCAGCGCTGGTCGTGCTGATCTTCCGTTTGTTGCCCCATCCAGCGGTTCGCATGACGTTTTTGGCGGTGGCGTGTTTGATTTTTCATGCCCACTTCGCCGGCCCCGCTGGCATGGCGCCAGTCATGGTCATGATGGCGATTACCTATGGGGCAGGATTATCTAGAAGCTCGTGGGGGTGCGCACTCGCGATGGCGCTTAATGTGACCGCCCTCGCGTTCTACAAATACACAGCATTCCTGCTCGCCGCCGTAGTCGGACTGTGGGCCCCGGATCTTGCGGTTTCCCTACAACCTCCGCTTACCGGGATTCTCCCCGCGATGCCACCTCTGGGCGTCAGCTTCTTTGCCTTCGAATTTGTGCACTACCTCTTTGAGGTCCGACGAGGCGGCGATCCTGTGCGCAACCCCCTTAAATTCCTGCTTTTTTCGGTCTTCTTCCCTTCTTTAGTAGCCGGACCAATCAAACGATACCCCCAATTCATCGCCTCACTTGAGGAGGCGTGTCGACGCTTAGATCTGACGGATATTCCAGAGGGGCTGCGCCGCATCGGGCTTGGTTTTGTGAAGAAAGTTTTAGTGGCGGATAATCTCACATTTTTTATCGATCATTATCACCCGCAATACGCCGAGATGGAACTCGCAAGTCGATGGCTTTTTGTTCTGGGTATCGGTTTTCGGATCTTGATGGATTTCTCTGGCTACAGCGATATTGCCATCGGTGTTGCTCGTTTATTGGGGATCCGCTTGCCCGAGAACTTTAACTGGCCCTATGTCGCGCGTAGCATCGACGACTTCTGGCAACGTTGGCACATGTCGTTAAGTCGCTGGATCCGAGACTATATCTATATTCCGTTGGGAGGCAGTCGCCACGGACAGGTGAGACGTGTGCTCAATGGACTTTTGGCGTTCGGCCTATGCGGATTGTGGCATGGTCCCGCTTGGAATTTCGTGATCTGGGGAGTATATCACGGAGCCGGCCTAGGGCTCGCGGCCTCCTACCATCGTATCCCTGGAATCGGTAAAAGCGTGACTGCCGCCTTTAATAAAGAGCCGCTGATTGCGTGGGCACTAACGCAGCTTTTTGTGTTTGTGGGTTGGCTATGGTTTTTTTACCCAGCGCCAGAAGCGTGGGGCATGATCAAACTTCTCTTTCAGCCATGACTCAACCGATTGATAAGTTTTCCTGGGTGCACCCCTGGACCATGCTAATCGGCTTCGGTTTGACCCTAGTGCTACTCGCTTGGGCCGGTCGCCGCCTTTCCCACGACGGTTTTCACGACCACTTTGTGCGCTTTCACCCGATGATCGCGCCCGATTCAAACTACCGCCCCACCGTCGCAGAGATGCAGGGTGTCGTTCGTCAAAACGCTCGCCCGGACCAGATTCTTGTAGTTGTAGCCGGAAATTCTATTCTCCAAGGCGTAGGTCAGCCGGCAGGAGCGGTGTGGTCCCAACGCCTGCAAGAGTTGCTTGGTCCCAAATACGCTGTCGTAAACTTGGCCTTCCGCGGGTCGAGTCCCACCACCGGGGGCACCATCGTAGCTGAGGCGCTACGCGATGAGTATCCACGGCAAATTCTGATCGCAAATATGGGCGCAACCGAATCCATCGACCCGCTCGGCACCGGTGATTACCGATTTATCGTCTACGACGCCTACTATAAAGGGCTACTCCTCTCGTGGGCCCCGCGGGACACTCAGATCAAGGCGCTGCCTCAACTCAGCGAATCCCTTCTGAATGCCCGAATCGACCGCTGGTTTTATCAGAATTCGTTTTGGAACTGGTGGTCGACCCAGGTCGCCTTTACCTTTCCCACGCCTATGCAGCCAGAACTAAGCAGCGCCTTCGATGCTCGCGGTAACCTGCGCGACCGCGAAAATGACTACGACGACTTCCCTTTCAAAACTCGCTTCGCCCCGGAATTTGAAGCCCGCAACTTGGAGATCGCCGCCGCACGTTCGAGCGATTTCTATCCGACGCAAACCGATGGCCAATGGGAACTTGCCACCGAGGTTTACGAGCGCTTTCTAACCAGCGCGGGGAACGCCATCCCCGACGCACTGAAGTCTCGCACCCTATTACTGCTAGGAAGGGACGCCCCCTACTATACGCATCAGCTATCGCCTGAGATCCAAGCTCGAGACGACCTCGCGTTTTCCCGATCCGTCGACGGCCTTGAGTCAATAGGTTACGCCTCAATGCAATACGGGCGCGACTACGCCCCCAGTCAATACGGAGATCGCACTCACCTCACCAAAAGCGGTGGCGCTCGTTTAGCTGCAGATGTCGCACCGAAGGTCCGAGCGCTCGCCGCCAAACTGGGGTACGTTCAACCATGAAACCCACCGCCGCCCCTTCCGCCCAAACGCGCTTTGCCGCCCTACCCCGACCGGCACAACAGGGCCTGAAGCATTTGGGCTCGCTATTGATCGGGATTTTCGCCGCCGCTGTGCTGCATTATGTCCTCTACCGCATTGGGTTGCCCCTAAAACCCTTCATCTACGTTGCCTTTTGACGCCGGCGAAAGCGTTTCGTCTAGATCGATTTTCTACTTCCCCCATCTCCCCGACGAGCGTTTGATTCCTCCCTTATGCAAACCGCCAAGTGGCCCAAGATCCTGCCGCCGCTCACCCCTGAGCAACAAAGCATCAATGACGACTTCATGAAACGCTGGCACGTAGAGTTGGCTGGAAAGCCTCGCTACGGAATGATCGAGAACTTCAACCACAAGTTTCCCGTGCGGGCCTCAACCCCCGGCTTCAAAACGACCATCGAGATCGGCGCTGGGCTTGGCGGGCATCTTCACTACGAAAAGCTCTCGCCCGAGCAGGAGCGTAATTATTACTGCAACGAATTCCGAGAAAACATGGCGGCGGAGATCAAGCGCCGGCATCCGAACGTGCAGACCATTGTTGGAGATTGCCAAGCGCCGATCGATTTCGCCGACGGTTTTTTTGACCGCTACATCGCCGTTCACGTGCTGGAGCATTTGCCAAATCTCCCCGCCGCCATCCGAGAAGCCTATCGCCTACTCAACAAGCAGCATGGCCAAATGCTTGTCGTGATCCCGTGTGAAGGCGGTTTGGCCTACAGCTTTGCGCGTAAGATTTCCGCCCAACGGATCTTCGAAAAGACCTATGGCATGTCCTATGACGTGTTCATCAAGCGCGAACATATTAACGTCCCCGCCGAGATTCTGGCCGAACTCGCCCCCTACTTTACCATCAAGCGGCGCCAACTCTTCCCACTACCGTTCCTGCCTTTCATTTTCAGTAACCTCTGCATCGGGCTCTCGCTAAAACCCCGCGCCCAGCCTCTCGTCTAGAGCCTTCGATCTGCCATTCATGCAACACGTTTTCGTTACCGGCGCCGCCGGTTTTATTGGTTCTACTTTGGTCGACCGGCTCTTGGCGGACGGTCTGCGCGTCACCGGTTGGGATAACTTTTCGACCGGACAGCGTCGTTTCCTCGAAGGCGCCGAAGCCAACGCCAACTTCACGCTGGTCGAAGGCGACAATCTGGATTTGCCCGCGCTGACCAAAGCGATGGCGGGATGCGATATGGTCTTCCACTTGGCTGCCAACGCCGATATCCGCGACGGTTGGAGTCATCCCGGCCGCGACCTCCAACAGAACACCATCGCCACCTTCAACGTGATGGAAGCCATTCGTGCCAATGGCATTCGCCGCGTCGGCTTTTCGTCCACGGGCTCGGTTTACGGCGAGGCGCTCGTGACGCCCGAGAGACCCACACCGGAAACGGATCTTTTTCCCGTTCAAACCTCCCTTTACGGAGCCTCGAAGGTCGCCGGCGAAGGCCTGATTTCGTCGTATGCCGAGGGCGGCCAGATCGACGAGGCCTATATCTTCCGTTTTGTTTCGATTCTCGGCGAACGTTACACGCACGGTCATGTGTTCGATTTCTACAAACAACTCGCCGAGCATCCCGATTGGCTGCGCGTGTTGGGCGACGGCACTCAGCGCAAAAGCTACCTGTATGTACAGGATTGCGTAGACGCGATCCTCCATGTGGTGCGCAGCCACACCGCCAAAGACGCCAAGCATCACACCCAAATCTACAACCTCGGCACCCCGGAGTTTGTTCAGGTAAATGACTCCATTGCCACGATGACCGGCGCGCTCGGGATCACTCCCGAAATGCGCTACACCGGCGGCAACAAAGGATGGATCGGCGACAATCCGTTTATCTTCCTCGATACCGCCAAGATTCAGGCGACCGGGTGGAAGCCGAAGCTGACGATCCGGGAAGGTATCGTTAAAACGCTGCGGTGGCTGGAGGCCAACCGTTGGGTTTACGAGGCCCGAGGCAATTGATGTTCTTGAGCAAGTGACCTCCAGATCGAAGCTCTCTCGAGCTGCGTCAACAGGTTTTGCTGTGACGCTGGCTCTGGGTGTTTTTACCATTCTTGTCTGGCTAGCCAATCCTGCGGACACTTGGCGCATCGGAGCGGGTTTCACCGGACAACAACATGACTATTACAATCTGTTGGTGGACGGGATGCTAAAGGGTGAACTGTCACTCGACGTTCCAGTCACCTTCGCCCCCGATGACGATGCCCCGCCGCCTCGACTTCCGCAACCCTATCTCCTCGACGCAAATTTTCATAACGGACGTTATTACGTAAGCGTCCGCTTTGGCACGTCGTAGTCGCCTGAGCGGTTGGGCGGTAGGCT
>CAXBDS010000260.1:0-6497 GCA_963974355.1 uncultured Opitutaceae bacterium
CACGGCCGACCATGCCGACGCGTTGCCGGCGCGAGAGAGCCGGCCTCGGCGATGCCGGCGGGGGGAAGCCTCGCCCAGAATAACGTCGCACGAAACGGACCAAGAGATGCATGCCGGTGATGGTCGGGTAAGACGCGAACCGCCCGGATTGGTTTCAACGGTCGACCTGCTTTCGTGGCGGGCCGGCGGGCTCCGCGACCGCACCGAGACCGGGGGCCGTGAGGTGGGGGGTGACGGAGTGATCGCCCGAAAACGCGGCGACCTGTAAGGATTTTCCGCGCCGGGCATCTAACTGCACTGATTTCCCGTGACTGCCGACGAACAAAACACCCGCTTTTCCGCCTGGATCACCGCGCACGCCGCCGTGCTTCACCACGTGGCCAACGGCTTCGCCGCGGGCGCGGATCGCGCGGACCTGTTTCAGGAGTTGCTGCTGGCGGTGTGGCGAGCGGTGCCGCGGTTCTCCGGCGGCTCGCAGGTGTCGACTTACGTCTATCGGGTCGCCCACAACACCGCGCTCACGTGGTCGCGCACCCAGCGCAACTACCGACACCGGGTCGAGCGCTTTGAGGCGCAAGCCGCCACCGCGCCGGGGACGCCCACCGTCGCTCCGGCGGTCGCCGCTGTCGACCGGACGCCGGAAGCGCTGACCCATATCTACGCGGCCATCCGCGCGCTGCCGCCTCTCGATCGTTCGCTCGTCCTGCTCCACCTGGACGGGGCGAGTTACGCGGAGATTTCCCTCATCCACGGCCTAACGGAAACCAACGTCGGCGCCCGCCTCACGCGTTTGAAAAAGAAACTTACGGCCGCCCTGGCCCCCATCACCCATGAACTTCGCTGACATCGAATCCGTCTGGCAGTCGCCCGACAACCAACCCGGGCCGGACCAATTGGCGCAGGCTCACGCCCGCCTCATCCGCGACCTGCGCCGTCGCCGTCGGGTCCACCTGCTCTTCCTCGGGGTCGTGCTCTTCGTGCTGACGCTGTTCACCGTGCGGGTGGTGTTGTTTGCCGCTGGGTCGACTACCGGATCGACGCCCTTCGACTTCGCCCACGAATGGGCGGTGGCACCGCTTCTGGTGCTGCCGTGGGCGGGATGGCTCGTCATCGTCATGCTGCATCGGCGGCAGGCAGGACGGCATCCCGATTTCAGCGCGAGTGTGCAGGCGAGCGTGGCGGCTTCCCTGGATGCCAACCGCAACCAGCGCCAACGCTACCGCGTCGTGGGGGGCTTGTTGCTCGCGAGCGTGCCGGTCCTGGCGTTGGCGGTGTTACAACTCCAACGCTTGGGCAAGGCGGGTCCGGAACTGAATCTTCCGGCGTTTGTCCTCTGGCCGGCCTACGTCGGCCTGATGGCATTGGCCTTCGCCGTCCACGACCACCGCGTGCTGCGGGTCCGCCAACTGCAGCTGCAGGCGTTGTGGGACGATTATCGCGTCGCAGCCTGATGCGGCGCCGCGTCTAGGCTTCGCGCGCCGGTGAGGCGACATCGGCGTAGACGGCGAGATCATACCACGCCTCGTTGACCTTTTCGGCGTGGGCCAAAACTCCTTCGCAGACGAAGCCGAGTCGCTCGGGGATGGCCCGGCTGCGGGTATTGCCGGTCGCGCAACGGATCTCGATGCGGTTGAGATCGTAGATCTCGCGGCCGATCCGCATGAGATCGCGCACGGCGGCGGTCATGATGCCGCGACCGTTGCAGTCTTCACCCAGCCAGTAGCCGATCGTGCCGCTGCGGAGGGTAGGATCGATCGTGTTGAATCCGACTACACCGGCGATCTTACCCACGTGGAAAATTGTGAGGTGCAACGCCCGATCCTCGGAGAATTGCACGAGTTGGCCGCGGATGAAGGCGGTGGTATCGGCGACGGTGCGCGTCTGGTCGAGCCATGGTAACCACTGCCGCAGAAACCCTCGATTTTGATCCGTGAGCGCAAACAGCTCTGCGGCATACGCCGGGATCGTGAGGCGAGTCTCGGTGCGGTCGTCAAGAGGGCGGCGAAACATGGGGAGGGTGGCGCGAGCGAACGCATCGCGACTTTTTTTCGCAAACTTGAAACGAAACCTCGTCAGATATTTCTGGGGTGTATTACCTAGTTGTTGATAGGTATTCCCCGACACCACGTTCACCCAAAATTTGATGCAACATCCGGCGACAAAGGAAGATAAGATAACCGTAATCACGTCGCTCCCCCGGGGCGGTGGCGGGTTGATCTCCTCGCGCTAACATGGAGTGCCGCGTGCCGAGTTCTTCCAAGGAGCGAGCCCGAGTGGCGGCCCTTCGTCGTTATCGACTGTTGGATACCCCGGCGGAGCAGTCGTTTGACGACATCACCGGGCTTGCCGCGTTCATCTGCAGCGCACCGGCTGCGGCCATGTCGTTGGTGGACAGCGAGCGTCAGTGGTTTAAAGCCGCGGTGGGCACGGAGCTGCGCGAATCAGCGCGGGAGCACGCGTTTTGCGCGCACACGATTCAGGACACGACCACCTTGGTGGTGGAGGATGCCACGGCAGACGCGCGCTTTGCGGGTAGTCCCTTGGTCACGGGCGAACACAAGATTCGTTTTTACGCGGGCGCGCCTCTGATCACCCCGGAAGGGCACCGCATCGGTGCGCTCTGCGTGATCGACCGCCGGAAGCGCGGCATCTCGTCCGAGCAAAAGACGGCGCTGGAAACCTTGGCCCGCCAGGTGATGGTGCAGATCGAGCTGCGCCGCGTCTCGGCGCAACTGGCGGAGACCATTTCGGAAGTGGGTCGCCTCGGTGGCATGCTGCCGATGTGCGCTTACTGCAAAGGCGTGCGCGACGACGCGGGGTATTGGCAGAAGGTCGAGGCCTACATCAGCCAGCTCAACGACATGGACCTGTCGCATGGGATTTGTCCCGACTGCGCGAAACAACATTTCCCGGATATCGATCTGGCGGGCGGGGTGTGAACGAGTTGCGGTTGCTGGCCGCGGGCGGGTTTAGGGCGTGGGCGTGAGGCGATACAGGCCGGCGCCATGAAACGGAATGATCGGAGCAAACTCGCCGGTCGCCTCGCCGAGTTCTTCGTGCGTCCACAGGTCACGCACGCGCACCGCACCCTCGAAACCGAGTTTACTCAACGCGACGGGCACCGGCACACCGGGGGTGGTCGCGGTGTTGGCCGGCCGACCGACGGTGGCCAGAAAACGAGCCTCGCCGGCGACCGAGGTGCCCCAGCGTTCCACGATGCCGGTGGCGGTGAAGCGCACCGCTCCGGCGGGCACGGCGTAGGCGAGGCGGGCGGGAGCCTGCGCTTGGATGCCGATCGCTTCGCCTGCATCGTCGCGCCGGACCTTCGCGCTGTCCCATAGGGCGTCGGCGGCGGACCAAGGGGCGGCGGTGACCGCCCCGGTCGATCCATCGGCGAAGTGCCAAAGCGGATACTTCCAAAACACGTGGTCGAACTGGCTGCCCTCGAGTTTCGCGTCGACGCCGAGGAAGAGGGTGTGGCCGCCCCTCACCTCGACGTCGATCGTGGCGGAGGAAGCGCCGTGGCGCTGCAGGATCGGCCCGACGAAATCGGCGTGGGCGGCGTCTTGGCGCACGCGGTCGCGGGTGTTGAAGACGGCGAGATATTTGTCGGCGCTCGCGGGCACGTCGGCGACCCACGCGATGAGGTCGTCGTGCTCGAAAAGCGGGCGGTTGCCGGTGCTGTGTTGGTTGACGGCGAGCACCTCGTCGTTGGTGAGCAAGGCGAGGGTGAACGCATCCGTTTTCGTGAGGTCGCCGCCGTGCATGAGCGGGGAGCGGGCGATGCTCCAGAGGGTCATCACGGTGTGCTGCTCGTCGCGCGTGAAGCGGGTGGTGCGTTTACCGAGCTCCAGCACGCCAAAGGGCAACATGTCGGCGTCGGGCCATGCCCCGGGATGGCGGGCGTCATTCCACTGGGCGAGGCCGTTGAATTGCTCACGCAGGGCGAGCCAACGGTCCCAAAAGTCGTCGCTGATGCGCCAGAGGTTGGCGTGCTCGCGCACATGTTTCGCGGCGGTGAGGGCGGTCGCGCCGGGGGAGAGACTGAGCACCAGGGGCCGACCCGTGCGGTCGATGGCACGGCGGATCGCTTCGATCTCGGGTTGGTGCTCGTGGTAGGGCCGCGAGATGTCGTCGACCTTCACGTAGTCGACGCCCCAGGAGGCGATGAGCTCGAAGACGGAATCATAGTAATCCTGCGCGCCGGGCTTGCGCATATCGACGCCATACATGTCAGGATTCCACGGGCAGATGCTTTCGGTATCGGCGATGTCTCGGGCGTGGAGCGACGTGCCTTTGATGGGCACGTTTTTCTCCACGGCTTGGCGCGGGATGCCGCGCATGAGGTGGATGCCGAACTTGAGCCCGAGGTCGTGCACATAGGCGGCGAGATCGGTGAAACCGCGGCCGTCGGCGGCGGACGGAAACCGATTCGTCGCCGGTTGCAGCCGACCAAACTCATCCATGACGAGGACGGCGTTTTCTCGGTAGGCATGGCTCTCGGCGCCCGGTTCATACCACTGGATATCGACGACGATGTAGCTCCAACCATGCGCCTTGAGGTGCTCCGCCATGTAGTCGGCTTGGGCCTTGGTTTGGGCCTCGGTAACGGTCGTGGCAAAGTTGTCCCAACTGTTCCAACCCATCGGCGGGGTCGGGGCCCAGGAGTGGAATTCGGCGGCGGAGAGCGGTGTGAGCATGAGCAGGGCGAGGTGGAGGGCGGCGAGCGGGGGAGGCATGGGGCAGGGGGGCGCGGCGCTTCAATACGGGTAGGCCCAGACGCCGCTCGCATCGATGAAGCCGTTGTGATCGATGAAGAAGAACAGCGTGGCGGCGAGCAGGCCGAACACGATCAAGCGTTCGAGGCGCGCGGGCCAGGAGAGCGCGGGGCGACGCGTCGAAGGGGGCGGGGCGGGATGCGGGCGTGTTTTCATGGTATGATGATTTGGCCGAAGCCGATGTCGTGACCGTCGAGATCCTGCGTGCCGAATTCGCGACAGCCGTGGGGTTGAAGGCAAGGTCCGTAGTCGATGGTGGCGCCGCGCGCGACGAATTCGGCGTGCAACGCATCGGCGTCGTTGACCCAGAAATAGACGTTCCAGAGTTTATCGGAGACGGTCCAATGCGGCACGACGTGGCGCTCGTCGGCCGCTTGCTTGAGCATGAGGTGCATGCCGTCGCGGTGCAGGATGACAAAGTCGGGCGGCTCCCCCCAGAAACGATCGTAACGGAAGCCCATCGTGTCCCGATAGTGACGGGCGGCCGCGACCACGTCCTTAACCAGCAGGACCGGCGCAGATGCCGTCAATCGGGGAGCAGGAGCGGGAGCCGACATGCGGGTGGTTTGACCGGAAAGGTCGGAGCGCCCAAGCCAATTGCGGCCGTCGCGGCGTCACCGGAACCCGTTCAGGCCGACAGGGCCAACAGAATCGCGAGCGCTTCGGGCGCGCGCTCCAGGGGCACGAACACATGGTCGTGGTGGAACGCCGCGACCATGTTGCACGAAATCCCTCGCTGTGTGAGGGCGGTCGAAACGCGCGCCGTCAAGCCGACCGCGGCGAGCGAGGAGTGCACGGAGAGGGTGATTTTGCCGAACGTGCCCTCGTGTTTCAACTTGTGCGCTTCGGCGTCATGCCGGGAGCAGATCACCGAGATGCCTTCCGTCTCGCGGAAGATGGCCCGTGGCTGAGGCAGGGTGGCGAGGGTGGCCTCATCGACGGTCGCGAAGGTGTAGTGCTCCGGATCAAGGACGGGGGCGAGCGCCGCGAGCAGGGACGCCAAATCGGTTTCGCCAAGCATGGCTGGTTTTTAACGTCGATGGCGGGCGGTGCGTCAACGCCGGCGGACGCTCTTGTTGGCTGGGCAATCGGTCTTCGCTGAGGGCCGATCCATCTCCGCGAGCTCCGCTTCAAAAGCGCGCCGGGGCTCTTCTTTTCCAGCTCCGCGCGCGTGGGTCCGATCGAGCCGTAGTAGGCGGGAGCAAGGTTGTTCCGGGCCTGTTGGAAGGCAGCGCTCCTGGAGAGATCGGGGTTCTGCTGTCGGAGGCGGGTGGCTTCGGCGACGAGTCTTTGCTCATAACAGGAGGTAGGCGTTTGATCTCATCTGTCTAACGCTAAAGCTGAGCCGCGAAGGCCAGCGAATGAAATGATGAGTTCGATTGGAGGACAACGGAACGACCAACGGCGGCCCTGGCCGTCGTTGGCTCCGGCGACTGGATGGGCTCTTTTTTCATCCGACTTCTTGCTCCTCCCAAAGACGACCTTCACGGACAACACGGCAGTGGTAACACCCGCTATTCACACCATCGACGTTATACCATTCGTGGCGGCCGCCTTTCGCTTCACAATCGGGCCCTTTATTCGCGAAGCCCAAGCGAATCAAAAACCACGGCAGATTTCTGCGAATCCGTGTTCGAACTCTGTAAGGCTCTTTCATTCCGCCCAACGTCCTAGCTGAGCCAAGAGCGGAGGCGCGGAGCGCCGTAGGGAATTGGCTCC
>CAXBDS010000261.1:0-6386 GCA_963974355.1 uncultured Opitutaceae bacterium
CGGCGTTGAGCGACAGCGGGAGGCAACTGAGGCTGGCGATGACGAGGCCCAGGAGACCTCGAAGGTGGCGAGAGAGGGTCGAGGGAGTCATGGAGCGCAGATTAGCAGGTGCGGGTCGCGGGGGGACATACGCCTACTTACGTAGGGAGAAACTCGATTTCTTGCGGAGGGGTTTTGCCACGCGCGAAAAACTGTCGGAGGGTCGTCGGCTTCCGATGCCCAACGCCTTGCTCAACGCCACTTCGCCCTACCTGCAACAGCATGCCGACAATCCGGTCGACTGGATGGAATGGGGGGATACGGCGTTTGCCCGGGCGCGGGCGGAGGACAAGCCGATCTTTTTGTCGATCGGGTATTCGACCTGTCACTGGTGCCATGTGATGGCGCACGAGTCGTTCGAGGATGAAGGGATCGCGGCGCAATTGAACGCTGATTTCGTGTGCGTGAAACTGGATCGTGAAGAGCGACCAGACGTCGACAAAGTCTACATGACCTACGTGCAGGCGTTGACGGGGCACGGCGGCTGGCCGCTTTCGGTGTGGTTGACGCCGGACCTGAAACCGATGTTTGGCGGCACGTATTTTCCGCCGCAGGATCGGGGTGAGCGGCCGGGATTGCCGAAGGTTTTGGGCACGTTGATCCAAGGGTGGCGCGATGATCGGACGAAGCTGATCGAGGAAGGCGACCGGATCCTCGAGCGCTTGCGGGAACATTATGCGCCATCGGCCGAGGCGGTGAGCGACGGCGCCGAGGACCTGATCGAGCCGGCGGGCGACGCCTTCGAACGGGCTTACCAGTATTTGTATGAAAACTACGACGAGCAGCTGGGCGGTTTCGGCGGCGCGCCGAAGTTTCCGCGTTCGTCGAATCTGAATTTCCTGTGGCGCTGCGCGCAGGTGCAGGGGCTGGAATCGGAGACGGGGCAGGACGCGTTGCGCATGGCGACGGGGACGCTGGCCAAGATGGCGAGCGGGGGCATCCATGATCACGTGGGCGGAGGCTTCCATCGCTATGCCGTGGATGACGCGTGGATCGTGCCGCACTTTGAAAAGATGCTCTACGATCAGGCGCAGATCGCGGTGAATTATCTGGACGGTTACGCGGCGAGCCAGAACGAGGCGATGGCGTGGACGGCGCGCGGCGTGCTCGACTACGTGTTGCGTGACCTGCGGCATGCCGCAGGCGGGTTTTTCTCGGCGGAGGATGCCGACAGCTTGCCGCCCGGGGCGGCGCCCGGAGAGGCCAAGGTCGAGGGCGCGTATTATGTCTGGCCCTACGCCGAGGCAAAGGCGGTGCTGGGGGACGCGGCCAGCGTGGTGTTGGACCATTTTGGGGCGAGTGAATCGGGCAACGTGCCGCCGCAAATCGATCCGCACGGGGACCTCCGTGGAAAGAACGTGCTGGCGGCGGTGCGTCCGATCGGCGCGACGGCGACGCATCATGGCCTGAGCGTCGATGAAGCGGCCGCGCGGCTGGCGGTCGGCTTGGAACGGTTGGCGGCGGCCCGGGCCTTGCGGGTGCGTCCGCACCGGGATGAAAAGATCATCACGGCTTGGAACGGACTGACGATTTCGGCGTTGGCGCGGGCGGCGACTTGTTCGGCCGGATGCATCGCGGAGCGGCGGGCCGACTATCGGGCGGCGGCGGTCAAGGCGGCGGAGTTCGCGCAACGCGAGCTGACCCTCGACGGCGGCGACCGCCTGCGGCGGGCGTGGCGGGACGGCCGGGGCGGAGGCGAAGGGTTTGCCGAGGACTACGCCTTCCTGATCGCGGGTCTGCTCGACCTGTATGAAGCGACGTTCGACGGGCGGTGGTTGCAATGGGCGGACCGCTTGCAATCGACGATGGACGCGGGCTTCGCCGATGCGACGAGCGGCGGTTTCTTCAATACGCGGGAAGGTGACGCGTCGATCCTGTTGCGCCTGAAGGACGATTACGACGGGGCCGAGCCTTCGCCGAATTCCGTGGCGGCGATGAACCTGTTGCGCCTTGGGGCGATGTTGCATGACGACGGGCGTTTGGCGGCGGGACGGCGCACGGTGGCGGCCTTGCGTGGCCAGTGGGAGCGGGTGCCGCAGGCGATGCCGGAGATGTTGTGCGCGTTGGAGCGGGCGGTCTCGTCGATTCGCCAGATCGTGATCGTCGGCGATCCGGCGACCCCGGCGTTTGCGGAGCTCGCGGCGATGGCGCGGTTGGCGCCGGGCGGGCCGCGTGTGCTGTTGGCCAGCGATGGCGCGGGCGGGGATGCCTGGTTGACGGAACGTGTGCCCGAACTCGCGACGATGCGCGCGGAGGCGGGCCGCGCGGTGGTTTACATGTGTCACAACGAGACCTGTTCGCCGGCCATCGATGATCCGGAGCTGTTACGCGACGCGATGGTGGTGGCGCGGTGAGTTGGCCGAATTTGTAACGTTAATGCCCCTTGAAGCGGGAGCTCCGGTCTGACTAAGTGGCGCGATGGTTTCGTCTTTCGTTCCTTCATGCGATGCGTGGGTGACCGAAGTGGTCGGAGCGACAGGTGCGGCGCTCCGGGCGGCTTGGTGTAAACTGGGCGGGGCGGACGAAGCCTTGCGGGAGATCCCGCTGCAGGCGCCGGAGGAGAGGTTGCGGTCGATGGCGGAACCGGCGGTGATTTTCCTGACGGCAGCGAGCGGCGAGCGAGATGTTGCCTGGTGGCGACGACGGTGGCCGGACGTGGCGTTGGTGGTGATCACGACGGCGGCGGATGCGGACGGGGAGGCGGCGATGGCGGCCGGCGCGGATGATTTCATTTTCGGCGAGCAGCTGGGCCACGACGTCGTGAGGCGGGTGTTGCGTGGCGCGGGGCTGGTGGGGCGGAGCGGCGCTTCGGCGCGGTCGTGGGATCGGGGGCTGGCGGCCTTGTGGGACGCGTCGCCGCTCATGCTTTATGTGACGGATGCCGACGGTGCGTGTGTGTTTCGGAATCGGGATTGGTTGGATTTTTTTGGAGTCTCCCGGGAGGCGGCGACTGCGAAGACATGGTCGGAGGCGGTGCACCCCGAGGATTGGGCATGCGTGAAGGCGGTGTTTGGCGAGGCGGTGACCCAGGGCGTGGGGGCGCAGGCGGAGTATCGGTTGCGGCGGCACGATGGGGTTTATCGCTGGGTTTTGGATACGTCCCGACCCCGCGAAAGCCCGGGCGGATCGGTCGTCGGGTTCATGGGGTCGCTGGTGGATGTGACGGAGCGAAAGTTGCTGGAGGACGTGGCGAGTCGGGCGCGGTTTGAGGCGATCGAGGCGTCGCGGGTGAAGTCGGAGTTCCTGGCCAACATGAGCCATGAAATCCGCACGCCGATGAATGGTATCATCGGCATGGCGGGGTTGCTCTTGGATTCGCCGCTCACGGCCGAGCAGCGCGAGGTGGCCCAGCAGGTGCAGCGCAGCGCCGACACCTTGCTTGGGGTGATCAACGACCTGGTGGACTTTTCGGAATTGGAGTCGGGGGAACTCGAGCTGGCCTCGGTCGACTTCGACATGGTGGATGTGGTGGACGACACGCTCGCGCTGATGAGTGAGGCGGCGCACGCGCAGGGCCTTGAGTTGATCGCGGAGATGCCGGCGGGCGGAGCGGGACTGGCGCGGCGGGGCGACCCGGGGCGGCTGCGGCAAGTGCTGCTCAATCTCGTGGGCAACGCGATCAAGTTTACCCCGCAGGGCGAGGTGCTCGTGGCCGTGCGGCCGGAAGCCGACGGGGCCTTGCGTATTGAGGTAAGGGATACGGGGATCGGAATCCAGGCGGAGGCCCGGGCGCGTATTTTCGAACCCTTTGTGCAGGAGGACGGCTCCAGCACGCGGCGTTATGGCGGGGTGGGCATGGGCCTGGCGATCAGCCGACGTCTGGTGGACATGATGGGAGGTCGCATGGGGGTGGAGAGCACGCCGGGGCAGGGATCGGTGTTTTGGTTTCGCGTGCCGTTGGTGTCGGGCGCGGGTGGCGAGATCGTGGCCGATGACGGCTTGTGGCCCTTGGACGGACGGATCCTTGTGGTCGATGGCAACGCGACGCTGGCCCGGGTGCTCGCCGAGCAGTTGAAGGAGATGGGGGCGACGACGGATGTGCGGCGCTCGGCGGCGGAGGCCTTGTCCTACCTGACGGAAGAGGCGGCGGCCGGGCGGCCGTTTGGCCTGGCGATCATCGATCGTCAGATGCCGGTCACCGCCGGGGTGACGTTGGTGCAACAGATCCGGGCGCAACCGGAATTGGCCGAGATGCGGTTGGTCCTGCTGAGTGCCGCCAACCAGATTCGCGGGACCGATGGGGCGCAAGATGAAGGCGTCGACGCCTGTCTTGCCAAACCCGTGCGGCGTGACGTGCTGCGGCGCACGCTCGCCCGTGTGGCGCGCGGCCCGGTCGGAGGGGCCGTCGCGGCGGCGACCTACGAGCCGGAATGGGGTCCGCCAGCGACGCCGGCGGCGCCCGGGGGAGGCGTGCGCGTCTTGGTCGCGGAGGACAATCTCGTTAACCGCAAGGTGATCGGGCGTTACCTTGAGCGGATGGGGCATGATCATGATTTCGCCGGTGATGGCGGTGAGGTCATCGAGATGTTGGGCATGCAACGCTACGACTTGGTGCTCATGGATTGCCAGATGCCCGAGGTGGATGGCTATACGGCGACGCGACGTATCCGCGCCGGGGAGGTGCCAAATCTTGACCGGGGCATCGCGATTATCGGTCTCACGGCCTTCGGTGGAGCAGCGGAGCGCGCCCCCTGTTTGGCCGCAGGCATGGATGACATTGTGGCGAAGCCGGTGCGCTTTGACTTGCTTCAGACCGCCTTGGAGCGGCAACGCTTACGCGTGCAAAGCGATCAAGCCAATCGACGAACAGATGACGATGGAGGTGTGCCGGTGCTCGAGGCGGCGCAATTTGACGAGTTGCGCGATTTGCAAGATGAGGAAAGTCCGACATTTTTGGTCGATATGATCGACATGTTTTCGCGCGAGACGCCGCAGCGCTACGACGAGTTGTGCAAGGCGTTGGCCAACGCCGATGCGCGGGCACTGACGCAGTCGGCCCACACCATGAAAGGCGCGTCGGCCAACTTCGGCGGACGCCGCCTGCAGGCGGTAAGCGCGCGCATCGAGCAATTGGCCCGGGCCGGCGATTTGAAGGAAGCAAAAACCGAGCTGCCCCGGCTCACCACGGAGATGACCCGCCTATTGGAGGCATTGGAGCTGCAAAAACAAAGGATGACTCTTGAAAATTCTGGCGGTTGAAGACGACGCGGTGGCGCGGCGGGTTTTGCACAAGGCGTTGACTCGACTGGGCCACGAAGTGATCGAGGCCGCCGACGGTGAGGCGGCGCTGGACGTGCTCGCGCGCGAAGACGTGCGGGTGATCGTGAGTGACTGGCTCATGCCCCGGCTGGACGGTCTGGAGCTGTGCAAAGCGATCCGCGGGCGGCCGACCGGTGACTACGTTTACTTCATCCTGCTCACCGGACAGAGCGCGACGATCGAGAACCAACGCGAGGCGGCTGATGCCGGCGTGGATGACTTCCTGAACAAGCCCCTCGATTTTAACGAACTATGGATGCGCCTGCGCGTGGCGGAACGTATCCTGGCTTTCGCGACGCAGGTGCGGACCCTGGAAGCGTTCATCCCGATGTGCTCCTACTGCAAGAAGGTGCGCGATGACCAAAACTATTGGACGCAGATCGAGAGCTACATCAACGACCGCACCGGCACCGATATCAGCCACTCGGTTTGTCCGGATTGTTATCAACGCGTCGTCGTGCCGGAGCTTGAGCAACTGAAGGCCGAGGCCGCCAAACTTCATTCGCCGGGTCATGGATGAGCGCATCGAGCGAGCCGAGGAACGCATTGCCTGGCTTGAGAAACACGTGGGCGAGCAGGACAAGGCCATGCTCGAAATGGCCGAGGATCTGGCTCGCATCAAAAAGGCCTTGCTGGCGATGCGCGAGCGCGCCGAAAGCGGGGGACTGCCCCCGCTCGATCCGAACGAGCGTCCGCCGCACTACTGAACGGGCTCGCGGGCGTAACGTCCGGGGATCGTGAGCGTCTTGCGGTATCGGCGATGATGTTACCCCCATCCAGTTTTCTCCGGTTTCGCACGATCTTGCGCGCGGGCGCCAGTCTGGCGATGGGGAGCGCGTTTGTGGTGATGCGAGCGCAGACGGAGGAAGCGCCGGTGGTGCTCGATCCGCTCTTGATTCAAGCCGGCTTGGACGACGATGACGGTTATGACCCGACGGGCATGGGCGGCACGGAGGCTGAGATGTCCGACCCGCCCTTTGGCAACTCATTGATCGGTGGCTACGCCGAGCCGGATGACGTGGACGCGGATTTGGAAGGCCAACTGACGCTGGCGGGCGGCGCGTCGCCGGAGGACCTGGCGGGCGGCG
>CAXBDS010000262.1:0-6354 GCA_963974355.1 uncultured Opitutaceae bacterium
AGGCGTGTTCCCAGACATCGAGGGCGATGACGGGCGTGCCGCTCAAGCCGGCCACCGTGGTGCCCATGAGGGGGCTGTCTTGGTTGGCGGTCGAACCGACGACGAGCTTGCCGTCTTGGACGACGAGCCACGCCCAGCCGGAGCCGAAGCGGGTGGCGCCGGCCTTGGCGAAGGCTTCCTTGAAGGCGTCGAAGCTTCCAAAGGTGGCGGTGATGGCCTCGCCAAGCTTGCCCTTGGGAGCGCCGCCCTTGGCCGGACCGAGAATCGTCCAGAAGAAGCTGTGATTGCTGTGACCACCGGCGTTGTTGCGCACGCCGCCGCGGATGCCTTCTGGCACCTTTGAAAGATCGGCGATCAGAGTATCAACGTCCAACGCCGCCAGATCGGGATGATCCTTCAGGAGGTTGTTGGCGTTGGTGATGTAAGCTTGGTGGTGCTTGCCGTGATGGATTTCCATCGTCTTCGCGTCGATGGAAGGCGCGAGCGCGTCGTATGCGTAAGGAAGTTTCGGGAGTTCGTATGCCATGATGATCTAGGATTTCCGGATTTTCGGGAAAGGGGACAACGTGTCCTGAGCGCGGGTGAGCGTCAACCGTCCGCTCGGGATTTAGACCGGGTTTTGTGCCGGTGGTTCGTCGCCGCTGGCTCGTTTGAGTCGAAAGAAAGTTTGGATCAGGTGACGGCACTCGTCTTCGAGCACGCCGCCGGCCGTGAGCTCGAGGTGGTGGTTGACGCGGGGCAGGGCGTTGAGGTCGGTCGCACCGCCGAGGCAGCCCATCTTGGGGTCGGGCACCGCATAACACACGCGGGTGAGACGTGACATGAGGGTGGCGCCCGAACACATCGGGCAAGGTTCTTTGGTCACGTAGAGCGTGCAACCTTCGAGGCGCCAGTTGCCGAGGTGGGCGGCGGCTTGGGTGAGCGCGAGCATCTCGGCATGGGCCGTCGGGTCGTCACGTCCCTCGACGGTGTTGTGGGCGGCGGCAATCACTTCGCCATCGTGCACGATCACGCAGCCGATCGGCACCTCGTTTTCCCGCCACGCATCAATGGCTTGGTTGAAGGCCAAGCTCATGAAAAACGCGTCGTCGCGGGTGAGTTGAGACGGGTGACGTTTCGGAAACGGGCAGTCGGGAGCGTTGGGTGCGTCGGGATACATCGAGCGGTGATCCGAGGAAAACCTTGACTTAGGAAGCGCTCATGCGGCTTACAAGGGGTTTCGACTTATTCATTACTGCATGCGCACTAACCCGACCCAAGGCCTTTCCGCCGCCCTTTATGTCTGACGGCAACTCGATTGAAGTGGAGGGCAAGATTGTGTCCGTCCTCCCTGGCACGATGTTCCGAGTGGAACTGGCCAATGGCCATTTGGTGTTGGCCCATATCTCGGGCAAGCTGCGCAAGCACTTCATCAAGATCGCCGCGGGCGATACGGTGAAGATGGAAATGAGTCCTTACGATTTGGAAAAAGCGCGCATCACCTATCGCATGCGTGATCCGAATGCTCCGGCCCGGGGCCGTTTCCAACGTCGCCGCTAGGGCGATCTTTTCGACGTTTCCTCGCTCGCCCGGGAAATGCCGTGCGTTCCTCCCCGTGGTTCGCCAATGACTGGGGGCGTGAGCGATACTCCGCAGTCCGCGGCGACGGCCTTTGACGAAGCAATCTCCGAGTTCGGAGCCACGCTGCAGCTCGAGCGGGGACGTTCGGAGAAAACGGTCTCGGCCTACGAGAGCGACCTGAAGCAGGCCGCGCGCTTTTTCGCCACCTGTGGTCGGGTCACGTGGACGGATGTAACGGGTGCCGATGCGGCGGCGTGGTCCCGGGCGCTGACGACCGAGGGCGTCGCAACGTCCAGTTTGGCGCGTAAGCTGTCAGCGTTGCGCACCTTTGCCCGGCATCTCGTGCGCGAGGAGGTGCGCGCGGATGATTTTACGGTTTTGCTCGCCGGACCGAAGATGCGCCGGAAGTTGCCCGAAACGCTGACGCGGGACGAAATCGAGCGTATCCTCGCGGCCCCGGCCGGCGGCGATGCTCAGGCCTTACGGGATCGGGCGATGCTCGAGCTGTTTTACTCCAGCGGGCTGCGCGTGTCGGAGTTGGCTGGCCTTTCGTTGCAACAGATGGATCTCGAACACGGCTTCGTGCGGGTCTTCGGCAAGGGCTCGAAGGAACGCATCGTGCCCTTGGGCGGCATGGCGGCGGCGGCGGTGCAGACCTACGTGGAATCGGGGCGGCCGCATTTCGTGAAGAAGAAAACCGGCAGCGCCTGTTTCCTCAGTTCGCGCGGCGTGGCGATTTCGCGGAAGACGATCTGGGTGCTCGTGAAGAAATACACCCTTATGGCCGGCATCACCAAAACGGTGAAGCCTCACCTGCTGCGGCATTCGTTTGCGACGCACCTCTTGGCGGGTGGGGCGGATTTGCGCGCCATCCAGGAGATGTTGGGCCACGCGAGCATCTCGACGACGCAGATTTACACGGCGGTGGAGGAAGCCCGCCTGGTCGCGCACCACGACAAGTTTCACCCGCGGAATCAGGATTGAGGAGAGGATTGTTTAGAATCGGAAGAGGTGCAGCGACGCCAGATCGGGCAGACGGTTTGTCGCCTCACAAGGAGTGGGGGCGCGAGCTGGGCGCCGTGGGCGTAGGCGGCTCGAGTCGGAAAATTGACGGCGCCGGTTGACTCTCGTCGGCGATCCAGTGTCGGGCGAGTTCCACATTCTGCCCATTGGCCCAGAGCTGCTTGTCGAGTTGGTCGCCGAGTTCGTCGAGCAGACTCCGGCCGGACGCCGACATCGCTGTGCTCATCCCTTCACTTTATCAGCAGTGACCCATTTTCACCATGGGGCCGCCGACCGGACGCTTACGCTTCTTCGGTCCCCACGTGCGATGCGCCCGGCGTTCGCTCAGGATCAGGGCCTCCACTGCGGCGGCGGTGCGATCCGGCGAGCGGTGCGGTCGCGAACTGAGCGGCTGCAATCCCGCCATCCCGCAGGCCGCGTAGCGGGCAAGGTGCTTGTAGCCGGTCTTGCGGCTGATCCCGAACTGCTCGCACAGGTCCGTGAAGTAAAACCGCCCGCTGTGCGCGAGCGTAACAAAGCGATTGATCTGTTCCATCGGTGACTCGGTTGACCAGGGCATCACTCCCTAATGTGTAACCTACGTCCCCGGACAATCTGTCACCTACGTCTCCGGTTCATACCCTCAGCTGGAGCACCCCTCGGCTGGGCTGGACATGGATATGCACAAATATTCGATTTTGCCCTTTTGATGGCCCCCGCCAAGGGCGATTTCTCCGTCAATCAATTCGAGGTAATCACAACTTTTCGTGCCTTTTAGACTTTGTATGTCCTTTGTTTAGGACGGCGGCTATTGCCTCAAGCGTGACGAAATATATCCCGGCTAGGACTCCTGCGCTGACAAGTGCGCTCGAAGCCCCCCCGAACGACCAAATTAGCACGACCGGAAACCAAGGAAGCGCTATCAGGGTTAGAGTCCATTCCACTCCGAGGGGGATATGTTCCTCCAAATTGTATCCAATTATAAACCAAATAATGGATGCGTACGCATGGAGTGCGAACCAAAGATGTCTTCGCTTCCAATGCATCAATTGAAGAACCACAGAGGAAGGGTAGCAGCTCCTTCTACGAACAAGCGTTGTAGTGGATCTAACGAATCTCGAGATCCCGCTCCGGCCAAACATGAGGAGAGCGCCTGATCGCATGCTTGAAGGCACCGGGTTCGTGGGCGTTGATAGTTACATTGAACGTCTGGGCAGGCGCCATAGCATTGATCGTGAGCTTGGAAACAGGCGTCAAAGGAGTTGACTGGAGGAGAATTCCCACTCACGCCGCCGCTCCACCCTCCGCCTCCCCAATTTCCATACCTTGGAGGAATAACGCTGACCGCAGCCCCCCTAGCGCGGCCGGCATTCCCTCTGTTTCGAGAGTTTCCTGCGGCATTTGTTTGCAGACCATCTGGATCAATGCCGTTCACTGGCGAGTTTTGTATTGTTCGATAAATATTAATGCCACCGTTCTCTCCGATCGGATCTCTATTGAGCCAACGCCCCAAGGTGGGATTATAGAATCTATTGCGGTGGTCGTTGAGACCGAGGTCGGCGAGCCATTCGCGGCCGGTATAGAGGAAGCGGGTGGCGGGCGCGGAGACCGTCGCGCCGAGGGTGTCGTAGGCGGTGACTTGGCCGTAGGCCGTGTAGGTGTAGCGCTCCACGACGGACGCCGCGGCGTCCGTCACGAGGTAGGTGCTGCCCAAGGCATCCTCGTGGAGGTAGAGCGGGGTTGGGTTGGTGGCGCGTTGCTGGACGAGGATTTCGTCGAGGCGGGGGCCGTGGACGTAGCGGGCGACCTGCGTGGCGATGCCGGTAGCGAGTTGGTATTCGGCGAGCAGGCTCCAGCCGTCCCAGACGAACCACGTTGTGGTGCCGTTGATCGTGCGGGAAACTTGGCGGCGGTAGGCGTCGTAGGTGAAGGTCGCCGTGGTCGCGGTGCCTACGGTGGCGGCGGTCAGGCGGTTCTGGCCATCGTAGGTGTAGGTGCTGGCGGGCGTGCCGGTCGCCGACGCGGGCAGGCTCAGGAGGTTGCCGTTGAGGTCGTAGGTGGGAGACGCCGCCAAGGACGAGATGGCGGTGTATTGATTCAGCGTGTTAGTCGTGTAGCTGGTCGCGCCGGAGCCGAGGAGTGTGGCGCTGGTGCGGTTGCCCATCGGGTCATAGGCGAAGGACTCGCTGCCGGCGGTGCCGTAGGTTGCGGCCGTGAGCTGGTCGATGGCGTCGTAGGCGTAGGTCTCCGCCTGGGGAATCGTGCCGGGGCCGGTGATGGCTTTGCCGGTGCGCCGACCGCCGCTGTCGTAGGTGTAGGTGAAGCGGGCGAGTTCACCGGCACCGGAAGTATGCACGAGCCCCGTCACTTGGTTAGCATTGTCGTGGGCGTAGGTCGTGACGACGCCGTTTTCCAGCGTTTTCGAGGTGCGACGTAGGTCGAGGTCGTAGGCAAAGGTGGCAAGGGGCGGCGGCCCGTCCGCCGAGATGGTTTCGATTTCACTGCGGGCGTTGTAGGCGTAGTCCACGGTGCCGCCGTCGGGGTAGGTGAGATCGGTGCGGCGTCCGTCCGCGTCATAGGCGTAGGTCACCACGAAGGTGGTCGGGGCTAGGGCCACCGGCGCGCTGGTTTCGGAGAGGAGCTGATTCGCGGCGTCGTAGGTGTAGGTATGGGTGACGACCCCGCTGGTGGTTTGGCTGACGAGGCGTCCGTCGGCGTCGTAGCTGCGGGTGACGTCGGGTGTGGCGTCGCTCCAGTCGGCGGTGATTTCGCGATTGCGCACGTCGTAGGTGTAGGTGCAGGTGACGCTGGCCGGAGTGGACGATTGCGTGATGTTACCCACGACGTCGTAGGCCCAGCTTTCGGTGGATGCGTCGGCGTAGGTTTTGGTGAGGAGCCGCCCCTCGAAATCGTAGGCCCACATGGTGAGGCTGCCGCGGGTATCGGTCAGCACCTGGAGGCGGCCCATGGCGTCGTAGGTGTAGCCGACGACTTGATTGAGTGCATCGGTGCGGGCGGACAGGCGGTCACGGTTGTCGTAGGCAAAGGTGGTCGCGGAGCCGTCGTGACGGGTGCGGGAGAGGGTATTTCCGACCGCGTCGTAGGTGGCGGTGGTGACCCGCCCGAGCGGATCGGTGGACGTCAAGAGTTGCCGCCGCAGGTCGTAGGTGAACGTGGTGGTGTGGCCGAGCGGATCGATGAGTGACGCAACGTTCCCGGCGGCAGAATAAACGCGGGTGGTGGTGGCGGCGAGCGGGGTGCCGGCGGCGTTAATTTCGGTGAGGAGTTGGCCGCTGGCGTCGTAGGTGCGCTCGATCTTGCGGTCCGACGGATAGGTGATGCGGGTGAGCGTTTCGGTGTAGGCGCACGAGGAGCAGGTGGGCGAGAGACCGTATTGGAAACTGGTAGTGCGGCCGAGAGGATCGGTCACGGTGGCGACGCGCTGGTATTCGTTATAGGTGCGGGTGGTGGTGTGCCCCAACTCGTCGGTCTCGGCGATGAGGTTGCCGAACGTATCGTAGTCGTATTCGCGTTCGGTGCTGTCGGCGTAGGTCACGCGCCGCAGGCGACCGCCGAGCGAATAGGTATTGCCGGTGGTGCGGCCGAGGGCGTCGGTCGACGTGAGCACCTGGCCGGCGGGGTTGTAGGTCCACGCTTCGTAGGTGGAGGACAATCTCTCGTTACGAGAGATGGGGGTGTCGCTTTTTCAGACTGAGGCCGACGTGGAGTGGCTTGCCGGGGCCGGATCGGTGGCGGATGCCTTGCGGATTTTGGCGGAGGAGCAGGAGCGAG
>CAXBDS010000263.1:0-6279 GCA_963974355.1 uncultured Opitutaceae bacterium
CCCGCCACAAAAACCACGCCACTAGCAAGGCCACGATCGTGCGCGCCGCGAAACCGGCGCGGGCCGCGGTTTTCACCAGAAGGTTTTCGGCCCGCTCCATCTCCTCCTCGGAAAACACGTCCATGAATTTCCCGCGCACCAAACGCACCACCAGGGAGATCGCCACGCCGGCAGCGATGACGGCGGCCAAGATCACCAGCCAGCGTCCGCCCGGCCAGCCCAGCACACGCGCCGTCCACGACTGCACCGCGGCGTCGCCGGATTCGCCCCCCCAGCCCCAGCCGAAGCCCACGCTCGCGGTTTTGGCGGCGAGAAAGAAGTTCAGCAGCGCGCTGAAACCGAAGAGAACGCGCAGCCCCCACCCGACCTTATCGGTGCTCACGCGCTCGGGATCCCAGCCGCTTTGCACCGCGTTCCAGAGGCCGTAGTTGACCAACCCGAACGCCAGCCCGAGCAGAACGATCCGGCCGAAAACCTGTTCGGAGATGGTCTCGACCGTCCCGCGCAAATCCTCGGCCTCGGCCGTAAATCCCACCGCAAACGCCAACGCGAGCAGCCCCAACACCACGTAAATCGTGCCTTTGGCGGCGAAGCCGAGCCGGGCGACAACGGCCAGCCATGGTTGGATTTTTTGCATAGAATTGACGGAGACGTCTGGGGCCCGTCCGCCACGGGCTGACCGGCGAATCCCTCCCCCGTGCCGAACAATCTCACAAGACTTTCCCGCAGCGCGAGCTGCGCGCGCGGCATCGGGCAACGAACGGTGTGGCCGCGGAAAACATCGGGCGATTTGCACGAATCCGATGGCAAACGGCGAGGTGGCGAGAGCGGAAAGGGGGAAATTATCGACGAATAAAGTTCACTAATGATCAAGCTATCAGCCAGTTACTGACAAAGAACCGGGGCAGGCGAGCCGGCGAACCAGCCCGTGGCACACGCCGTGCGCTTGCCCGGCTCAACATGTTGCCGCATTTCGCCAATTCCCCCCCCGCCAGCGCCGATGCGGCAACCGCTTCGCCCACGCTCATCCCCGTCCTTCGGGCCGTCTGATGCAATCCGCTCTCGCCACGAAAGCCGGCTACCGTCTCGTCTCGCTGAGCACGTTTGTGCTGGTGGTGGCGGTGTTGTCGTGGGGGCGCGATGTGATCCTGCCGATCGCGTTGGCGGGGTTGATCGCGTTTCTGCTCACGCCGGTCGTGGTGCGGCTTCATCGCTGGGGTCTGCCGAAGACGCTCGCGATCATTAGCGCCGTGCTGATCGCGTCGTCGGTGTTGGCCACGGTCGGCGGCTTCGTGGCGTGGCAAATGGCCGATCTCGTTTCGGCGTTGCCCAGCTACGAACGCAACATCCACGAGAAGGTAAGCGCCCTGAAAGAAGCCAAGGGACCGCCGGCGTGGGAACGCACCTTGGAAATGTTGCAGCAATACTCCGCCGAACTTCAGGGTCGCGACACGACAGCGGAAGGTGACGCGAGGGGACCCGACGGGCGTCGCCCTGTGCCGGTGGAGGTGCTGAATGCCGGGCCGTCTTCGTTCAATCTCGCGCAAGGCATCATCGCCCCGCTGCTGAGCTCGGCCGCGCTCGCGGGCATCGTGATCGTCTTCGTGGTGGCGATGTTGTTTCAACGCGAGGATCTGCGCGACCGCTTCATCCAAGTCGTGAGCGCGGGCCGGATCAACATCGCCACGCAAGCGGTCGACGATGCCGCGCGTCGCGTCTCGCGCTACCTGCTCATGCAGCTCGTGGTCAACGCGACCTACGGCATCCCGATCGGGCTCGGGCTCTACTTCATCGGCATTCCGAACGCGTTGCTCTGGGGCCTGCTCGCGACGCTGTTGCGCTTCATCCCTTTTCTCGGCCCGTGGATCGCGGCGATCTTTCCCATCGTGTTGGCCATCGCGGTCGATCCGGGCTACAACAAGCTGCTGCTCACGCTTTCGCTCTACGTCGTCATGGAGCTGGTGAGCAACAACGTGATCGAAATCGTGCTCTACCGCGCGGGCACGGGCATCTCGAATCTGGCGCTGCTGGTCGCGGCGGTTTTCTGGACGTGGCTGTGGGGACCGATCGGCCTGTTTCTTTCGACGCCGCTCACCGCCTGCATGCTCGTCCTCGGTCGCTACGTGCCGAGCCTGCGTCTCCTCAGCACCTTGCTGGGCAGCGAACCGGTGCTAAAGCCCGCGACGCAGTTTTATCAACGCATGCTGTCCATGGATCGCGACGAAATGGATGAGCGCGCGAACGCGTTTCTGAGCCGGCGTTCGTTGCTCGAATTTTTCAACGAGGTGCTCATGCCGGCGCTGCTCCTCGCCGAAGAAGACCGTCACCGCGGATCACTCGCCGAGGTCCGCCAGCGCTTCATCCTCGGCTCGGTGCGCGAACTCATCGAAGACCTCGACCGCACGCACCCTCGCCCGGCTGATCCCGCCGAGGACCCCGCCCGGTGGGACACCGCCGCGCGCGTCGTGATCGTGCCGGCGGGCGACGATGCCGACGAGTTGGCCGGACTGATGTTGGCGACCCTCCTGCGTCGACGCGGTGCCGAGGCCATCGTCACGCCGGTGGCCCTGTCGCCCGCCGAACTCGAGCGCGCCGTGCGCGATGCCCATCCGGAAGTGGTGGTCGTCTCCGCCCTGCCGCCGCACGCGCTCAGCCAAGCCGGACGCGCCTGCCGCAACGTGCGTTCGATCGTGGATCACATCCCGGTCATCGTCGGTGTATGGAGCCAGGCCGGCGGCGCGCGGATCCTGCGCGAGCGCCTGCCAGATCTGCCCGCCGTCGTCGCCCATCTCGATGAAGCGCTGGAGGAGACCAAGCGCCAGGTCGCGTTGCAACACACCTCGCCGCCCTTCGCTTCCGCCGAGCAAACCCACATCGATGCCATCCCGAAACTCAGCCTGCACGAGGTGGAGCCCGCCGCGTGGATCGACGTGGTGATGCGCGACCTCGCGGGGGTGTTCGATGTGCCGCTCTCGCTCGTGGCGGTGATCGATCTCAAAAAGGAATTTTGGCCGGCTGAATTGCTGAGCGACACCAGCCGGCCGCTCGCCGACGATGTTTACCTGACGCTCTCGCCCCGCGGCCGCCTGGAGCCCGGGGAAGATGTGTTGATTTTGGAAGACGTGTCGCGCGACGAGCGCTTCTCGCATCGTCGCATCACCAAGGAGCGCGGCATCCGTTTCTACGCCGGCGCGCTGTTGCGGGCATCAAGCGGCGCGATCGTGGGCGCGATCGTGATCGTCGACACCAAACCTCGGAGTATCGACGACGATGAAAAACTCGTGCTCCTCGCCCGCGCAAAAGAGATGGTCGCCAGCGCCGAGGCGCTCCCCGCCGCCGCCGCGAACCCGCCGGCCGACACCGCGGCCGAGCCGGCACTCTAGCCCTCGCGGACCGCGCGCGTCCCCGGGAGCATCGACCCTCACCGCTCCAATCACGGCGCGTTTGTGTAACGTTCCGCCGCTTGCACCGCCGGGACATCGTCGCAAACCTTGCGAACCTTCTATGAAAAAGCTCCTCATCGTTCTCGGTATTCTCGCGGTCCTTGGCATCATCCTCGTGATGTCGGCCGTCGGTTCCTACAACGGTCTCGTCAATCGCGACCAAGCGGTCGACGCCGCCTGGGCCCAAGTCGAAAATGTTTACCAACGCCGCGCCGATCTCGTGCCGAACCTCGTGCGCACCGTCTCCGGTGCCGCCGACTTCGAAAAGTCCACGCTCACCGCCGTCACCGAAGCCCGCGCCAGCGTCGGCCAGATCAAACTCCCCGAAGGCACCGCGCCGACCGATCCCGCCGCGCTCGCCAGATTTGAACAGGCCCAGGGCCAACTCGGCTCCGCTCTCTCGCGCCTGATGGTCGTTGTTGAGCGTTATCCCGAACTGCGCGCGACGCAGGCCTTCCGCGATCTGCAAGTGCAACTCGAAGGCACGGAAAACCGCATCGCCGTCGAGCGCGGCCGCTACAACGCCATCGTGCAGGACTACAATTCCGCCATCCGCCGCGTCCCCGGGGCACTCTACGCCAGCATCTTCGGCTTCGATAAAAAGGCCTACTTCAGCGCCGAGGCCGGCGCCGAAAAAGCCCCCGTCGTCGACTTCGGCGGCAAGTCCTGATCCAGCCTTACCAACCTTTTGTTAACCCCGCATGAACACCAATCGCCTTACTCGCGTTGCACACCCGGACCAACACCGGGTTTGGGTTCGAGCCGGAGCGATAGCAGAGTCCTTCGTGTCCATTCGGGGTTAAAACTCTGATGCCTTTGTCCCTCTTCTCCCGCTCCCTCGCCTTCCTCTGTTTCGCCTTGCTGGGCGGTTCGTTTCTTGCCGCCGCCGAGACGATCCCGCCGCCCCCGAAACAATACTTCAACGACTACGCGGGTATCATCTCGGCCGCTACGGTGCGCGATCTGAACACGCAGCTCGCGAGCTACGAACGCACGTCGTCGAACCAACTCATCGTCGCGATCTTCAAACGCATGGAGTCCGACTCCAGCGTGCCCGACTACACCCAGCGGGTGGCCGAGAGCTGGCGTGTCGGCCAAGGTAAAACGGACAACGGCGCCGTGCTCTTCCTCTTCATGGAGAGCCACGACGTCTACATCCAGGTCGGCTACGGCCTCGAAGGCGCGCTGCCCGACGTGCTCGCGAAACGCATCGTCGAGAACGAGATCATCCCGTCCTTCCGCAGCGGCAACTTCGAGCTGGGCATGCGCAAAGGCGTCGGCGCCATGATTGCCGCCACGCAGGGCGAATACACCGGCACCGGGCGCACCGTCAACGAAGCCGAAGGCGGCCGGGGGGACCGGCGCTCCTCTCCGCTCAGCTGGCTCTTCTTCATCGTCATCCTGATCCTTTCGATCTTCCGCACCCGGCACCAACGTCGTGGCTACGTCTACGGTCGCGGCGGTATGCATCGCAGCTCCGGTTGGTGGATGGGTGGCGGCGGGGGTGGCGGTTTTGGCGGCGGCGGCGGCGGCGGATTCTCCGGCGGCGGTGGTGGTTTTGGCGGCGGCGGAGCAGGAGGACGTTGGTAACATGAATTCACTCAAATCCTTTACCCAAAAACTGGATACGGCCCGCCTTGAGCAGGCCATCACCGCCGCCGAGCTGCGCACCTCCGGCGAGGTGCGCGTCGTGCTGCAAGCCGGCCGGGTCGCCGACCCGACCGAGCGCGCGGCGCTTGAGTTCAAGAAGCTCAAGATGCACGAGACCGCCGAGCGCAACGCGGTGCTGTTCTTCGTCGCGCCCGACGCGCGTTGCTTTGCGGTCTTCGGCGACCAGGGCGTGCACGCCAAATGCGGCGATACGTTTTGGCAGGACGTCGCGACCGCGATGGAGGCCCACTTCAAAGCCGGCGACCCCACCGCCGCCCTCGTCGAAGGCATCGGTCGCGCCGCCGAGCTCCTCGCCAAGGAGTTCCCCCGCCAGGACGACGACCGCGACGAGTTGCCCAACACCATCGTCGAACGGCCGGCCGACGACTGAACCCGCCATGCGCCCGTCACGTTTTTTTCGCGGCGGGCCTCGCACCGCCCTCCTCCTCGGCCTCCTGGTCAGCCTCACCGGCATCACGTCGGCCGAGCCGGCCGCCATCCTGTTGATCGTCGCGGATCAACATTCCGCCGATCAGCGCAGCGCCCAGCTGCTGGCCCGGGTGGACGCCCTTCGCGCCGCCCACCCGAGCGTCCCCATGGCCATGTTGATCGACGGCGACGCCTTCGAGCACGGCAACCCCGTCGCGTTGCGCAGCGCCGGCGCGATCGACTTCGCCCTGCTGGCGGCCCTCGCCCATCGCCTGCCCACGATTCTCAACATCGGTAATCATGAGGCGGAATTTCAGGACCTGCCAACCACGGTCGCCCGCCTGGAGGCCGCCGGTGTCACGGTCATCACCAACCTGCGCGAGACCGGGACCGACCGGGCGCTCGCCCCGGCTTCGACGCGCCTCACCCTCGGAGAACGCACGTTTGTTTTCGCCGGCATCGCGACCGACGACCTCGCGACCTACCCGGCGGAAATCCGGCCCGCCCTCCAGGCGCCCGAACCCGTCCCCTGGGCCCGCGACCACCTCGCCCGGCTCTTCGCCGGCGCCGATCAACCCGTGGTGCTCAGCCATGCCGGCATCGCCGCCGATCGCGCGATCCTGCCGCTCGTGCCCGACGGCACGCTGTTCGCCGGAGCGCACAACCACCTGCGCTTCGTGCATCATGCCGGGCGCACCGTGTATTTCCATTCTGGTTACTGGAACGAATTCCTCTCCGTCGCGACGCTTGAGGCCGA
>CAXBDS010000264.1:0-6247 GCA_963974355.1 uncultured Opitutaceae bacterium
TGGGACAGGCTGATCTGTCCTCAAAACGCAAGGTAGACTCTATCAAATCGAAACATGGCCTCCATCCGTAAACCTGCGCTGCCTTGGCGGGATCGCTTTCTGGCAATCTACCGACGCCGCGGCTGGCGGGGATTCGTGCGGTTGTTGGACTTTCTTAAACCGGTCCACGCCGATCGGCACCTGCTTTTCGAAACCCGCTTCGGTTCGCGGTTCTCGCTCTCGCCGTGGGACATCGTGGATGGACACGTCATTCGGGAAGGCTTTTACGAATCCGAAGTGCTTCTCACCCTCAGTCCCCATCTGCAGGATCCCAATGCCGTGCTTTGGGTCGTCGGCGCAAATTTCGGGCTGCACGCGATCACCGCAAAACATCTCCATCCGCACGTGCGTGTGGTCGCATTTGAGCCTTCGCCCGCGATGGGTCTTCGCATCCTCGATCACTGCAAGCTCAACCATCTGCACGTTGAACTCCATTGCTACGCGCTGTCGGACCGGCCGGGCATCGCAAACTTCCATGCCAATGATTCCGGCAACCCCGGGATGTCGACGCTCCATCCGACTGAGGGGATGACCTACGACCAACGTTTCACCGTCGCGACCTATGACGCCCACACGCTCATCAAGGACGGTCGCGTGCCGCCTCCGACCACGATCATCCTCGACGCCGAAGGAGCCGAGGAAGCGATTATCCGGGGACTTGGGTCGCAAATCGCAGCCCCCAACCTTCGCCACATTGTATTCGAGTCCTGTAACGATCTACTGGATACGGATACGCCCTCACCGCTGCTGACAATCTTGAGAAACGCAGGCTTCACGTTGCAAAAACTGGAGCGTCTCGAAAAAACCGCGCATACTCAGTCGAACTTCCTCGCCGCCAAACCATGACCGCAGTCGATGACACTGTTTCATGGCGGCGATGGTTGGGGCGCGCGGCCATCGCGCCGAGAATGGCATGGCGCGGGGTGCGATGGGGATTGCCCGCTCGCTCGTTGTTGTTCGGCCCGATGAGTCTGGGCGACGATTTATTGTGCACCGCAGTGTTGCACGAGGCCCGACGACGGGGGCAGCCCTTTACCATGTTTACCGCCCGCCCGGAACTCTTTGCGGGCAACCATGATCCCGCGGGAATTCGCCCGATTGACGATCATTTCAGCACGTTCCTGCGCCGCATGAAGCGAACGGTGATATCGCCCTACTACGTCCATCCCGATGCCGCCGCCCCCGATCGCGATGTCTTGCCGAAGAGGCACATCATCGCCGAGATGTGCCGCCTAAGCGGCATCACCGGAGAGGTCGGATTACGACCGTATCTCCACCTGACCGACGATGAGCGAAAAAATGCCCCGAGATTACCACGGCAAATCGCGCTTCATTCCACTGGCATGGGGGCCGCGTTACCCTACCCCACCAAGGAATGGGGCGCCGATCGCTTCGCGGAGCTCGCCCGGCTACTTTCGAAAGATTTCTCGCTGGTTCAACTGGGCTCGCGCCACGATCCGCTCTTGCCGGAGGTGGCCCTTGACCTACGAGGGCGCACGAGTCTTCGCGAAGCCGCAGCCGTGCAAAGCGTGTCACTGTTGTTCATCGGCCTGGAGGGCTTTCTCACGCATCTTGCCCGAGCGATCGACTGTCCCGCCGTTGTGATCCATGGCGGCCGCGCTCCGGCGGGCGTTTTTGACTACGTTGCCAACATCAACCTTTATTCCCGGCCTCCATGCTCGCCGTGCGGATTACGCACGGAGTGTCCGCAGGATTTGGCCTGCATGGCGGCAATCTCAGCTCCCGCGGTCGCGAAGGCAGTTCAAGAAATGATCACGCGGTCCCCGGCGGTCCTGCCTGTCGCCAAGGTCGAGCTCAATCGCGACGATGCCTGACCTAAGCGTCATCATTCCGGTTTTCAACCGCGGTGAACTCGTTCGCCACACCGTGGCTTCGGTGCGGGCGGCGGCCGTGGATCTTGCCGTGGAACTTATCCTTGTGGATGACGGATCGACCGTGCCGCTCGCGGACGATCTCGCGCGTCTCGGCATTGGCGTCGACAAGCTCATTCGCCAACCTAACGCGGGCTTGCTGTTCGCCCGACTAGCCGGACTCGCCGTGGCCACAGGTCGCCATGTGCTGTTTTTAGATTCCGACGACCTCGTATCCAGTGAAAAGTTACAGGCACATGTCGCGGCGCTTGATGGCGGAGCGGATGTGAGTTGCTCCGCTACCGGTCGCCAAGCGTTGAACGACGATACTGGGCCGATCGGTCCCTGCGTAGCCGACTCGTTTGCAGAGCTGCCCCAAGATTCGGCCTCGTTCTTCATCGCTGTCCAGCCCGCCCCCCATGCACCCGCCTTTCGCACGGCTTACCTGCAAGAACCGCGGCGCCCTTCCCTCCCTCGCCCTTGTATAATCCCGTCGCGGAAATCTGGTTCTACCACATCTGCGCGCCTTTCCCCGCTCGTGTGGTGAAGTCCGCGGGACTCGCAATCGTCGGCCAACACCCTGGCATCCGCTTGACGAACCACTGGGAACGTCTGGCAGTCGCAGCGTTGGCCGTGCAGGAAGCGTTTGCCCGCACGTGTCCAGACACCGTTACCGGTCGCCGGGCCCGCATCGTGTTCGCAAGCCGCGCCTTCAGCGAATGGAGAAAATTGCCCCGCGGATTCTCGGCGATATATCAATCGAGGCTCCTCCGTCTTTTCACGCCGCAAGCAGAAGACATCGCCCTGACGAAACTGGGGGGAGGCCGCTTCGTCGCGCTGGCGCGCTTCATCGGGCCTGTCGCCGCCGCGCGGTTGTTTCGACGGTGGCAAGCGCCCCGCTACGCCTCCCTCCGGACGATGACTGATGAGGAAGTGGTTAGTTTGCTCCGCGAGCTCCCTCAGCCATGAGTCTTCTCGGCAAACTATTTCTGCATGGAGTCTACCAGCCGTGGTCAAAAACACGTGACCTCTGGCGGGACGGCGGTCGGCCTGAGCGCAAAAAAACGGCGGCGGGAATGAACGCGATGGCGGCAGCAGCCGCGCGCCTTCCTGCCTTGCCTGCAGCCGCGCCGGATGCTCCCGAGATCCACCTACTCACCGGAAAAAAATTCTGGTTTCAGTCTGCCTTCCTCCTCACCTCGCTTCATCCGCACCAAGCCGTGCGAGTCTTGTTTCACAGCGATGGAACGCTTGATCAAGAGACTTGGACTGCGTTGCGACGCATCGTGCCGACCGCCCGATTGGAAGAGTCCGGGGATACCGAAGCCCGGCTGGAGCGCATATTGCCGACGGCGCGCTTCCCTCGCTTACGTGCACGTCGAGCTCATTCGGTGCTTTATCGGAAGTTGCTCGATGTGCACGTCGAACAAACCGGCTGGACGCTGTTTTTGGATTCGGATCAACTGGCGCTCAGGCGGCCCGAACAGCTGCTCCGATGGCTGCATGCGCCGGCGGGGCCGCTGCATATGACCGACTTGGCCGATGCTTATGGATGCCCTCGATCCTATCTTGATCGGATCGCCGGGCGCCCAGTTCCGGCCCAAGTCAATACGGGCATCCTGGGCGTGGAAAGTCATCGTATCGATTGGGAATTTCTCGAGCATGCCTGCGGCCGGCTGGACGAGTATCAACCGCCGCACTACTACCACGAGCAAGCGCTCACAGCGTTACTGCTGGCTCGGGCCGAAAACGTAGCGGCAACAGCCCCTCATGACTACGTCGTCGGCCCTGGAAAACGAGAGGGTAAACATCCGACGGCATGTTGGCACCACTACGTCGCCCAGTCGAAGCGATGGTATTATCAGCGCCGTTGGCAGGCCTTTTCCCCCGACCAGCCGAGTCAAGGCAAAGCACACGTTTGATGACCTATTCTACCCGGGCGTATCTGTTGGTGACCCTTTTTGCTCTGGCGGGATGGGCTATCGGAACGTTTTGGGCGCCGCCGATGCTCTGGTCCGACACCGCTACCGGCCTACAGGCATGGCTACATTTCGCTGCGGGAGGCACCTGGAACACGTTGCCGCTGCCCGATCCGATCGACGTCGCTCGAACGATCGAGCAACCAGTCACGTGGTGGAGTCCTGGGCAATACGTTCCCCTCGGTGTTCTCACGTCGATCGGATTGCCACTTGGTTCGGCCATGCTGCTCTTGGCGACCGTCGGGCTCGTTGCGACCGGCGTCGGTTTTGTGCAAGTGGCGAAAGCACTGGAGGCCCCGGAAATGAGTCTTCCCTGGGTTGCCGTCGCAGTGGTCGGCTCGTGGCACAGCCTCTATCCGTTTGGCATGTTTATCGGCGGCGAAGTCGCGCTGATCGCGATCTGGCCATGGATTGCACTCGCTGGGATAAAATGGCGCGGGCAACCCATGCGACTGATCGTGGGGCTGCCATTGCTTTTCATTTTCGGTTCGTGGGCAAAACACTCTTTCGCCCTGTATGGCTTGGCGCTCCTGACGTTCCTCTGGACCGAATCGATCCGCGCAAAACCGGCGACGTGGAAGAATCTATGGGAAGCGTCGTGGCCGTTGCTGGTGGCGGGACTGCTGTTCGTGGTGGCCCGCGCGACTCTGCTGGCGACCGCAGGTCCGTCCCCCGCTGACCCAGGTCAGGTGCACCGGGGAATTTTGGAGGCCTGGGGATTTTCTGCGATCGGTCCAATGCTGGCGGCTACCGGGCTGGGAAGCCTCATGGGGCGCGTCTTCTTTCTCGCTGGAATCAACCCGGAAATGGGTTGGGCGCAATGGAGTGGCGGCCTGACATTGTGCTCGCTCGCGCCCTTGGTCGGCTACGCGGCTCTGGCGCGCAGCACGACTGCGTTGGACCGGTTTGCTGCCACTGCGGCCCTGTTGCTCAGTCTGACGATGTTCGTTTTACTCCTCCGCGGCGGCTCAATCAGCCTGGACGACCGTCATTTTCGGGGCGCGGGGATATTGCTGCTTATCGTGGTCGCGACCGCGACATGTCGGTGCTCGGGATGGCAACGCCTCCTCGCCCGAGGGACCATCGTGACAGTCGTGCTCTTTGGCGCTGCTTCAATGTTTGCACGTCACCACAGACTGGCTACGCTCACTCATCGCACTGCCGCCGGAAACTCGATCGCAGACGCTTCGCCGGCCGTTCAACGGGCATGGCAGGATTTTATCGACCGGCACCGAGGCACGAATGCGCTGCTTTATCTGCCTACCCCCGCCGCTGCCACCGCTGTTCATGGCGGACGCCTATTGGTCACAGACGCGCAAGATCGCCCGCTATCATGGTTCGCCTCAACTCCGCGAGCCGGTGTGGTCGAGAGCCTCCTGCTCGCCCTTCCCTTCAGCATGGAAACGGACGGTCGCGCCGCTGCGTTGAGAGCCAGTTTTATCGATTACCCGAAGGAGGGATGGCATCTTTCACACCTGGAAAACTGGAGTTTCGCCGAAGCCCGCACAACGATGGCTTCCCCCATTCCATGAGCGCTCTCGTCAGCATCATCGTCCCCGTCTTTAACGCCGCGCCATGGATTCGGGAAACCCTCGATTCAGCGCTCCGGCAAACCCACCCCGATATCGAGATCATTGTGGTGGACGACGGTTCCACCGACGAGAGCGTGGCCGAAGCACGTCTCTATCAAGGCGAACGCTTGAACATTGTGACGCAAGCGAACGGCGGCGCCGCGGCAGCCCGCAACCGCGGACTGCGCTTGGCTCGCGGAGATTTCATTCAATTTCTCGATGCCGACGATTTACTTTCCCCGACAAAAATCGAGGCGCAGCTGAAGCTCCTTAACGCGCACCCCGTCGGCACCCTCGCCACGTGCCGTTGGGGCCGTTTTGAAAACGATCCCCGTCATACCGTATTCGCCGATCAGGATCTTTTTCGCGACTATATCCCGGCCGACTGGATGAGGTGCCACATGGCCAAAGCTCGCATGATGCATCCGGCGGCGTGGCTCGCGCCCAAGGCAGTGATCGATGCGGCCGGCGACTGGGATGAAACTCTGTCTCTCAACGATGACGGTGAATACTTCGCGCGAGTCGTCTTGGCCTCCAGGGGGATCGTATGCGCGACCTCGCCCGAAGTATCGACTTACTATCGCACAGGTCTTCGCAACAGCTTGTCACGCCGTCGCAGCCCGGCGGCAATGAAGTCGCTGTTTCACTCCGCTGAACTGATCACCGCACACGTCTCGAAAGCTGGGAATATCGTCGGCGATCAAGCCTTGGCCGATTACTGGCTCCATGTGGCCTACGAACTGTATCCGGATGCGGCGTATATCCTGGACAACCTAGAATCCCTCAA
>CAXBDS010000265.1:0-6207 GCA_963974355.1 uncultured Opitutaceae bacterium
GAGCCGGTTCCCCCGATGGTCTCGTGCCGGCCTGGAACGGCGGCCTTACGTCGCCGATCGCCGGATACAAGCCAGGCGACCACCACCCCGATCCCTACGCGAGCGATGCACCCCGCTTCACGATCACGGCCGAAAATGTGGGCGACCACCGTGATCAACTCACCGCCGGCGCCATCGCCCTGCTCGAAACCTACCCCGATTACAAACTGATCGTCTATCCTTCGCATCGCAGTGCCGCCGTGCCCCAGCGCATCTACGATGCCACCGAGGAATTCGCCCCCACCGCCACGCTGGTCAACGAGGGTTCCGGCGTCGAAGGCGTCATTCGTGGGATTCCGTTTCCCGTGCCGCAAAACGGCCTCGAGGTCATCTGGAATCACCTGCTACGTTATCGCGGCGACGCCGCCGTGCGCTACATCGCACAAGCCGCGCCACAACGAAGCGGCAGCTACTCACTGGTCGAGTTCGAAGACGAATTTTGGTTCAACTATGCCCGCGCCGACCTGAAGCCGGCCGAACTCGAAAACACCATCATCTATTTCAAGCAGGCCGTCCTCGCGCCCGCCCGCCTTGCCGGCACGATCTTGCTCGCCCACGAAACCCTCGATCAGGTGAAGGAGCCGCGCAGCGCCTGGGTCTACAACGCCGGCCAGCGCCGGGTTCGCCGCGCTCCGCAGGTCGCCTATGACAATCCCGGCACCGCGTCCGACGGCATGCGCACGAGCGATCAGTTCGACATGTTTAACGGCGCCCCCGACCGCTACAACTGGGAGCTCGCCGGCAAGCGCGAGATGATCGTGCCCTATAACAGCTATCAGCTCCACAGCGACCACGTACGCTATAAGGACATCCTACAGCCGCTGCACATCAATCAAGACCTCGCCCGCTACGAAACCCACCGAGTCTGGGTGGTGGAAGCCCGCCTCAAGGAAGGCGCCAGCCACATCTACTCCCGCCGCACATTTTATGTGGACGAAGACAGTTGGCAGATCCTGGCCGTCGACCAATACGACGCTCGCGGACAGCTCTGGCGCGCCTCCGAAGCGCACTGCATCAACTACTACGAAGTGCCCGTGTTTTGGAGCACCTTGGAGGTGCACACCGATCTTCTCGCCGGCCGCTACCTCGCCATCGGCCTGGACAACGAAAGCCGGATGTATGACTTCGGTATCCAGCGCAACGCCTCCGACTACAGTCCGGGCGCCCTGCGTCGTTCAGGTGTCCGATAAATGGATACAGCCTGCCCATTCCGAGACCGATGGAATATCGTGCTCAGCGCGGTGTTTCTCGTCGGGTCTCTGCGCGCCGAGCTCCTGCTCGATGCGGCGCTAAGCACGCCCGACACCTTGATCGCGGTGGGAGGCCGCGGCACGATCCGTCATTCCTCCGACGATGGCCGCACGTGGGAGGCCGTCACATCCGTCCCGTACAGCACCTATACGGGGGTGACGATGGCGCTCGACCAACCCAGCCACGGATGGGCGGTCGGTCACGGAGGGATCATCCTCGCCACCAGCGACGCCGGCGCACGTTGGCGGCAGGTTTATCAGGCGCCCGGAATCGACCCTTCGTTTCTCGATGTGTTGGCGCTCGACGCCCGTCACATTATTGCCGTCGGAGCCTTCGGGCTCTACGTCGAATCGCACGATGCCGGCGCATCTTGGAAAACGCGTTTGATCCTCGACGAAGACATGCATCTCAACCGCATATCGCGCGCGACAGACGGCACGCTCTACCTCGCGGGCGAATCCGGCACGCTCCTGCGTTCATCCGACCGCGGCATCACCTGGGACTCACGGGGCACCGGCTACGAAGGTTCATTTTACGGCGTGCTGCCGCTGGCCGAAGCCCACAGCGTGCTCGCCTACGGATTGCGCGGCACCGTCTACCGTTCGATGGACCGCGGCGAGACATGGACCGCCATCGAAACGGGCACGACCGCCCTGCTCCAAGCCGCCGCGTTACTGGCTGACGGCACGGTGATATTGGCGGGACAGGCCCTCACCCTGCTCATCAGCCACAATGATGGCCGCAGCTTCACGCCCTCGAACGACGGACCTGACGGCGCTCTGGCCGAACTCATGGCCACGCCCACCGGCCGCCTGCTCGGCTTCGGGGAAAACGACGCGACAATCCTCGCGACGCGATGAAAGACCAGCTGCTAACCTGGCTGGAGGAAAACACCTTTCGGCATCGCGCAACGCTCGGCGGGATCTTCGCCGTATTGACGATTCTGATGCTGTGGTTCGCCGCGCACACGCACGTCGATGCGAGTTTCAAAAAATCGCTGCCATCGCGCCACCCCTACATCGAGACCTTCACCGCCTTCGAATCCGATTTTGGCGGGGCCAACCGCATCGTTATCGCGCTCATGGCCAATGACGGCAATATCTTCACACCTACGTTTTTCGACACGCTCAAACGCGCCACCGACGACGTCTACTTCCTCCCCGGGGTCGATCGCACGCAGGTCCAGTCGCTCTTCACCCCCAACGTGCGCTACGTGGAGGTCGTCGAAGATGGTTTTGCAGGCGGCAACGTGATCCCGGCGGACTTCAAGCCCACGCCCGACGGCTTTGCCATCGTGCGCGCCAACATCATCAAATCCGGTCGCGTCGGGCACTTGGTGGCAAACGACTTTTCGGGCGCGATCATCAGCGCGCAGTTACTCGAAATCGACCCGGCCTCCGGTCAACGCCTCGACTATGTCGCCGTCGCCCATGCCCTGAACGAACAGATCCGTGGTCGTTATGATCGTGACGACGTTGCCGTGCACATCATCGGGTTCGCGCCCGCCATCGGGGCGATCTCGGACGGCGCGCGCAACGTGCTCTTCTTTTTTGCGGTGGCTTTTGTCGTCACCGGAATCCTCGTCCGCTTTTATGCGCAATCGACGCCCCTCACCGCCATCACGCTGGCCTGCGCCGTGATCGCGGTGGTGTGGCAACTCGGCCTGTTAAATGCGCTCGGCTTCGGGCTCGACCCCTTCTCGATTCTCGTGCCCTTCCTCGTATTTGCGATCGGAGTCAGCCACGCGGTGCAGATGATGCGGGCGTATCGCAGCGAAGTCTTCGCCGGCCACCCGCCACTCGGCGCCGCGCGGGCCGCGTTTCGCCAGCTGCTGGTGCCGGGTGGCGTCGCATTGCTCACGGACACCCTCGGCTTCGTCACCATGCTCGTGATCGACATCCCCGTCATTCGGGAACTTGCCATCACCGCTTCGCTCGGCGTCGCCGTGATCCTGATCACCAATCTGTTTCTCCTGCCGATCCTGCTCTCCTACCTCCATCTACCGGTGCACTATCACGTGCGCATCGCACGGCGGCGGCGCCAGACCGATGCAGCTTGGCGCAGGATCGCCGGCGTAACCCGCCCCGGCCCCTCGATCGCCATTCTGCTCGGCGCCGTGTTACTCGGAATCTGGGCCTACCGGGAGTCGCGCCAAATCCGCATCGGCGACCTTCATGCCGGCATGCCGGAGCTCCGCCAAACCTCCCGCTACAACGAAGACAGTCGCGTCATCACGGAGAAATTCTCCATCGGCGTCGACGTTCTCTCAGTCATCGTCGACAGCGTGCCCAACGGCTGCGTCGACTACGACGTCGTCACGCTCATGGATCGATTCGAGGGCGAGCTCGCCCCCGTCGCCGGGGTGCAGGCCGTCATCAGCCTGACTTCCGTCGCAAAAGTGATCAACGCCGGCTGGAACGAAGGTTCACTGAAATGGCGTATCCTGCCACGCCATACGCAGGCACTGGCCCAATCCATCGCGCCCATCGAAACCGCCACCGGCCTGCTCAATACCGACGGCAGCGCGATGCCGATCATGCTGTTTCTCACCGACCACAAAGCGGAAACGTTGACGCGCGTGACGGACGCCGTGAAGGCCTTCGCCGCCGCGCATCCTTCGCCCAAGGCCACCTTCCGCCTCGCCAGTGGCAACGCCGGTGTGATGGCGGCAACCAACGAGGTCGTGGCTGCCGCCCAATACCCCATCGTCGGCTGGGTGTTCGGCGCGGTGATCACGCTTTGCCTCCTGACCTTTCGATCCCTCCGCGCAACGGTTTGCATCGTCCTGCCCCTGCTGCTCGTCAGTTACCTCAGCTATGCACTGATGGTGCATTTGGAAATCGGGTTGAAGACCTCTACTCTACCGGTCGTCGCGCTGGGGGTAGGCATCGGGGTCGACTACGGCATCTACCTGTTCTCCCGCCTCACGGAGGCACTGCGGCGCGGTGACTATTTCGAGGACGCCATGTTTACCGCCTTCACCCGCACGGGCAGTGCGGTGGTTTTTACCGGACTCACACTCGCGATCGGCGTGAGCACCTGGATCCTATCCGACCTGAAGTTTCAGGCCGATATGGGAGTCCTGCTGACCTTCATGTTTCTGGTCAACATGATCGCCGCCATTATCGTGCTGCCGGCCCTCGCCCGCTGGCTATACCGGCATCACCCACGGAAGAAGGTTCCTGTTTCCGTACCACCGGAACGCTAAAGACGCCAAAGCAGGGCGGAGGCCCTTGGATGAGGCCGCCACGCTGATCCCATTCTCTCACCTTAGCCGTCGGAGGTCTCGATTTCGGTGACCTTACCGTCCTTAAAGGTCACGCGAAATCGATCTTCTTTGCGGTCGCGGTAGACACTCGCCGTCACCGGCTCGTGATAGACCTGATACGTGCGAGTGAGTCGGTTATAGACGACATGACGGCGGTAGCCGACGAAAGCCTCGCCTTCATAATCCTCGCGGTAGGACTGGTAGAGCCAAGTGCTCGTTTCTCCATCCGCATTTGTCTTCCGGAGTTTGTCGTCCGGCTTTCCCAGCGCGATGTAAACCATGTCGCTCGTATCGCCGACATGGATTTCGCCGTCCTTCAGGCGTTGCTTCACCTCCGGCGTCAAGGACTCGAAAACATAGGCCTTTTCCTCGCTGCGGGAATCGAAACTGTTGCACCCGGCATATCCCGCCACGATTAAAAGCGCTGTTCCCCATAGAGTTAGAGTCTTCATAACGGCGACAGACCACGAGGAGAGCCGCCGGTTCGCCACTTTCTTGCCGAGCGGATCCAGATCGCCTTTCGGCTCGCCCCGCGCCGTCCCGCCAGTTGTCCTTCCGAACATGGCCGAGGAACCCGCATCGTCATCCAATCGTCTGCTTACGGAGGGGCAGCGTCGCATCGCGGGTTTTGCCGTGGGCCTGTTTGCCCTGCTCGGCAGTATCGCACTGTTGACGGTCGCCTTCATCGTCTTGGGACGCCTCGTGGGTCACTTCTCGGGGGTGCTCTGGCCACTCGCGGTCGCGGGGATCACGGCACTGATCCTCCGCCCCTTGGTGGACGCGCTTCAGGCTAAACTGAACATCCGCCGCACCGGGGCTGTGGTCATGCTTTACGGCATGGTGGTGCTCGCCATCGCCGCGGTGATGTTGCTCATCACCCCGCCCATCGTCCAGCAGGTGCTCGATTTCATCGACTTCGTGCCGACGTTCTGGAATCGCGCTCTGGCGTATGTGCAACAGCACTACCCCGAATGGATGACGCTCTGGCAAAAGCAGCTGGAGAATCCCGCCATCCGCAAGGCGGTCGATTCGCTCATGGCCGAGGCGCAGAACATGCTCTCCCACGCGCTGCCTTCCATCAAGGCGGCCGGCGGTAGCCTGCTCAGCCTGTTCGGCTTTTTCACCAACCTCGCGATCATTCCGATCTACCTGTTTTTCTTTCTGCTTTCGCGTCGCGAACCCACCAATGACCTGGGCAAACAACTCACCTTTCTGCCCGAAGACTACCGCGAAGATGTCGTGTTCCTCATCCGCGAATTCATCGCGATCGTGATCTCGTTTTTCCGCGGACAACTGTTGATCGCGGGAATCATGGGGGCGCTCCTCGCCACAGGTTTTTCCCTCGTCGGTCTTAAGTTCGGCCTTGTCATCGGACTCTTGCTCGGGGTGCTGAACATCATTCCCTACCTCGGCACGATCGTCGGGCTCAGCGTCGCGCTCCCCCTCGCATTTCTTCAACCCGAAGGCGGCTGGAACCTCGTCGCGTGGGTCCTCGGCGTCTTCATCGTGGTGCAGAACATCGAGGGTTGGTTTCTCACGCCCAAAATCATGGGCGACCGCACCGGTCTGCATCCGGTCATGGTCATCGTGGCGATCTTCTTCTGGGGCACGGCGCTCAACGGCATCCTCGGCATGATCCTTGCCATCCC
>CAXBDS010000266.1:0-6200 GCA_963974355.1 uncultured Opitutaceae bacterium
TCCCATGGTGCGTCTTTCGCGCGACGCACGATTTTCCAGTCGCCCTCGCGCAGCGCGGCCCAGTTCCAGAACTGCCAGCCGAGTTGCGGATGCGGCTCGCGGGAGCGGCCTTCGAAGAGCGGGAGCAGCGTGCGGCCTTCGCAGGGTGTCACGTTCCGGCCGTCATAAGTTTGCGGATACGCGCTGCCGGCGAGCTCGAGCAAGGTCGGCATCACGTCGATGAGGTGGGCGACATCGTGGTTGAGCGTGCCGGCGGGAATCACGCCGGGCCAATAGGCGATGCCGGGCGTGCTCACGCCGCCCTCGTGGTCCCACGACTTGAACTTGCGGAACGGGGGGTTGGAGGCGTTGGCCCAATTGGCGCCGACGAAACGGAAGCTGTCGATCCCGCCAGGCGGCGTGTCCGGCGTGTGTTGGAAATCTTCGCTCGAACCGCCGTTGTCGGACATGAAGAGAATGAGCGTGTTTTCGGTTTCGCCTCGCTCGTCCACGGCCTGCCGCAGGCGGCCGATGTTTTGGTCCATGCGGTCGATCATCGCCGCGTAAACCGCCATGAGGTGATCCTGCTCGTCGGGGTCGGTCGCGTCTTCCCACGCCGGCACGGGCTCATCGCGCGCGGGGAGTTTCCAACGCGCATCGACGATGCCGAGCTCGAGCTGCCGCTCGTGGCGGCGGCGGCGCATCTCATCCCAACCGCCCTTGAAACGGCCGCGGTATTTGGCGATGTCCTCGTCGCGCGCCTGCAGCGGAAAGTGCGGCGCGGTGTAGCAGAGGTGCAGGTAAAACGGCCGGTCGTCGCCGGCGGCTTCCTGCAGATAAGTGATCGCGCGGTCGGTGAAGGCGTCGGTCGTGTAGAAGTCGGGATCATCCGGCGTCCAGCCGATGATCTCCCGGTCGTTGTCGGCCCAGCGTGGATACGGCTTTTGCGGGCTGGCCCCCCAGAAAGCGGGATCGGGATCGCCGGGCACGCGGGCGGGGCCGGGATTGAAGTAGTTGCAATGGCCGTCGCAGAGCCCCCAGGCGCGGTCGAAGCCGCGCTGATACGGTGTCTCCTCGGCGTGCCACTTCCCGCTATACCACGTCTGGTAACCGGCCAGGCGCAGGGCCTCGCCGGTGGTCACGCAATCGCGCATGGCGACGGGCGGGCCCTGGCAGCCGACTTGTTGCGAATAGAGACCGGTGAGGAGCGAGGCGCGCGACGGGGCGCATTTGGCGTTGTTGTAGAACTGCGTGAAACGCATGCCGCCAAAGCCCATGCGGTCGAGGTTGGGCGTTTCGACGATGTTGGCCCCGTAACAACCCAGGTCGGAAAAACCGAGATCATCGGCAAAGATCACGATGATGTTGGGTCGGCGCCCCGCGAGTTGGGATGACGGTGCCGGCACGGCGCCGAGCCCGGCGCGCGGCCAGCCGAGGCAGGCCCCGCCGAGGCCGAGGCCCAGTGCTTTCAAGAATTGCCGCCGATCAGGGGCGGGCGGGAGCGGGCGCGGGACGGACATCGCGAGATCAGGGATCAGTTGGCCGGGGTGATCGTGACGGACTCGTAGCGCGCGCTGCCATGCTGGAGCAGGTCGGGCTTTTTCACGCCCAGAAAGGTGGAGTTGGAGATCACGATGTCCTCGAGCACCGCGCCCGGGTAACTCGCGAGGTGCAGGACACGCGGTGTGTCGGCGCAGGTGAGGTTGTCGACCTGGACGTTGCGCAACACGGGCGTAAACGGGCCTTCGTCGCCCTCTTCGTAATTGTTCTGCACGGCAATGACGGCGTTGCCGACGCGTTTCACGGAGATGTTGCGCAGGAAAATGTTTTCAATGACGGCGCCGCGCATGGCGTTGTTCTTGAAGCGCAAGGCGCGGCCGAGATGCGGGCTGTCCATCACGCTGTTTTCGACAAAAACGTTTTGGCAGCCGCCGCTGATCTCGCTGCCGATCACGACGCCGCCGTGACCGTCGGAGAAGTGGCAGTTGCGGATGACGATGTTCTCCGCGGCGAAGCCGATGCGGCGCGCGTCTTCGTTGCGGCCGGACTTGATCGCGATGCAGTCGTCGCCGGTCTTGAAGGTGCAGTCCTCGATCAACACGTCCCGGCAGGCCTCGGGGTCGCAACCGTCGTTGTTGGGACCGGCGGATTCGACCGTGACGCCGCGCACCGTGACGTTGGTCGACTGCACCGGATGCACGACCCAGAAGGGCGCGCGTAGAATCGTGACGCCCTCGATGAGCACGTTTTCGCAGCGATAAGGCTGCACGAAACTCGGACGGAGCAGGTGTCCTTCGCCGAAGACACGCTCCTCGACCGGCGTGTTGTCCATGCCCATCGCAAAGTGTTTTTCGCGGTCAGGCACCTGGCGGAAGGGCGGACCCTTCTCGTAGTTTTTCCAGTCCCACCAATTCTCGTAGCTGGCCTGGCCGTCGAGCGTGCCCCGGCCGGTGAGCGCGACGTTTTTCTGTTCGAACGCGTAGATCAGCGGCGAGTAGTTCATGAGTTCGACGCCTTCCCATGTCGTGTGCACGAGCGGGTATTTCGCCGGGTCGGAGGAGAACAACAGCGTGGCCCCTTCGGACACGTGCAGGTTGACGTTGCTCTGCAGGTGGATCGCCCCGGTCGGCCAGGTGCCGGCAGGCACGACGACGCGTCCGCCACCAGCGTCGTGGCAGGCGGCGATGGCGCGGTGAATCGCGGCCGTGTTGTCGAGGTCCTTGCCCGCGGGCTTGGCTCCGTAGTCGCGGATGTCGAAGTCGCGGTCAGGAAAGGTCGGCGCCTTGATGCGCGCGAGGACCGCGGGCAAATCGTCCCACGACGTGGCGGCGTCACGCGTGTAGTTGGGCGGGCTGAGCTCGGCGGCAACGGTGAAGCCGGCGAGCGTGGAAAGGGAGAGCAGCAAAGCGGCGAAAATCGACGTTTTCATGCGGGGCTAGGGGTGACGTTGAGGCTAAGCGAGGCGGGGGGCAGGTCCGCGGACCGGACGGAAAGCTCGATGGTTCCAGCTTGGCGTGCGGGGCGAATGATGGCGAGCGCGAGACCGTTGAACGCGGGCAGGGTGGGACTGTGAAACGACACGTGGCTGGTCGCGTCGCCGTTGTCGACCGCGGCGAGTTCACCTGCGCCCTCTACCGCGAAACTCAGTTCCGGTTTGCTGCGCGGCACCGTGCGCCCGGCTTCGTCGACGATGCGCACGGTGACGAAGATCAGGTCGACGCCGTTGGCCGGCGCGCTGGCGCGATCCGCCTCGAGTTCGATCCTGGCGGGCACGCCCGTGGTGTGACGCGACGCCTCCGCCCATGGCTCACCCGCGCGGGTGACGACCGCGCGGAGTTCGCCCAGTTCGTAAACGACGTCGTCCCAACGCAGCCGATAGTCGCGCGAGCTACGGCGGCGTTTGCCGAGAGAGCGCCCGTTGAGAAAAAGCTCCGCCTCGTCGCCCGAAGTATAAAGGTGCACCGGCGTGATTTCCCCTTCGCGTTCCGGCCAGTTCCAATGCGGCAACAGGTGCGCCATCGGCAGCTCCGGCCGCCAGCGCGCTTGATAAAGGTAAAAGCGGTCCTTGGGAAAACCCGCGAGGTCGACGATGCCGAAATACGAACTGCGCGACGGCACCGGGAGACGGCCGAGCGCTTCGAGTTGCGCGGCCATTTTGGCCTGCGCGGTCGGGTCGCTGAAGTTGAGCAGGTTGGACCGGTCGGCGTTGTAAGGCGTGGGTTCGCCGAGGTAGTCGAAGCCGGTCCAGACGAACTCGCCCGCGGCCTGCGGCGAGTCGTCGAGCCCGGCGAATTCGTGGTCCGGCGCCCACGCCCAAAACGGCGCGGCGAGGTCGTAGGACGAGACCTGGAAGTCGGCCTGGCCGGCGGCCTTGTCGTCGCTGACGGGGAAGAAATATTCGCCGCGCGAGCTGACACATGACGCTGTCTCGCTGCCGTAGGTGGGCATGAGCGGGTGGATCTCGTGCAGCGCCGCGTAGGCCCATGGCTTGTAGTTGAAACCAATGACATCGACCGCGGTTTGGTAACCGGTCTGCGCGGAGATCTCGCGGTTGCAGCCCACCGTGATCGGGCGGGAGCGGTCTTCCTCTCGCACCATCGCGGCGAGATGGGCGGCGACTTTCCAACCGTCGCTCACGTCCTGCTCGATGATTTCGTTGCCGATGCTCCAAAGGATGATCGACGGGTGGTTGCGGTCGCGGCGGATCATCGCGCGCAGGTCGCGCTCGTGCCACTCGTCGAAGAACTGGGCGTAGTCGTTGCGCCGTTTGCCCATGCGCCAGCAATCGAAGGCCTCGTCCATCACGAGAAACCCCATGCGGTCGCAGAGCTCGAGCAGGTCGGGGGCGGGCGGGTTGTGGGCTGTGCGGATGGCGTTGCAGCCCATTTCACGTAAAATCTCGAGCTGGCGTTCGAGCGCGCGGCGATTCACCGCGGCGCCGAGTGCGCCCAGATCGTGGTGCTGGCACACGCCGCGGATCGGCACCGGGTGCTCGTTCAGGAAAAAGCCGTGATCGGAGTCGAAGCGAATCGTGCGCACGCCGAAAACGGTCTCCACCTCGTCGATACACGCGCCCTCGACCTCGATGCGGCTCACCGCGACGTAGCGGTGCGGCGTGGCGAGATCCCAGCGGCGCGGCTCGTCGAGCGCGATGGTGTGGCGCCGGTGGCCCTGGCGACCCTCGAGCGGTCGGAGCTGGAGCGTGGTCGCGCGTGACGTCGCGAGGGCGTCGCCGGTGCGGCGGCCGTCGATGTCGGCGGCGAATAGCGCGGTGGTCAGCGTGCACTCGACGTCGTTCGCGTCATTTTGCTCGATCACCATATCGACCTCGACCCAAGCCCGGTCGGCGGTGATGCGCGGTGTCGTCACGTGCACGCCCCACGGCGTGAAACGGAGCGCGGGCGTAAGCGACAGCCACACGGGCCGATAGATGCCGGCGCCGGGATACCAACGTGACGATTCGGGCAGGTTGTTGAGCCGGACGGCGAGAACGTTGTCTCCATCGGCCGCGAGGTAATCGGTCAGGTCGACGCGGAACGACGAGTAGCCGTAAACCCAGCCGCCGACGCAGTGGCCGTTGAGCCAGATCGTGGGTTGCGCCATCGCGCCTTCGAACTCGAGCTCCACGCGTCGACCGGCGGCGTCGGCCGGCGAGAGTTTGAACCGTTTCCGATACCAGCCCACGCCTTGCCACGAAAGTTTTCCGGTGTCGCCCGGGAGCGCTTGGTCAAACGGACCAGCGATCGCCCAGTCGTGCGGCACGTTCACCGGCGCCCATTCGCTGTCGTCGAATCCAGGCCGGGTAAACGAGACGAGAGGCGCCGGACCGATCGCGGGCCGGACCGGTCGCTTGGCGGCGGGAGTGGCGGCGCCGATCAGATCGAGCCCGGTGGCGCCGACCCACGGTTGCAGCTTCGCGTAGGTGAGATGTGCGGAGATGTCGTTGCTATCGGCGGGGTCGTGACGCCGAAAGAGCCAACCGTCGTTGAACGGGTGGAGCTCGCGTCCCGGTTGGGCGGAGGAATCTGGCATGGTGGTGAAAGCAGGACGGACCCTCGACCGGCCGATGGCCGCGGCGCCGTGGTCTCAGGTCGAACGATCGTAGATCGCCGGCGTGATCAAACCTTGCGGGGTCTCGCCGCGCCGGAAGGCGGCGAGGTTGGCCAGGGCGTGCGCGCCACACGGCCCGTAGTAGTCGTGGGTCGGGCCGCCGATGTGCGGCGAGAGGATGGCGTCGGGCAGGCTCACGTAGGGCGAATCGGCGGCCAGCGGCTCCTCGCCGAAGACGTCGATGCCGACGCGCAGCGAGCGCTCGCGCACCACGCGAAACAAGGCGGCCTCATCGACCACGCCGCCGCGTCCCACATTTATGAATACGGAGCCGGCCGGCAGCTCGCTCAAGATCTCGTAGCTGAGCTCACGCGCGGTCAGCGGGGTGAGGGCTTCGCAGGAAATCAACACATCCGCGTCTCGGCAAAGCGTCGCGAGGTCGGGCGCGGTTTCCACCCCGCTCTGCCGGATGAGCTCGCGGGGCATGCCGGTGGAAAACGCGGTAAGGTGCGGGTTGAAGGGGCGCAGCAGAGCGATCAACGCCTGGGCGATGGCGCCGAAGCCGTGCAACGCGATGCGTTTGCCGTGGAGCGTGCGCGTCTGCAGGGACGACTTGGGCTCCTCGCGGTTGTGGGTGAGCGAGCGGGGCCAGGCCGCCTGATTGCGCAGGG
>CAXBDS010000267.1:0-6104 GCA_963974355.1 uncultured Opitutaceae bacterium
CTGCCGATCAACAACTTGGAACAACCATCCTCATCCAAAGTGGGACACCATTGAGGTTAACGCCATCCCCGGTCACAATTTACCTTTGGCGGCGTTGGGCGTGTTTATTCTATGGTTCGGCTGGTATGGCTTCAACCCGGGCTCGACCCTGTTGGCGATCGACGGGGTGGCTCATGTGGCCGTGACCACGACCTTGGGGGCTTGCGCGGGCGCGCTTTCGGCCATGGTAGTGAGCTGGTTACGGACGGGTAAGCCTGATCCTTCGATGACGTTGAACGGCACCTTGGCCGGCCTCGTGGCCATCACCGCGCCGTGCGCTTCGGTGACGACCGGATCGGCCGTGATCATCGGTTTGATCGCCGGTATTCTGGTCTATTTTTCCTGCATCATCATCGATACCAAGCTGAAGATCGACGATCCGGTGGGCGCGATCTCGGTGCACGGAGTCTGCGGCGCGTGGGGCACTTTGGCCGTCGGTCTGTTCGGCAGCCGCGCGGTGGACCTGCCGTATTGGGATGAGTCGAGCGCCATTCAAGACGGCCTGTTCAACGGGGGGGGCGTGCACCAACTCTGGGTGCAATTCGTCGGCGTCGCTTCGGTCTTTGTCTTCACGTTCGTGGTGGCTTCGGTGGTCTTCCTAATCATCAAATACACCGTGGGTCTGCGGGTCTCGGAGGAGGAGGAAATCACCGGTCTCGACATCACCGAGCATGGCATGGAGGCCTACCCGAACTTCACCGTCCAACCGGAGAAGTAAGATTCACCAGCCGTTAAACAGGAAATCGTATGAAACTCATTATCGCTATCATCAAGCCCTTCAAATTGGAGGAAGTTAAGGAAGCGCTCGCGGAGATCGGCATCGAAGGCATGACCGTGACCGAAGTGAAAGGATTTGGCCGCCAGAAAGGGCACACCGAGATCTACCGCGGCAGCGAATACACGGTCGACTTCTTGCCGAAGGTGAAGATCGAGGTCGTCGTGGCCGATGATTTGGCCGGTAAGACAGTCGATACCGTCGTGAAGTCGGCTAAAACCGGCAAGATTGGCGACGGCAAGGTATTCGTCGTCAACCTGGAGGAAGCCGTCCGTATCCGCACCGACGAACGCGGCGAAGCCGCCATCTAGGCCCACGACCGCTGCATTCGGCGCCCGCGCGTCGTCTTCGACCGGCTTAGCTTTCGAGCTGAGCCGGTTTTCTATTTATATATTCGAGAGGGACTTAACGTGGGAAAACTTTCATGAAGGGGCGGCATGGGGGAGGACGTGAGATTGAGCGAAAAGGCCTGCGATCAAGCCTGCCCGGCGAGGGCGAGCGCGGAGACGTGAAGTCGAGAGAGTGGCCCGACGGGACGGGCTCGACGGAAAGCACGCGCGAAACGGCATTAGGAGCGAGGCGAGACCCGTCTCTGAAGCGATATGTGCGCGTCGATGAGAGTCGGCGGAACTGGTTGATTTTGATCTGCTTTCTTCGTTTTGGGGCTACTCCGCCGGGAGAGATGGGCTCTTTTTCTGGGGCGAGGAGGGCGGGCGACGCCTTGCTGTTATCTCGCTAAGTAGGGGCAGATATCTTTGTATGAAAAATATTCACCATAAGAAACTCTGTTGGCATACCCCGTGCTAAATTCATCGAGGCTTTCTCCCTCCGGAGAGTTCGCCTCAGTCAAACCACCACTACTGCTCCCAACGATCTCAATATGAAGCTACGGTCCCAGTCCATGTCCGGCGGATTGAAGATGATTTCTCTCTTCGCTCTGTTGGCTCTTTTCTCGCCCCTGTTCGGGCAAGATGAAGCCCCTCCTTACGAAAGCTACGATGCCTTTGCCGAATCGGCGGGTTTCGCGCTCTTCACGGTCAACAATCTTTGGCTCCTGATCTCGGCGGCTCTCGTGTTTATCATGCACTTGGGCTTCTCCTGTGTGGAGACGGGCCTCACCCAGTCGAAGAACACGGTGAACATTCTCTTCAAGAATCTGTTCATCGTGTGTATTGGCATTCTTGGATACGCCTTCTATGGCTTCAACGCCATGTATCCGGGTGACTTCAACGGATTCTTCGCGGCCGGCTCATGGTTCGGGGCGGATAACAACGATGTCACGCTGATGACCGATGCCTATGCCGCCTACACGTGGTGGACCGACTTCATCTTCCAAGCGATGTTCGCCGCCACGGCTGCGACCATCGTTTCGGGTGCCGTCGCCGAGCGCGTCAAGCTGGGCACGTTCATGATCTACGCGACGTTGCTCGTGACCTTCATCTACCCGATCACCGGTTCCTGGCAATGGGGTGGCGGCTGGCTCTCCGAGAAGGGTTTTTACGACTTCGCCGGTTCGACGTTGGTGCATGCCTTCGGTGGTTTTGCGGCCTTGGCGGCCGTCCTCGTGCTCGGCCCGCGCAATGGCAAGTTCCTGCCCGGGGGGAAGGTGAAGCCGATCCTCGGTCACTCCATGCCGCTGGCGGCCATCGGTGTGTTCCTCCTCTGGCTTGGCTGGTATGGCTTTAACGGTGGCTCCGTGCTGAGCGCCGATCCTCGTGGCGTTTCCTACGTCTTCGTGACCACGACGCTCGCGGCGGCCGCGGGTGCGGTGGCGTCGATGCTCGTGAGCTGGGCGCTGCTCAAGAAGCCCGATCTCTCCATGGGCCTCAACGGTGTGCTCGCCGGTCTCGTCGGCATCACGGCCGGCGCCGACTCCATTGGCATGGCCGGTTCGATCTGGGTGGGGGTGATCGCTGGTGCGCTCGTCGTCTTCGCCATCATCTTTTTTGACAAGATCAAGATCGACGATCCGGTCGGCGCGATCTCCGTTCACGGTGTTTGCGGCGTGTGGGGCACAATCGCGGTGGGTATCTTCTCGGATGCGGCTCCGCTCGGCATTCAGATCATCGGCACGCTCGCGGTGGGGGCGACGGCTTTTGTCGCCTCCCTCGTGCTGTGCTTGATTCTGAAGCCCATCATGGGTCTCCGGGTCAGCGCCGAAGAGGAAGCCGAAGGCTTGGATATCGGCGAACACGGCGCCGAGGCCTACCCGGACTTCACGCCCGCTCACAAGGGCTGATCACTTTCCCGCAAAATCGGCACAGGCCTTGGGCTTGCGCCGATTGCGCGGGAAGGCTTACTTAAAGCAACGATCCCTCAAATTACCCAATTCAAATGAAACTCATCATCGCTATCATCAAGCCGTTCAAGCTGGAGGAGGTTAAGGAAGCTCTCTCCGAAATCGGCATCGAAGGCATGACGGTCACCGAAGTTAAAGGCTTCGGTCGTCAAAAAGGTCACACGGAAATCTATCGCGGCAGCGAATACACGGTCGACTTCCTCCCCAAGGTGAAGGTCGAAATCGTGGTGACCGACGAGATCGTCGGCAAGACGGTCGATACCATCGTGAAGGCTGCCAAGACCGGTAAGATCGGCGACGGCAAGGTGTTCGTGGTCGGCCTCGAAGAGGCGGTCCGCATCCGCACCGACGAGCGCGGCGAATCCGCCATCTAAGCGTCCGTTTCCGAAACACCCTTCGGTTTCTTTTCAAGCCGGCTTCGCACTCGCGAGGCCGGCTTTTTTCTGGGCTGAAACCAACCTGTCCGACGGTGTTCCTCACGCGCATGTTCAGACCCTGGATTACGCCTGCGGGGAAAGCGGGCCGAGGCAGACTGTGCTGTCGCTCCACACGTTTACGAGGAAACGAGTCGAGGTCTGCGTTGAGGGCGAGCGGGCGTTGGTCGTTTTACCTCATCGGATCTAGAACGCCGTGAGCGCTTCGGCTTTGGCGCAAGCCGTTCAGGCGAGGGGCGTCTTTAAGGCAGCAAGTAGACCTCGATCAGCACCACGCCGCTGTCGCCGGCCGGAGCGGTCACCCGGGCGGTGTAGGCGCCGGGGAGCAAGGTGGCCGTGAGCACGGCATCGGCATTGGTCGATTCGAGGGGGAACGCGCCGGCGCTCTTGGCGAGCGCCGTCAAGAGCGGCGAACCGGCCCAATCGTCGTTGGCGAACACGGTGGTGCTGCCGCTGAACAGGGTGAGGTTCGGATCGGCCAGCGGTCCGGCGACTCCGAAGGATGCCAAGCCTGGACCGACCGCCCGAATCAGCACGGAGCGCGGCGTGGTGCCGCCGATGACAAACCCGGCGATTACGTCGCCGCCGTCGGCGACGGCCGTGCGCGCGGAGAGGTTGATGATGGGCGGATCGATTTGCGCCAAGGCCGCGTCATAGATTTCGAGCAGGGCGGTGCCGCTCGCGTCGGTCTGGCTGGGGGTGACGCGAGCGGTAAACGCGCCGGGCAAGAGCGTGGGCCGGAGGACGCTGTCGGCGCTGCCGGCGCTCAAGCCAAACGCGCCGACGGTGCTCCCGTCGCCGGTGGTCGCGGTCCAGCCCTGATTCGTTGCAAGCGGCGTGTTCGAATCGGCACTTCCGTAGAGTTGAAGGGTTGTGCCGGAGACCGCATCGGTCACACCGAAGTTGGCGAGGCTGGGGCCAATGCCGCGCACGACGAGGTCTTTGGATTGGCTGCCCCCGAGCACGAAACCGGCGATGAGCGCGCCTTCGCCGGTGCGGGTTGTGTTGCGCACGGAGAGGTTGACCAAGCGTCCCGGATCAGTCGCATCGGTCGCGTAAACATAACCCGTGACGTCGGGGGTCGGACGGGCGTTGCGGGCCGGAGAATAGCGATGCTGCGGCCAAGGAGACCGGTCGGCGTGCGCCGGGCCGAGACCGTCCACATCGAAGGCGTAGAGTTTGCCGTCGCCGTTACCGATGTAGAGGCGCCCATTGGCCAGGACCGGTGAGCTGCGGAACCAGTTGCCCGCCGACCAGGAGCGCAGCAGTTCGCCGTCGGGGGAGAAGCGGAAGAGTTTGTTGGCGTAGCTGCCGATGAAAATGGAACCGTCGCTGGCCACCGCCGGTGAGGACGCCCGGGCCTGGGCTTCGATGGAACGCGTCCAGATGATGTGTCCGTCGGTTTGGTCAACGGCGTAGAGAAGCGCGCCGTAGCTGGCGAAGTAGGCGCGCCCGTCGGCCAGCGCGAGAGACGACGTGACGTTCTCACCGGTCCCGGGGGTGCGGAAGGACCAGCGCAGCGCGCCGGATGACGTGAGCGAAAACACGGTGCCATTCAGGGTGGCGGCGTAGATGTTGCCGGCGGCGTCCAGCGACGGAGACGTGTAGATCCCGCTCGTGTCGGAACCGGCCGAGGTCGACGGCACGGTGCGCCAAATTTGGGCACCGGACCCGCTCACCGCGTGGATGGCGCCGTCGTTGCCGGGCAGATAAATGGTGCCGTCGGGTGCTATGGTGGGGCCGGAATAACTCTCATCGCCCGTGGTCGTGTAGCTCCAGCGCAAGGTGCCGTCGGGCGCGAAGGCATCGAGATTTCCGTCATCGTTTTTGAAATACGCGGTGCCGTCGGCACCGAGGGCGGGGGGCGCGGTGTAAGAACCGTCGGCGATATCCGACACCCAGACGAGGTTGCCTTCGGCATCCAGAGTGTAGGCGAGCCCGATCAGATCGCCGATGTAGACCGTGCCGTCGGGCCCGAGGGCTACCGCGCTGGAATCCATGTAACCGCCCAACTCGAATCTCCATTTCTGCGTGCCGTCGGGATTGACCGCGTAGATGAACCCGTCGCTGCTCGCGACATAGGCGGTGCCGTCGCGGCCGACGGCGGGCGAGTTGGTCACGGTCGGGATCTCGTCGTAGATGCTGCCCGTCGTAAATTGCCACAACGCGTTGGTGATCGTGAGCGTGAACTCGCCGCTGTCGGTGCCGATCCGATCAACCGCGATGTGATAGGTTATGCCGGCCGTGGCGGTGAATGCGGCCGTGGCGGTGGGGTTGATGTTGTCTGGACCGGAATCGTTGGCGGACGCGACGAGAGAGAGCTGGCCGACGTGGGTGCCGGTATAGACGGCCACGACAGGGTCCATCGCTTCGGAGTAGGCGGCAACTTGAGTCGGGCCTGATTGCGGGGCGGTCCATGTATACCAAAGCGACTGGCCACGGGCGCCAACCGCGTGCGTAGGTTCGCCGGATTCGCTGGTGGCGACGGCGTTGTTGGCGGTGACGAGCGGTGCGTCGCCATCCAGCGTCTGGGCGGAGGCGAAGGCATCATTGGACG
>CAXBDS010000268.1:0-6061 GCA_963974355.1 uncultured Opitutaceae bacterium
CTTTCCTCAAAACTAAACCTCGCTGCTGTTGCCATACCTTTTGGGCAACAGCCCCTTGGGGTTTGGGGTTGACTCGACCGGGTCGGTGAGTCGCCTGACTGTAACCCCAATCCCCAAGGCCTGACCCTCTTTCTGCCGTGACCCTCTTTCTGCCGTGAGTTTTTGGATCACTGGGGTGGTCGGCTTCGGCGGAAACCTCGATCCATCGACCGGCACGGCCTATCACGACGTGGCATATCGGTAAAACGTCGGCTTAGCCAATGCGGCAGAGGCCGACATGTTAACATTTGGATGCTCGGCGAATCAGTTCGTTGGCTCACTGAGACGGTGCCCGTCGGTTAGTAGTAAGTTTCGGCAGGACCTTGTAGTAGCTCGGTTGCCGCTTGTCAGATTCGTCGGCGTGCCTTAGCCCCGTGCTTTCCATGAAAGCGGTTGTCTACGAAAGATATGGCGCGGCCGCCGTGCTACATTCGAAGGACCTGCCCAAGCCGCCCCCACGCGCCCGCGAGATCTGCGTGCGGATCCGCGCGGTCGAGGTCAACAAGGGCGACTGCGAACTCCGCAGTTTCCGGTTTCCGGTAAAATGGTTCAGTCCTCTGCTGCGACCCTTTTGGGGCATCCGCCGCCCCCGGCGGAGTCGGCGCGTGCTCGGTGGATATTTCGCGGGTGAAGTCGAGGCCTGCGGGGCCGGGGTCACCCGATTCCGCGTCGGTGAGCGCGTCTACGGGTCTGCCGGGCTGCGCATGGGCGCCTACGCCGAATACGCGGTTTTCGCCGAGAATTCTTCGATCGCGCCTCTGCCGGACACGGTGGACTTCGCTCCAGCCGCTGCCTCTGTCTTGGGCGGGTTAAACGCCCTTCACTTTCTCAATCTCGGCCGACTCAGCAGCGGTGAGCATCTGCTCATCAACGGGGCCGGCGGGAGCATCGGCCTGGCGGCGATCCAGATCGCCAAGGCGCGTGGCGCCGCCGTCACCGCCATCGACAAACCTGAGAAGGCAGCGCTGCTGCGTAGCGTCGGCGCCGACCATTTCATCGACTACACCCGTGAGGACTTCCGGACCAAGGAAGGCGCTCGCTGCGATGTATTGTTTAACATGGTGCCGTCGACGACGCTAGCCGACTGCCTGCGCAGCGTAAAACCCGATGGCCGTGTATTGCTGGGCAACGCTCGCTTCGCCGATCTACTCCGAGCCGCTGCTGGCCGCCCAACCGACGGCAAATGCGTCCACGCTGCGTTTGCCGGAGAGACGCCGGCTGAACTCGCCGCCCTGAGTGACCTCCTCACCAGCGGAGCCTTCGCGCCCACCGTAGACCGCATCCTGCCACTGACCGAGGCGGTCACCGCCCACCTTCTGGTCGAGCGAGAGGAGCGCCAAGGCTCCATCGTGTTGTCACCCGATGCCTGATGGAATGGAATATGCCCGAAGGAATCAGATTTTATGCGGGCCAAGCCAACGGGCCCAGGCCGTGTTTTGTTGACGTCCGTCCGGTCTGAAGAAGGGGTTGGTCTGAAGAAGGGGTCAAGGCGTTACATCGTTACATTCGGTCGCCAGGTCTCAGTTGATTGCGGTTCAATTTCAGTCAGTTAGGCTAGTGGGGACCGAGCCCATTGGCTGAAGGCCGTGGTGGAAAATGCCCTTGATCACCCGGTCACCGATCGGATTCAGCGCGTTGCTTCTCGACGTCGTTGCTCGGCCGATTTGTCAGGATGGCGCTCGTAACAAGGTGAGAGAGATGGTCGGCCCTGGACGCGAATGAAGGTTGGCCGACGACCCAGGCGAGCGCCGACATCAGGGCGAACAGATCCTCCCCATCCATATCGGCGCGGGCCGTTCCCCCGGTTTGAGCTCGGAGCAATAGTCGCGCGCCCGCTGAGTGCAGCGCGGTGCTTGAAGCGTAAAGCGCGGAGTCCGGGTCCGCGTGGGCGCTCACCATCAAGGCGCAAACGCCGCTGTAGGTATGCGTGAATGCCACCGCGTCGCGAAACCAGGACACCAGTGCTTCGTCAGGTAGACTCGACGTTTCGAGTTCGGCTGCCTGCTGCGTCAGTGCGTCCGCATTCTCGCGCAGCAATGCTTCGAACAAGGCTTCCCTCGTCGGGAAATGGCGAAGCAGGGTAGCCAACCCGACGTTGGCCCGGCGGGCGATATCTCGCATGGAAGCGTCGGCACCATGCTCGGCGACGGCGTCGCGCGCGATCGCAAGTATCTGGCTGTAATTTTTTTTGGCGTCGGCTCGCATAAAGGGCGTTGACAAAACGGATCAGTGATCCGTTTAAATGGATCAGTGACCCGTATTCATGAATTAGGATCTGGATCGGTGATCAACTAAAAACAAAACGAAATTCAGAACGACGGGTAAAACATCATGAGAACACTTGAAGGTAAGGTTGCCGGCATAGCGGGTGGAATGAACAGGCTGAAGGGAAAGACCGCCGTGATCACCGGTGGCGCTACCGGCATCGGCCTCGCAGCGGCAAAGCGCTTCGTCGAGGAGGGCGCCTTCGTCTTCATCTTCGGCCGCCGGCAGGACGCGCTCGACGCCGCGGTGGCCGACTTCGGGCCCGAGGCCCGCGCGGTGAAGGGCTCGGTCTCGGATGAGGCCGACCTTGACCGACTCTATGCGGCGGTGAAGGCCGAGCGCGGGACCCTCGACATCGTCTTCGCCAATGCCGGGGCGGGAAGCCCGCTTGCGCTCGGCAAGATCACCGCCGAACACATTGACGAAACCTTCGATACCAATGTGAAGGGAACGATCTTCACCGTCCAGAAGGCGCTGCCGCTGATGGGCTCGGGCGGTTCGATCATCCTGACCGGATCGAGTGCCGGCACCACGGGCGCCGCGGCAATGAGCGCCTACAGCGCGAGCAAGGCGGCAGTGCGCAACCTCGCACGGACCTGGGCGGCTGACCTGAAGGGCACCGGCATCCGGGTAAACGTGCTGTCGCCCGGGGCGACGGCAACCGAACTCGCTAAGGCCGCGCTAGGCGAGGAAGGCCAGAAGGCCTACGCCGCGATGACTCCGCTCCTGCGCATGGCCGATCCGGCGGAAATCGGAGCGGTGGCTGCGTTTCTCGCCTCGTCGGACAGCAGTTTCATGACCGCCAGCGAAGTCGCGGTTGACGGCGGCCTCGCGCAGCTCTGAGGCGACGGTCCGGTTTAACAATTATAACAAAAAAAGAGAAAACATATGAACAACAACGGCCAAAAATTGGCGGGGAAAATTGCGGTTATCACCGGCGGAAGCAGCGGGATTGGCCTAGCCACCGCCAAGCGCTTCGTGGAGGAAGGTGCGCACGTCGTGATCACCGGGCGACGCGAGAAAGAGCTGAAGGAGGCCGCAGCCTCCATCGAGAAAAACGTTACGACGGTCGTGGGTGACGTGTCGCGCTTGGAAGATCTGGACCGGCTCTATGCCGTCGTGAAAGAGAAACATGGTCACATCGATATTCTCTTCGCGAACGCAGGCGCAGGGACCATCGCTCCGCTTGCGGTGGCGACCGAGAAACATTTCGACCAGACCTTCGACGTGAACGTGAAGGGCATGTTTTTTACGGTGCAGAAGGCCCTTCCCCTCTTCCAAGACGGCGGCTCCATTATCCTGAACTCTTCGGTCTCGAACGTGATGGGGCTCCCCGGGTTTACCGCCTACGCCGCGAGTAAGGCGGCGGTGCGCAACTTCGCGCGTGGTTGGACCATGGAACTGAAAGACCGCAAAATCCGCGTGAATACGATGAGCCCCGGAGCCATCGATACCCCGGCCTTGGCGACGACGACGGGCCTTACCGCTGAACAGGCCGAGCAAGCGGTCGCCCAGTTCACCACGCAGATCCCCATGGGTCGCAGGGGCAAGCCGGAGGAAATCGCGGCAGCCGTCACGTTCCTCGCCTCCGATGAAAGTTCTTACATCACCGGTGTGGATCTGGCCGTCGATGGGGGCATGGCGCAGGTCTGATCCCGGCGCGATCCCGTGGCTGGCCCGCTAGCCCCGCCAGTCGTGGGACCACGTCTCTCAACCTTATAGTTTTAACACGAAATCGGAAAAACATTATGAGCTATGCCATTGTTGGATTCGGTAAAATAGGCCAAGCCTTGGCCCACGCCTTCGCCCGTAAAAACATCGACGTGACCGTCGCAAGCCGTCGTCCGCCCGAGGCGTTGGCGCCGCAGGCCCGGGCGATTGGTCCCACGGTCGTTGCCAAGTCGCTGCGGGATGCGCTTGAGGCCGACACCATCATCCTCGCGGTCCCGTTCGGGGAGCATCGCGAGGTTGCGAAGGCCCTGCCGAACTGGAAAGGCAAGACGGTCATCGATGCGATGAACGCCCGAGTTCCCCTTGAGGAGCTGGACGGGCTCCTGTCCTCCGCCTTTGTTGCGAAGGCATTCACCGGCGCCAAGTGGGTGAAAGGTTTCAATCACTTGATTGCAGCCACCTTGGCGACCGATCCGGTCGTCGAGGGCGGCCATCGGGTCGTCTTTCTGTCGAGCGACGACGAGGACGCGACCGCTCCCGTGGCGGCCTTGGCCAGACAACTCGGGTTTGCCCCCATCGAACTGGGAAAGCTCAACGAGGGTGGCGCGCTGGTGCACGCACGCGGCAACATTTGGGGCGAGCTCATCTTCGAGGACTTGTTCAAAAAGGAGCAGTGAGCACGGCCCATGACCGTCTGGTGCATGAGACCATCGGCGGGCCTCCTTTTCGCAGCCGCTGGGCGATCTGGGCGACCGCCGATAGCCGATGCCGCTGTAAATCGGGGTCTTGACGTATTTAGTTATTTAGCTAAATATGTATTCATGAATTTGGTTTTTCGCGCTTTGTCCGATCCGACGCGGCGGGATGTCCTGAAGCTGTTGCGACAACGACCGATGAACGCAGGGGAGCTGGCGGATCAATTTCCGGTTTCGAAGCCGACCATGTCGCGTCACTTTGCGGTCCTGCGCGAGGCGGGCCTGATTGAATCCGAGAAGAGCGGGACCACCATCACCTACCGGCTGCGGCTCTCGGTGCTGGAGGATGCGCTGCTGGGATTTGCCGGAGCGTTTGGTTTGGGCGAGACGGCTACGGGCGCGGTGACACCGACGGCGGCCAAACTCGAAAGGCCGTCGTCATGACGGCGTGGCTGCGTCGCATCAGTCCGGTGCTGGTGCTGCTGACCGTGGTGATCCTAACGGGATTGTCGGTTTGGGTGACCGCCGTGCGACCGAACAAGGTCTGCGTGGTGGTCATTCCTGCGGTCGTCTGCATCGCCGGGATTTTGGTCTTTGAGCTGCACGCCCGGACGCTCAGCCGCCGGGTGGCGGAGAGTCATCGGCTGTTGGTGCGCAGTTACGCGTTCGGTGGCGGCGCGCTCGTCATGGTCCTCGGCCCGGGCATGAAGCTCGCGGTCGCATCCGGGGTGCTCGACGCCGCTGTCGTGCCGGTCGCGCGGCAGATCGGGGGCGTGGTGTTCGGGCTCGCCTTGATGGGGTTCGGCAACTTTCTCCCGAAGCTGATTTCGCCCTGGCGGGTGGCGGAGGAGCCCTTTGATTGGCAAGGCGTGCATCGGTTTTGCGGCCGCATGTTCATGGTGGCCGGGGCGGTGGTCATCTGGGTTTGGCTGGCGTGGCCCGCACCGGCGGCGAGTCCGGCGACGCTGGTGGCATTTGGGCTGGCGGCGCTGCTCAGCGTGGGCCGGAAATTTTACTCGTTGGCCACGTGGCGCGGCCCGGCCGAAAGCGCATGAAGCGGGTCCGGTTCTATCACTCTGCGATCTGTCCGCGGTGCCGGCTTTCCAGTCATTGGCTGAAAGGGGTATTGGCGGAATTTCCGGAGGTGGAGATCGAGCGCATCGAGTTTCTCCGGCATCGAGCGCGGGCCCGGGCCGACGGGGTGCGTGGGATCCCCGCGCTGGTGGCCGGCGAGCGGCGCCTGAGTGGTTTCCTCCTGACCAAGTCGCGGCTGCAACGGTTTTTGGCGTCGATTTAATGCGCAACTCAACGACCTGACCTCATGCAGTTGCGGCGGAAGCGTGGTGAGCGGCCGGCGGTGCATCTGAATCTTGTCGGAGGCAGCACTTTTT
>CAXBDS010000269.1:0-6048 GCA_963974355.1 uncultured Opitutaceae bacterium
AAAGACGACCAGCGGCCGGCCTTGCGTCACAAAACGATAGCCGTCGAACACAATATCGCGACCGGCCACCGTCACCGTCGTCGGCGGCAACCGGCGCTGCAGCCGCCCCCCCACATTCGGCATGCAGATGGTGGGATCATGCGCGTCCGTCGTCAGATTAAGCGCGTATTTATCCTGTTCCCAACGGAAGACAAAAGCCACCGCCGCCCCTGTTTCCCGCGTTGGTGGGGCCACCAGTTTTTCCGCCGAGGAGGACATCAACAGGTCCGTGACAAACGCTTCAACCGGCTGCCAGCTCCACTGTCCCCCCGACGGCTGATGCAGCGTCCAATGAATGGCGCGCGCATCGAACGTGCCCCGCCTATACCAGTAAGCCGTCCCCACCTCTGCAAAACCGATCGCGCCGAGTCCCATCAGCCACACGGCCAGTCGCGCGACTGGCGCCATCGGGGTTCCGACTGCCGCAGTCGGCGGGACAGCCTTCGATAGCGAAAGACCCGCGACCCATCGAGCCTCGGCCGAGGCGTAGACATAAACCACGGCCAACGTAAAACCGAGGACGAGCAAACCCGCCGAATCGTGCACAAAGTCGGTCACCCCGCCACTGCGTCCCACCTGCCACGTCAAAAAGACCGTGCGAACCACATTGCCGACCGTCGCGGCCGCCACCGCCACGCCGACCACCCGCAAACGACCGATCACACGCAAGCGGTGCCATTCCCCGAAAAACCACCCCAGCATCCAGACCGCCTGCAAGGAGCGCAAACCACTGCACGCTTCCTCGACGCCGATCACCCCGTGCGCGACGCGGATCACATTGCCCTCCACGACCGCGGGAAATCCGGTAAGTGAAACGATCTCGGCCGCTACCTGCGCATGCGCCCGGGTCAGCGCCAATACCAACGGAGCACGCACCATCGCCGGCCACGCCAACGCCGTGAACACAAACGCCAGCGGAAACGCCATACACCGCGCCGCGGTCCAGCCTCCGTTCGTAAGCAGGACCCCGAGCGTGCCCACGCCTGCCATCAAAGCACCTGCCCATTGCACCGTCGGCCAAAGGGGATTGACCTCCAGGATCGGTAAGCTTGCCGCCACGCCCATCGCGCCCACCGCGGTGCAGATCAGCCCCAATCTGCTCTCGCTTGATCGGAAGGGTCCGCTCGCCCGCCCGCCCTCACTCGCCCGTTGCCACGCCAGATACAGCGCGAGAAAAGGCACCGCCCAGCCATGCCCCAATTCCGGATCCAACGACCACGCGATGCGCAAGCGCCAAAGCACCGGAATCCATAGTGCCGCCAGCACTACACCCGCCCCAAGCGAGTCGCGGTGGCGTTGCAAAAATGAGGTGTTCTGGAAACCCGACGTCATGCGAATACGACCACGAGAACCCAACCGATCATCCGGCGCCAGCCCTCGCTCCACTGTTGCACTCGTAAAATCTCCGCCAATCCTAACGCCGCTATGCGCAAGATTCTGGCCTCTTGGCAGCTGAAATTTAAGTCCTACTGGTCGACGCGGTCCGCGAGCGAACAGGGAAATCTGCGCTTGGCCGCGATCATTCTGGTCCTGCTGAGTATCGGTGGACCGCTCGCCTATTTCGTCGGCCGCCCCGCATGGAATAACTGGCGCCTCGAGCGAACTCTCGCCCAGGCCAAGGCGTATGAAGCCGCTCAGGACTATCCGCAGCTCATGATCGCCCTGCGACGGGCCGCGCAAATGGGCAGTTCGGATATCGAAACGTGGAAACGCATCGCCGACACCCTCTCCCGCTTGGGCAGCGAGCAAGCCGTCGTCGCCCGCGGCAACGTCGTGGCGCTCGCGCCGGATGATTGGGAATCACGGATCGCCTACGCCACGGAAGCGCTGCGCTTCGGCCAGACCGCCCAGGCGCGGGACGCCCTCGACGTTAATTCCACCGAATTTAATCGAGACGTCGCCTACGAACGCGTGGCCGCCCGACTGGCGCTTTTGCTGGGCGACCATACAAGCGTCACCGAGCATCTCCACGCACTATTGGAGCTCGACCCCGAAAATAACGAAGCCCGTCTGTTACTCGCGCTCGTCCAAGCATGGAGTCTCGACGCCACCACCCGCGCCACCGGTCAGGCCGGTTTGGAAAACCTCCTCGATGCTCCTCCGCAACAGGTTCGCGCCTCGCTCGAACTGTTAAAGTTCGCCGCACGCCAACGCGACGGCGCGCTCGCGGCGCGGATCGTGGCGCTGCTCCGTCGCAAGCTTCCGCCCGCACCGAAGTCGCACTCCGGCGCCGACGAACTCGAAACCGTGATCGTCCAATTGCAGACTGCGGCGGCCACGGATCCCGACGACGCCAGCACGCTGGCCGCCTGGCTGGGAGAGATTCGCCGCAAACCCGCCGCCCTCGCTTGGCTGCAATCGCTCCCGGCCGAGATCCGCGATCAACCCGCCCCGATGCAGACCGCCGCTGAGCTCGCATTGGCCGAAAATCAACTTGATGCCGCTTTCGACTATCTCCGGCGCGGCGCGCTGGGCCCGCTCCCCACGCCGACGATTCTATTGATGCTCAGTGCGCGCCAACTCCATCAAATCGGGCGCAACGACATCGCCAACGAAACGTGGAAGTCCGCCATCCGCCTCGCCGAAGCATCGCCTGCCGACTATCCTCTACGCACCCTCTCCCGGATTGCATCGATTTGGCAGCAAGCAACGTGGGCGAGAGACACGTTGGAAGCCGCCTTGACCCGCAATCCGAACGCATGGTGGGCCTACGAAGCACTCCGCGAACAGGCTCTTGCCCAAGCCGACGCCACCCGCCTCTGGCAGCTCTATGATCGGTGGATCGAACGCCAACCCGACAACCTGGCCGTGGTAAACCCTTGGCTTCGCCTGGGCATGGTCTTGCCGGTCGCCGATACCCGCCTGACCCAGCGCGCCCCGGAACTTCTGGACGCGCTCCCCGCATCTCCGGCCGCCTTCGCCACCCGAGCGGGTTGGCTCTGGCATGAAGGTCTTCAAAACGAAGCCGAGGTGGCTTTACAAAAAGCCGGCGATGCGACCTCGCTGTCGGCCGATGCCGCGTATTGGGTGGCGCTGGTCGCTCCCGTGGCAGACCCCTTGAAGACGTTTCCGCAGCTCACCCGTCTCACCTTGCTGCCCGCCGAGGCAGAGCTGCTGGCCCAGGCGTTTCGCGATAAGAATCCGGCGACTGATGAGGAGGCTTCATCCCCTCGGCCAGAAGCCGAAGCACTTTAGATCTTTTGACTACGTATTTACCGGGAGAGAAAAAACCACCCACATGGGGGAAGATCCTTAGGGCCTACCGCTTGACCAGTCCATTCAGGCCTAAGAAGCTAGTCCCAGCATGCGCCGCCTACGCTCCACGTTTATCGCACCGACCCTCGGCCTAATCGCGCTCGGGAGTCTTTCGGTCCTTTCCGCTCAAACCTTGGTCGAAAGTGCACTGGCTACCGTGAATACGGGCATGCGCAACTACGGCCTCATCAGCTTCGGCAATGCGACGTTCACCAACTACGGTGACACGTGGGGCCCGCTGGCCGTTGAGGGCAACCTCACGCTCAGCGGCTCCGGTTCGATCGCGCAACAGCCGGGCAAATTCGGTCTCACCTCCGACCCCACCCTTTACGTCGGCGGCCAACTCAACCTCTCGAGCGACGCAAAACTTGAGAGCGGTTACGCCTCCACGCCGAACATCACCGGCAGCTGGTCGTGGGACGGTACCCAAAAGCGCCTCACCGGCAGCAACGGCATGCTCAGCACGAGCAACACCAGCGACCCGCTCGGTGCCGTGGACCCGCGCACCAATGCCGGTCCGTCCAACTGGAACTGGCTGAATTTGAAGACCAGCTTCGAAAACGCCTCTGCCACCTTGGCTGCCGCCACCAGCACGGGCACCATCAGCATCTCCGGCCAAAACCTGGTCTTTTCAGCCAACGGCCAAACCAGCGGCGTCGTGGTCTTCACCCTCGATATGGCAAAGTTCAACGGCACGCTCTACGATGCCGATGGCAACGGCTCGTGGGACCAAAACAACGAACGCGTGAGCAACGTTTCGTTCAATATCTCCGACGACGTAAACTACGTCGTCAACGTGATCAACGCCAACGGCAAGACGATCTTCGACGGCATCAATTTCAACTCCGGCACGAACACCGACCAGCTGCTCTGGAACATCACCCCCGACGCAAATCCGGGCATCGATTCCGTGAGCTTGGGCGGCGGTGCCCGCTTCTACGGCAGCGTGTTGGCCGTCGACATCAACCTCTCCAACAGCGGCAACGTCGCCCCGGAAGGGCAACTCGTCACCAACAACTACACGCACAGCAACGCGGAGCTGCATTTCGAGTCCTACAGCCCGATCGGCGCCACCGGTTTTACGCCCGTGCCAGAGCCCGGCTCCTGGGGCGTTAGCGCTATCGGTGTGGCCTTCCTGACGATGGCCCAACGCCGTCGTCGTCGCAGTTCAACGCCGCCAACCTCAGTCGAGATCGCTTGATCCGGTAGGTGCGCTCCCGCGCCGAATCCGATCCGAGACGGATTCCGGCCGGCTCAACGCAGAGCCAACCATCGTCGCACCGACCTACTCCACGCGCAGCAGGTAGCCGCGCAAGTATTCGCTCTCTGGCATCGTAACGAGCACCGGATGATCAGGCGGCTGGTGCGCATGCTCGAGCACGTGCACCGTGCGTTTCGCATCCGCCGCCGCCTCAGCCAACACCCCCCGCAGTTCCGCGTCCTGCATGTGATGCGAACATGTATACGTCGCGAGGATACCGCCCGGGGAAAGGCGCTGCATCGCCCGCAAGTTGATTTCTTTGTAGCCCCGCAACGCCCCCGCCAACGCACTCTTGGACTTCGCAAAGGGCGGTGGATCGAGCACGATCAAATCCCACGTCCGCTCTTTCTGCGCGGCAAAGAAGTCGAACACATTGGCCACTTGGAAACTGGCCGTGACTTCGTTGCGTTTGGCATTTTGCTGCGCCTGGGCAATCGCGTCCTCCGCACTATCGATGCCGTGCACACTGGTGGCTCCGGCCCGAGCCGCGTGCAACGCAAACGGCCCTTGGTTGCAAAATGCGTCCAATACCCGCCGGCCCTTCGCCCACTTCGCCACCGCGACATGTTGCGCACATTGATCGAGATAAAACCCGGTCTTCTGGCCGTGGAGCAGATCGAGCCAATACTCAAAGCCATCGATCTTCGCCCAACGAGGAGCCCAATCCTCGCCGCTGCGGGTGCCGACGAGTTGATCCAAGCCTTCGAGCCGGCGAATCGGCGCGTCATCCCGATAGACGACCTCACTCACGCCCGTCAGCTCGACGAGCAGATCGGCAATCTCCGTGCGGCGTCGATCCATCGCGAGCGTCTGCAACTGCAACACGATGGTATCGCCAAAACGATCCGCCACGACACCGGGCAAGGCATCCGACTCCGACCAGACCAAGCGGCCCATGTCGCCCATCGCCGACCGCCGGGCCACCGCGGCGCCCAGCGCGGCGCGCAGATACGCCGCGTCGAGCGACACTTGTTCGCGACTGAGACGCCGCCAGACGATCTGCGAACGCGAGTTCACGATGCCGACGCCTAAAAACCGTCCCTTCCGATCCCGACACTCCATCACCTCGCCGTCCCTTTCACTCGGTGGCGGCACTTCCAACTCGTTGCCAAACACCCACGGGTGACCGGAGAGCACCCGGGCGCGCGCATTCGATTTCAACTTCAGGGCTGGGAACGGACTCGACATACCAGCGACTCAACGCGTCCCCCTGCTCCGGCGGAAGCACAATCGCCGCGTGTCAGCGCCGAGCCTCCTCTAGCGGCGCAACGTCTCCCTGCGCTCCACCGGTTCGAAGCCCTCATGATAACCTTCTTCGTCTTGGTATCCCGTCGGCACTCGTCCCATCGCCAGCCACATCGCCAAGGCGACTCCGGCGACAAAAAAACCGATGCTGATGAGGAGCGAAATCATGCGGGGTAAGGTTCTGGCAGCAGCGAAACCCTATCGTTTCACCGCGCTTATGTCGATGGGACGGCGAGCGAATGATTTGT
>CAXBDS010000270.1:0-5867 GCA_963974355.1 uncultured Opitutaceae bacterium
CGGCGGGCATCGGTGCGGGGACGGCGTTGGCGGAGTGGACGGCGCTCGCCTTCGGGCTGGTCTTGGTGGGGCGGCACATGCGGGCGCCGGCTCGATTATGGGATGGGCCCAAGTTGAGGGCGCTGATCTCGGCAAACCGCGACATCATGATCCGCACGCTCGCATTGGTGTTCAGTTTCGCGTGGTTCGTGCGCTCGGGCACCTTGATCGGCACGGCGGCGACGGCAGGCAACGAAGTGTTGCTCCAGTTCATCACGGTGGCGGCCTTCGTGCTCGATGGGTTCGCGTTCGTGGCGGAGAAGGAGGCGGGCGAGGCTTTCGGGGCGGGCGATGGTCGGCGACTGGCGCGGGCGATGCGGCTCACAACGGAATTCGCGCTGGGGGCCGGGGTATTGTTTACCGCGGTGTATTTTGGGGCGGGCGAGGGGATCATCCGGACCTTTGTGGCCGACGCCGAGGCGCGGGCGGTGGCGGTGGATCTGTTGCCGTGGTGCGCGGTCGTGCCGCTGCTCGGGGTGGCGGCGTGGCAACTCGACGGCCTGTTTCTCGGCACGACGCAGGGCAAGGCGTTACGGACGGCTGGCGTGGTGGCAGCGGTGCTCTATGTGGGGACGGATCTGCTGCTGCGGCCGATCTGGGGCAATGTTGGCGTATGGGCGGCGTTTCTTGCGATGTATGGCTATCGCGCGCTGGCACTGGGGTGGTTTGTGCCGGGCGTATTCCGGCGACTATCGTGTTCGCCGTCAGCGGCGAGGTGACGCGGAGAGGGGTGAACGCTCCCCGCGTCGCGGGTGGGTTGAGGCGGGGCCGAACCGCAGCTATTTGTTGATCGGGGTCGGCGCGCCTGCGGTCCATGTGCCGGCGTGGAAATACGACAGCTCATAGACAAGACCGACGCCGCTAAGGCCGATGATGAAGACGTCGCCATAGTCGCCGTCCATGGCCGCCGCGGAATTGTCGATCACTTGCCACTTGCTGCTCACTCCTGCCGTCGGGACGGTCGTCGTGGACGCGGTCCAGCCCGTCACAAAGGTGGCAAAACAAGTGAGGCTTGATCCCGCCCACGCGAGAAGATTGATGGCGGTTTCTCCGGCGGCGGTGGTCGAGAGATAGAAGTCGATGGTGCCTTCGGTGATCGAGCCGCTCGCGGCGATGGTGGTGCTCGTCCCGCTCCAGGTGGAGGCGCTGATCGAGTAGGTGTCGACATCCCATACGGACCCGTCGGAGCCCAGGCCGATGACGTGAAAGACCTGGTTGTTGTCGCCGCTAATGAGTAGCAGTTGGTTGAATACAGGCAGTCCGCTCGCGCTGCCCAGACGGCCCTTGCCGGCGGACCAGTTGGCGACCCCGATGCCGGGGCCTTGCGCGGTGGCGATCTCATAGGCTTCACCCGTCGTAGTGAGGCCGATGGCATGCGTCGTGCCGGCGTCGCTGAGATCCGGCCGCGCCGCAAACGAGCGGAGCGCGGTGGCGTCGGGTTTCGGGAGGGGGTAGCCTGATTGCCACGCTTGCGAGGCATCCTGATAGGCGGCGACGTAGGGGGCGCCGGTGGGGGAGACCGCGAAGACGGTGACCGTGTTGATCGGCCAGGACGACAAGGTGTTGGGGGCGAAGGTGGTGGGGGTGGCGATCGCGCCGCGACCTCCTACCCACGAGGCGGCTTCCGCCACGGATCCGACCGCGTAGAGGCGACCGTCGCTGCCGAGGCCCACGGCTTCGGTGGCCGAGCTCCCGGCGCACACCGTCAGCTCGTCGAGGGTGACGGGAGCGGTGGTGCCGGTGAGCGCGATGGAGGTCGGGGTCCAGTCGCCGTCCTTGAAGGGCGCTTTTTGTTCGGAAGCGACGACGGGTTTACCGCCGCCTTTACCGGTGGTGAGGCCGAGGATCTGGATCGCCAAGGTGTCGGCGTTCATCCCACAGGCGATTTGGCTGTAGAGGTGGGAGCGGGTGCGCGAGGCACCCACGGGGAGGGGGGCGGTTTCAGTGCTCATGTGATTCCGAGGGCGGGCGGGTTGAGGAGCCGGACCATCAAACCCGCTTCGGTAGTCGACTCGGGTCGGTCCACGTTACCACGCGATATTTTGCGCCGAAAGGGGCCACCGCCCTGCGCGCTTTATTCAATCTGGGGTGTTCGTCGCGGTCGAGTGACCGAACGATCCGCAATGATTTCCCCCCTGCCTGCCGGGCGGTGCGATCCACGTCCACAGCAAACTCCACCGACCCGTCACGAGAGATTCGGGGCGGGGCGGTGGGGGGAAGCGCGGGGTTGCCGCGGGATGCGGCGAGCGAGCGCTTAGATCTCCCGACCGATCGGAAGCTCGTTCATGCTAACCGAGATGCTTTTGGCCGTGGTTTTGCTCAGGGCGTCGAGCGCGTTCACGACTTCGCCGTAGCGGACGCCCTCGCGGATGTGCACGGCCAAGTAGGGTGCGTGGTCGGCGGTCATGGTGGTATTCACGAATTCGGCGACACTTTCAGCGGGAATGGGCGTGCCGTGATGGCTGATGTAAGCGGGCTCAATCACGAGCACGACAAATTGATTTTTATCGACCGTCGAGGAGCCTGAACTGGGGACGACAAAGTTGATCGACGGGTGGCCTTTTGGTTCCTGAGCAAAGGCACCAGAAGCCAGACCGAGGGAGAGCAACGCAATGACGGTGAGCTTTTTCATGGGCGGATTTTGAGGCTGAACGTGAGCGACGCGGGGACGGGTATTTTAATGAATACGGCGGCGGTTTAGGGCGAGCCGGAAAAGGGCTTCGCGGACCGATCGCGCGGGCATTTTTTTCATGGTTCGGCCGCGAGGCGTGATCGTCGAAACATGGGAGGGGCGGGCGCGTGCGGGCTTTGGGGACGTTACCGCGCTTGATCATCGGGTTCCCGCCCGAGCGGGAGCTCTTTCATGCTGACCGAGATGCCTTTCGTTTCCGTCTTGCTCAGGGCATCGAGGGCTTTGACGACGTTGCCGTAGGTAATGCCCTCGCGGATGTGCACGGCGAGATAGGGGGCCTCGTTGGCAGCCATGGTGGTGTTCAGATAATCGATCACGTTGTCGGGAGGGATCGCGGTGCCCTCGTGACTCAGGTAAGCGGACTCGATCACGAGCACGACAAATCGATCCTTGCTGGTCATGGTGGTGTTGGAACCGGGGACAGCGAAGGTGATCGGCGGGTAGCTCTTTCGTTCCTGCGCGAAAGCGCCGGAGGTCAGGCCGACCGTGAGCAAGGCGAGGCGCAGGAGGAAGGAGGTTTTCATGATAGGATGGGGCGGGCGTGGCGGTGCGCCGGACGAAGGGATGGACCCGGATTTGCAGGGGCGGTTGCAAGGGCCGCGATGCGGGTGACGTATCGACGAGAGGGGGGCGCGGCGGCGATTGTGCGCGGCGCGGTGGCGCGGGGATGAAATGTGCTTACGGTCGCGTTCGGTGATCGTCGGCGGGCTTCGTTGGCCTCTTCGTAGCGCTCCTTCTTCTCATGACGCTCTTTTTGCAGATTTTCGGCGGCGGTTGCTATTTGGTGAACAAGATCCTGTTCGCGGCGGCCGAGACGCAGCCCTTGAAGGTGAAACGTGAGCTCTTGATCTGGGGGTGGGCGATCTACGTGATCGGGGTGCCGGCTTGGGTGATCATCCTGGCGCAGCAAGACAACTGGATCGCGGTTTCGGTGCAGGCCGGGGTGGTGCCCTCGATGCTCTTTGGCCTCTACAACGTTTATCACCGCGTGGTGAATCCCTCGCGTCGGGTGGGGCGCCTCGTATCGGCGTTTACTTACACCGTCTTGACGCTGGGTTTGGGCTACAGCATCTGGCAGCGACATGGCATCAACGCGCTCACCCAAGTGCTGGAGATGGGCGTGATGGTGGGCTTTCTCATCGGCAGTTTTCTGATGGCGAAGCGCAGCCTCGCCGGGTGGTGGTGCTTCATGCTGATGAACGTGAGCATGGCTTCCCTCATGGTCGTGCAACACAAGCCGATCCTCGCGGGCCAACAGGTCGCGTCGCTTGCGTTCGTGGTATTGGGCTACGTCATGGCCGCGCGCAACGCCGCCGCGGCGAAAGCGGAAAGCGGGCTCGGGGGCTGATCGTCGGCTTCGCGCGGGGCATCGGGGGGCGCTCGGGGTCGAGGCATTCGGTCCTCGCCAGGCACTTGGCGTCAGCCCTATGTCTTTGTCAGGCAAGACGCTGCCTGGCCCCGGCGCTTTGCAACGACTTGCCCGGCCGGGCTTACCCCCGTTTCCCGCTTCGCCCGTTGAGGCGCGCCCGCATCAGTGTTTCTCATGGTCTGCCGCTTGGCCTGTAACTTTTTCCGCCTCGCGGGGTTTTAGGTTAACTGTCGTCGCCACCTCCCCTTCTTCCGTCATTGCCCGTCGCTCGTCTCCGCTTCCTGGTCTTTCTCCTGGTTATTCCCTGCTGGTTGGGGGCGGCTGAATTGACCGTGCCCGCCACATCGACGCCTCCGCGGATCGACGGGGTGATCGCGTTTGGCGAATGGGAGGGCGCCGCGTCTTCCGATGCGTTCCGGCAGGTCGAGCCGATCGAAAACGCCGTGCCGACCGAGCATACGCGTTTTTGGGTGATGCGTGATCGGGACTACCTGTTTATCGCGGTGCGTTGTGAGGACTCGGCCGGCGCTGATGGCATCCGCGCCTACTCCATGCAGCGTGATCAGGACAACGGCTCCGACGATATCGTGCGTGTCGTGCTGGATACCTTTAACCGCCAGAACGACGGTTACTACTTTGGGCTCACGGCGGGGGGCGGGCGCCACGATGGCTTGGTGGAAAATCGCGAAGAGGCCAATGATCAGTGGGACGGATTGTGGTTCGGTCGCACCAGCATCGACGTCGGTGGTTGGTCGGCCGAATTCGCCATCCCGGTGAAGTCGTTGTCGTTTGACCCGGGGATTCAGGCCTGGGGGTTCAACCTCGCCCGCATGATTCGCCGTAAACAGGAGTCGGTGTTTTGGAACGGAGTCGTGCGCAACAAACCGATCACGTCCTTGCCGCTCGCCGGTCAGTTGCACGGTTTGGCGGGATTTGAACAGGGCCGCGGGGTCGAGGTGAAGCCCTCTGCCAGTCTCACGACCCGACACGATCCGTCTCCAGGCCAGAAGCAGACGGAGTTCAAGCCCGGCCTCGATCTCGTCTGGCACGTCACGCCCGCCCTTGCGGCGACGCTCACCATCAACACGGACTTCGCCGACGCCGAGGTCGATGAACGCCAGATTAACCTCGGTCGTTTCCCGCTCTTTTTTCCGGAGAAACGCGGCTTCTTCACGCAGGATGCTTCGCTCTTCACGTTCGGTGGCATCGGTCAGGATCCGCTGCCGTTTTTCTCGCGTCGGATCGGTCTGGGGGCGGACGGCACGGCCGTGGATATCCTTGCCGGCCTGAAACTCACCGGTCGCGCCGGCCCATGGACGCTTGGGATTTTGGACGTCGAGCTCGACGACTACGAAGGCCTCGGTCGGCAAAACGTATTCGTCGCTCGCGTCGCCCGTCAGGTGCTGGAGGAGTCGAGTGTCGGGGTGATTGTGACCCGTGGTGACCCGCGCGGACCGGGGGATGCCTCGCTCGCCGGAGTTGATTTCAACTACGTCAACAATCGCCTGCCGGGGGACAAGGCGCTGACCGTAAATACGTCGGTTCAAGCGACCTCGTCGGACGCGGCGGACGGTTCGGGCAATGTGGCGGTGGTCAAAGTCGACTATCCGAATGAGCCGTTCCGGTTCGAAGGCACGTTTTCCCGCACCAGTGAACGCTACGATCCGGCCTTGGGTTTCGTCTCCCGCACCGGGGTCGCGTATCTGTATCTTTCAAATAACTACATCATGCGGCCCGAGGCGTATGGGGTGCGTTACGTTCAATTCT
>CAXBDS010000271.1:0-5857 GCA_963974355.1 uncultured Opitutaceae bacterium
CGACGGCGCGGCGGCGATGCAGGCCTATGCGGAATCCCTGGGCGCGGAGGCCCCGCGTTACTGGGACCGGAATCGGCGCAGATTTGCGGCGTTGATGGATGAGGTTGAGACGATCGCGGCGCGCCAGCCGATCCAGCGTGTGCTCGATATCGGAGCGTCGTTTCAAACGCGGTGGTTGGCGCAGCGGCATCCGACGTGGAGCATCGACACCCTGGGGTTCGAAGACCGGCGTTTCACGTTGCCGCCTCCGAGTCGCCACTGGGACTTCAATCTCAATGATTGCGATGCGGCGGATCGGCCAAGAGCGCCGGAGGAAGGCTACGATTTGGTGCTCTTTCTTGAAGTCATCGAACACCTCCACACCGCGCCTCGTCTCGTGTTGGCGGCGCTGCGCGAATGGGTCGTGCCGGGAGGCCTGTTGTTGGTCAGCACGCCGAACGCGTTGTGGCTCAAGCATCGCATCAAGCTGCTGACGGGGCGGCACCCGTTTGAATTGATCCGAGAGGACCGCGGTAATCCCGGGCACTTCCGCGAATACACGGCACCGGAACTGGCGACGATTGCGCGGGCGGCGGGGTTCGAGGTGGAGCGGATCGACGTGCGTTGCCTCTACGGGTTTACGAGTCGGAAGGATCGTGCTTACGCGACGCTGGCGACGTGGTTGGGACCCTCCTTTTGCCGCGACATGATGCTTGTGTTGCGTCGGCCGGCTTAGCGGGTGGAGAAACGATACAGGGTGGTCGAGCGGTAGGTTTCTCCGGGACGTAGAATGACGGACGGGAAATCGGGCTGGTTGGGAGCGTCCGGGAAATGCTGGGTCTCCAAACAGAAGCCGCTGCGTTGCGGATAGGGGCGACCGGATTTCCCAACGACACTGCCGTCGAGAAAATTGCCGCTGTAGAACTGCACGCCGGGTGCGGTCGTGAGAACGTCCATGACGCGGCCCGTGATCGCTTCGTAGACGGTGGCCGCCAACCTCGGTGTCGACGTTGAGGCGGGGGCGGAACGCAGCACGAAGTTGTGGTCGTAGCCGCCGCCAAAACGGAGCTGTTCGTTATCCGCTCCGATCCGTGCGCCGATACGATGGGGCGTTTGAAAGTCAAAAGGCGTGTTGGCGACCGGCGCGAGTTTGCCGGTGGGAATCAAACCGGAGTCGACTGGCGTGAGCGCGTCGGCGATAAGCGTCAGTTCATGATCAAGGATCGAAGGGTGGCCTTCGCCACAGAGATTAAAATAACTGTGGTTGGTGAGATTGACCGGCGTGGGGGTGTCGGTTGTCGCCAAGTATTCGATACGCAAGGCGTTGTCGTTCGTGACGCTGTAGATCACCTCGACGATCAGGTTTCCCGGATAGCCCTCTTCGCCGTCCGGGCTGGTGTGGCGAAGGCGCAGACGGGACGAGTCGTTGCCGGCGGCCGGGATGGGCTCGGCGTCCCAAAACACCTTGTCGAAGCCGCGATTGCCGCCGTGCAGATGGCAGGGTCGGCCGCCGGGTTCGTTGTTTTGGGCCAGCGTGTAGGTGTGGCCATCGAGCGTGAAGGCTCCTCCCGCGATGCGGTTCCCAACGCGGCCGATGAGCGCGCCAAAAAACGGAGAACGGTCGACGTAGGGAGCCACGTGGTCGAAGCCGAGCACGACATCGGCGAGTCGCTGATCGCGGTCAGGGGCGAGCAGGCGGACGACGATGCCGCCGAAGTCTGAAATCTGGACCTCGAAGCCAGAGGCGTTGCGCAGCGTAAAGAGCGAGGCCTGTCGGCCATCGGGAGTGGTGCCAAAGGGAGTCATGAGTGTGGTGGAGAGCAGACCGGTGAACTAAAGGAGAGCGATAGCTGAGGTCGAACTTCGAGCGCGATGTATTCGCGGATTTTAGACGCATTCGGGAGTGGGGAGGGCGCTTCTTTTTATGACATTTCATCGCGAGTCCGCTAAAAGGGTTGCGGTGAGGGGGGAGTTTTATCCCATACACTTTGTGCCGGTTTCCTCGCCTATTCCCCTTGGGTGGTGGTGCCGCGGTGTTTCTTTGCGGAACATCGTGGTGCTTTGCGTCCTCGTATTGCTGTCGCAAGCGAGTGCTCAGGATCTGAGCAACCAGCGCACATCGGTGCTTCAGCAACAGGCGCAGCGCGCGGTGGAAACCCAGCAGTTTGCCGAGGCGGTGCCGGCGTTGACGGAGCTGAATCGCCGGTTTCGCGAAAGTGAAGATCCCGCGATTCAGAAGGGCCGGGAGAGCATCCTCTATTTTCTCGGGCTCGGGCAGCTGCAGGCGACGGATTTGTCGGGGACGGTGAAGACGATGCAGGAGTTTATCACCGCCTTTCCCGAGGGGCGTAACCTGGTGTTTGCGCGGCTCTATCTCGGCGATGCACTCTACTACCAAAACAAGTTGGAAGAGGCGCGAGGGGTCTACGATGAGTTGCGCGCCAAGCACGATTTGGCCGCCCTCGAGCCGGCGCAACAGCTGGGGTTCTGGGACAAGCTGAGCGATTGTTATTTTTCCAAGCAGGACTGGGACGGCGGCAAGCCCGTCTTCCAGGCGCTTTCGCTCGCGGCGGGGCGGCAATTCGATGCTTCGTTGGCGAGCCAGAAGCGGGCCAAGGCCTCTTCGTATTTATTGCAGGCGGCCATTGCGCAAGATGCCTTGGCAGATGCGCTGGCGGTGCTGCCGGAACTCAGTGACCGGGGCGGCGAGGCGCGTTACGATCTCAGTCTCAACCTCGCGCTGATGCGGGGCGGTGATCAGCTCTACGAGAGCAACCGGTATGGCGAGGCGCTGTTTTTCTACCAGCAGGTGTTGCGTCCGGGGCGCATGGACGGGTTCTGGTTTGACCGGGTCAACCAACTGCAGGGGGAACTGGATCGCGTGGGAAATATCGCGGTTTTTGCGGGCCAGAAAAACGAACTCGAAAACCAGCTCGCGGTCGCGAACGCGCGACTAGAGCAGATCCGCACCAACATCGGCGGAGCGATTCCCGATTACACTGGCGCGCTCAATTTTCGCATCGCCCGTTGTTACTTGGTGCGTGAGCGTAACTACGAGGCCTACTGGGCATTTAGTCGGCTTTGGGAAGGCGAACGCGATTCCGAGGCGAAGGGTTCCCTGGCGGAGGATGCGCTCTACGGCGTGATCAAAACCGCCGCCGCGATCAACCGTGCAGACCGGGCGAAGGCGGCCGCCAACGACTATCTCGCGCGACCCGGATTTACGCGGTTCGTGGCCGATGTCGGTTACGAATTGATTCAGCTCGAAGCGCAGGTCGACAACACGGCGGGGGGAGCGGCGTTATGTGCCCAGTTTTTGGATCGCGTGCGGGCCCAGCCTGCCTTGGCGGAAGCGCCCAAACTCGTTTATCTCGCGGGGTCCAACCTGCTCGCGCTGGATGATCTGCCGGCCTTGCGGGCGCAGTTTGAACCGCTCGTCGCGCAGTTCCCTGAATCCGGTTTCACCGATGGCGCGCTGTATTGGCTGGGCCTGGCGTCGATTTTCGAAGGCGATTTCAAAGGGGCGATGCAACGCTTCGGGCGGATCATCGAGGTCTTTCCTCGCGGTCCTTATGCCGAAGACGCGCGCTATCGGATCGGCGTGTGCCAGTTCGGCCTGTTGGACTATCCGGCGGCCCGGGCCTCGCTGGAAGAGTTCATCGGCAACTATCCCCAAAGTCGGTTGTTGAGCGAAGCATATGCCTTGGCCGGCGACCTCGCGGCGGCGGAAGGACGGATCGATGATGCCATCGCGGCCTACACGGCCTCGGGGGACGAGGGGGCGAAGCTCACGCCGCCGAACTATGCCTACATCAACCATGCGGTGTTTCAGGCCGGAAAGCTACTCGCGGCCAACAGTCGCTGGACGCAGATGGCGACGTGGTTCGATACCTACATCAATCGTTGGGGACGCGAGGCGGGCCGTTTGGGCGATGCCATTTACGAGCTTGGTCGGGCCCAGGAGGCGCTCGGGCGAACCGACGAGATGCTCGACAGTTACTTGAAAGCGATCGTGCGATTCGGCAACGATCCCGCCGACAACGGTCCGGATCTGATGTTGGCGGATTACCCGACAAAATACCAAGCCGCCCATGGCGAGTTGCCGGTGACGTTGCTCAACGATGCCTTGAACCGCGCCCAAGCGCAGGGCGAAACCACGCTGGTGCTGCGGCTCGCCTACGCCTTGCGGGCGATGGATGCCGCGACGGACGAAACCCCGCGTGCGTTTGCCGACCAACTCGATGCGGCGAGTCCGGCGGTGCTGGTGCAGATCGCGCGTTCGGAGCAATCATTTAACCCCGACCTCGCCTTGCAGGCCGCGGAGCAGGCAATCGCGCGTCAGCCTAATTCTCCCTTTGCCGAAGAGGCGTGGCACCTGATCGCGGTATTGCGGGCGACGGGCGAAGATACGGACGGCGCGCTGGCCGCCTATCGGCAGATCGCCCAGCTTTTTCCGGCCTCAAAACGCACGGCCGAAGCACGTTTGCGCGAAGGAGATCTGCTTCGCCAATCGGGTGATCGGGCCGGCGCGCTTGAGGTCTACAAAGCGGTGCTGCAAACCCGCCAATGGAGAGGCGCCGCCTGGGCCGAGGCCAATTTCAAGATCGGTCTCACGCATTATGAAGCCGGGGAATTCGAGGAAGCGTTTGGTTTCTGCCAACGCGTTTACGTGCTCTACGGCGGCGTCCCGGAATGGGCCTCGCAGGCCTACCTCTACAGCGGACTTGCATTGGAAAAATTGGGACGCCGGGAGGATGCGGTGAAAACTTACAAGGAACTGCTGGGAATCGAAACCCTCAAGGCCACGGCCGCGGCCCGCGAAGCCACCCGGCGTCTGGGGGAACTGTCATGACGCAGCGCGCTATCACGGTGACGGTGTCCGCGGCTTTGCGGCGCTGGTTTTTACTCGGGCTTTTCGCGGTTCCGTTGCTCGGTAGTGGTTTTGGTATTACGCGGGCGGCGGCCGATGATCTGCGCGTCCGGTTGGGGGCTAACGCCCGTGGTGAGATGCTGGTGCTTGGTCTGGATCCCGCGGGTATCCGTCTGCGGCCCGTCGAGGGGAACGCCGGAGGCGAGATCATCATGCCTTTGGCAGAGGCGCGGGACTTGTTATTCGTCCTGCCGGAGCCCTACCAACGCGCGCAGCAGCTGGCGTTCAATGGCCGGCCGGCTGAGGCTGTGTTGCTCTTGAAGCCGGTGGTTTTGCCGTTGGTGCCGTATCTGGGGGCCCCTGGCACCAACGCGGTGGCGGCGGTCAATTTCTACTTCGATTTGCTCATGGGACAGGCCGAGTGGGACGAGGCCCTGGCCTTGGCGAAACAATTGCCGTTGGACGCGCCCGACACGGGGTTCCTGCCGAAAGTGGTGCGACTGGCGCGGGCCTTGCGATCCACGGAGCGGCCCATCGATGCGACGGCCTTGATCGGCCGCATCCCGATCAACACCGCGACGATGCCCTGGTTCTCTTTGCTGGCGGATTTTGCGGATGAGTTGCGTCGCAACGGAAACTTCGTCGAGGCACGTGCCATCTATGAACGCTTGCGCCCGTTCGACGTCGGTGAGGCGCAGGTGCAACGGACGTTGCTTATCGCCTATACCGAATACCACACGGGGGCGCCGATGAGCGCGGCCGCCTTGTTTGAACTCGTCGCTGAGCCGGTCGAAAACTCCGAGCTGCTGCCGCTCTACTTGATGCTGAAAGCGCGGCTCGAGCTGGATCACGATGAGGTTGCGCCAGCCCTCGATCACGTGGGTCGGGGGCTCGTCGTCGCTGCGGGGGCGAGCGAGTGGCGGGCCGAACTCCAAGCCGTTGCCGCCGCGGCTTACCGCGCGGCCGGTCGGGACGACGTGGCGGAGACCATCGAAGCCGACATGCGCC
>CAXBDS010000272.1:0-5833 GCA_963974355.1 uncultured Opitutaceae bacterium
CGGCGCGCCGCTCGTCGTCATGGCCGTTGGTGCCTTCACCTTGACCACGTCAATTGGCGCCGGCGTCGTCGCAATGGTCACGGGGCTGTTCGTCGGCGGAGTCATCGTCGCGCTTACACTGCCGTGCGTCTACACCCTGACCGACGACGGCCTGAAGATTAAGTCAGGTCTGCTGGAAGATGACGTGCCGCTGGCGGACATCCTTGGCGCCGAAATGTCGGGGAGCCTGTGGAGCGCGCCCGCCCTTTCGCTCCGCCGCGTGAAGATCAGGTTGAAGAACGGAGCGCGGGTGATTTCGCCGCAGGACCGGGAACGTTTTATCGCCGATCTTGAAGCCCGGCTGCACCCAGCCAAAGCGGGCTAAACCGACTATCACCGCCGACTCGAGAGGCTCCCTTTCCGGCGTTCAAACCGCAACATCCGCTCCATAACGACATGACCCGCATCGCGATCATCGGAAATGCCGGCGGCGGAAAATCGACGCTGGCGAGGAAGCTTCGCGACGTCCTCGGTCTCCCGTTGCATCCGATCGATCAGTTGCAATGGCGCCCGGGTTGGCAGCCCGTGCCGAAGGACGAATTTTCACGGACGCACCGGGAGCTGCTCGCCGAGCCCAGGTGGATCATCGATGGCTGGGGCGACTTTGACGCGATCGAGGAACGGTTCCGCCAATCCGACACCATCGTCCTCGTCGATTATCCGCTCTGGCGGCACTACGGGTGGGCGATCAAACGGCAGTTCATGTGCCTCTTCCGCCCGCGCATCGATGGCCCGCCCGGATGCTCGATGCTGCGCATGACCGGGCCGCTGTTGAAGATGCTCTGGTCGATCGACCGGCACGCGATGCCGCGTTTGCGCGCGCTCGTCGACGCGCAGCGCGAACACCAACGCGTGTTCCACATCCGCACGCTACGCGAGTTGCGGGCGTTTCATTTCGAGGCAGCGAGCCAGGCAAAGTCCGCTTAACCCGCGACCGCCGAAAACTACCGTTACAACGTGCGCAGCGGCGCGGAATCGGGGGCCGACGGGGCAGGCCGGAAGTTCATCGGTTCGGCGCGCGGGGTTAAAACCCTCACGTCAAAATCGACTTCGCCGGGGGCGTCTTGAAACCCGACGGCGTCGAGTTGATCCAAGGCATCCAGGCGAGCCTTAACTGCGGGGGAGAGCTTCATGCGCTGCTCCTCCGTCGCGATCGGTCCTTCGAAGAGCACCTGACCGGTAGGATCAGTCACCTTGGCGCTCTTCACGCCATCGACCATCTTCACTTCGACCGTGCCTGCGTGGTCATCAAACACGAGGTTCGCGCTACCGACGTTCATGATGCGCGCGACGGAGGACCCACCGCCCGAGGCACCCGGCGCAACATGCCAGACGAAGTTGCGCCGATCCGTCGAACTCGCCGCCGAAACGCCCGGCCCCGGGAGCGAGAGATGCCGCTGCTCGAACTGCTCGGGCGCCATCGGGGCTCCCGGGGCAGCGCGAAAGTCCTCTGACCTAAATTGGAACCGCCGCTCCATCCCCAGCGCTTCGACCGGCACGCGGCGCTCGCCGAGCTTTACCAGTCCTTTCTTTTCCTCGCCGCCGCGTCGGTAGGTGAGTTTCACCTCGTCCCCCGGCTGCTTGCTGCGGATCAAGACAATCAACTGCTCGGGATTGATGAGCAACTGGTCAGCGAAGCGGGTCAGCACGTCGTGTTGCTGCAACACGTCCGCCGCCCCGGAATCGGCAGCCACGGTCTGCACCACGAGCCCCATGCCGGCGGGCAGGCCGAGCTGGGCGGCCAGCGCCGGTTCGGCCGGAATGATCTGCACACCGAGATAAGGCACGACCTTGGTCTCGGCGTCATCCCCCGCGCGGTTCGAAATCGTGATCGTGCGCATGACCCGTTCTTTCGCCGGAGGCGCGGGATCAGGAGCCGCCGGCTGGGCGACCACGGCGGAGGTCAACAAGAGGGCGGCCACGAAGCCGCCAGAGCGAGGGAACAGGTTGGACGTTTTCATAAGAGAGACAGGTGAATGTTTTTAGGTAGAGCGTGAAGGTTGGGAAAAGGCGGAGCGGCGGTCCGACGACGCCGCGGGTGGGCCATCAATAGAACGCAAGTTGTTGAAAGCGGATGTCGGCGCGCGGCACGGTGACGACGAAGGAGGCGTCGGTATCGGGACGCCGCCAGGTGACCGTATCCACGTAATCATCACGCAGGCGGCGCACGGTCGTGCCGTCGGCCAACGTGATGACGCCAAGATCGGTCGTGCCCAACAGGAGGCGCTCGGCGCCAACCGGCCGGTAGGTGGTCGCCGGCAAGGGCGGCGCCTCCGCCTGCACCAGCAGCGCGGCCGGCGGCAGGGGCGCGTAACGCGAGCCGAGCACCGCCACCAGCGCGAGGGCGGCCGCGACGCCCCAGTTGGCCCACTTCCACGACGTCCAGCTCGTCGCGGTGCGATAGGCCGGCGCAACCGGGGCGCTCAGTTCACGGTCCAGAGAGGCGAGCAACGTCGCGGAAGGCGCCAGCGGGCGCAACCCGCGGAGCTGGCGTTCCAGTGGGTCAAAATCGTCAGACATGGGAAGAAGCGGGGGACACGGGGGACGGGGTCAAATGCCGGCGGAGGGCGGTGAGCGCGTAACGATACCGCGAAGCGGCCGTGTGCGGGGATAGGTCCAGTTGGTCGGCGATCTCGGCAAACGTGAGCTCACCCCAGATCTTGAGCACGAGCACCTCGCGCTGTTCCGGCGGCAGGCGTCGCACGGCGTTTTCCAAGGGTTCATGGTCGGCGAAGGCGTCCGACCCCACGGGGGACTCAAACCACGGTTCGCCGCCCTCCGCTGCCGCCTCGGCGCGAGCGACTTGATCCTCCCGGGCGGCCCGCCGATCCTGTTCTCGGGCCCGATCCAGGGCGGCGCGACGAAGGGAGGTCACGATAAGGGCAAAAGGCTCGCCCGGCAGGTGGCGTTGATGGCGCCAATAGCGCACAAAGGCCTCCTGCACGAGGTCCTCCGCATCCGCCGCGCACCGTGCCCATTGGCGGGCGCAGAGCAAAAGCCGCGCGCCGTGATCGTGAAACCACGTGCGCCAAACGGCATCGGGAGGAGGAATATCCATCATGGGCGAGACAGCAGGAGGGTAATACCTCCCAAGCGTCACCACACGGGCGATTTGTCTGCGCCCTCGAAATTTGGGCAAAAAAAAAGCGGCCCGGAAAATCCGGACCGCAGCAATAACTACAACAGAGAAGATGTGCGCAGCGAACGTTTAGCGGCTCAGGCGACGGCGGCGGCTGAAGACGTATTCGCTAGCCGCGAAGGCCACCGCGGAAGCGGCGACGATATAGCCGATCACGAGTTCCGTGCGAACGACGGTCAGCAACCAGAGCGTGGCTACGATGGTGGCGCCAGTGAGAGCAGGGAGAATGGATTCGGTTTTCATGATGATAGTGGATCTAGGTTTTTTAAAAGTCGTCGAAACGGCTCACGCCCCGGATTGGGCGGCAGGACTACAATACCACGGTCTTCAGATAGTTGAATTATTTCGTTTCTATGCTTTCCATAGTTATAACCTATGGAACTGCATCAGCTGCGCTACGCCCTCGCGATTGCCGATCAGGGCAACTTCACGCGGGCCGCCCTCGTCTCCAATGTAGCTCAACCTTCATTGAGCCAACAGATTGCAAAGCTTGAGGACGAGCTCGGCCACAAACTGTTTCATCGGTTGGGGCGGCGGGCGGTGCCGACCGAGGCTGGGGTTACCTTCCTCGCCCGGGCCCGGCGCATCCTCCTGGACGTGGAGGACGCCGCCAAAGAGATCCGTGATGACCCCTCGCTGGGACGGCGAATCACCGTGGGCGCCGTGCCCACCCTCGCCCCTTATTTGCTCCCGCCTTTGCTCGACCGCAGCCGCACTGCGTTTCCCAACTTGGAAGTCTTCACGCTGGAAGCGTTTCGCGTGGAGCTGGTGGAGGCGGTGCTCAGCGGAGATCTCGATTTTGCGTTGGTCTCGATGCCGCTGCGCGACGCACGCTTGTCCATCGAACCGATCTTCAGCGAACCGCTCCTGCTGGCGGTCGGCAAACATCACCGTCTCGCCAAACAAAGCGAAGTCCACGCCACCGATCTCGCCGACGAAACCTTCGTCATGATGGGCGTTGGCAGCACTCTGGCCGCCCAGGTCCAACGCTTCTGCGGCGACCACGACTTCGAACCAAAGATCGGCTACCGTTGTTCCCAGATCGCCACGCTGAAGGCCTTTGTGGGGCACGGCATGGGCATCGCGATCCTGCCCCAGACCGCCCGCAACGTGAACGACAAGCGCACCTTGATCTATCGGGAGCTGAGCGGCCGCGCCCCGCGGCGTGAGATCGCGATCATCCGTCACTTGCAACGCTACCAGAGTCGCGGCGCGGAGCAATTGCTGGCGTTGGTGCGCGAAGAACTCGGCCGCGATTCTCGCGACGCGTAAGGCCACCCCCTTGCCCAAAGGGGCGCCGCCCGCCCGCGAGGTAACGGCGAGGTTGCGTTCCATCCGCGGCCGCCTTGGTTCGCCACGTGCCCGCCGCCCTGCCTTCCGTTCCCTCTGCTTCATCGCCCGCGCCGGCATTCAACGAACGCACGCTGCTCTTCATGTTGGCCGGCGTGCAGTTCACCCACATCTTGGACTTCATGATCATCATGCCGCTGGGCTCGCAATTGATGCGGGCTTTCGCGGTCTCGCCGACGAAGTTCAGCTGGCTCGTCGCGGCGTATGCCTTGTCGGCGGCGATCACCGGATTTCTGGGCGGGTTCATCCTCGATCGTTTCGAGCGGAAACACGCCTTGCTCACACTCTACGCCGGGTTCGTCCTCGCGACGTTGGCCTGCGCGCTCGCGCCCACCTTCTGGTCCGTGCTCGCCGCGCGTATCGCGGCCGGCGCCTGTGGCGGCGTCGCCGGATCCATCGTGACGGCGATGGTCGGCGATGTCATCCCACCGGAGCGGCGCGGTCGCGCCATGGGCACGGTGATGGCAGCGTTTCCGCTGGCGTCGGTCTTGGGCGTGCCGTTCGGCATCACGCTCGCGGGCTGGTTCGAGTGGCATGCTCCGTTCTTCCTATTGGCCGGGCTGAGCGCGGCCGTCTGGGTCACCGCCTTCAAGGTCTTGCCGGTCGTCGTCATCGAACGGCACGCGGGGTCAGCTTGGCGGCAGATGAGCGCGATCCTGCGACACCCCGTCCACCAGCGCGCGTTCGCGTTGTCCGGCATGCTGGTTTTTGGCGGCGGCCTCATCATCCCGTTCATGGCCCCGACCATGGTCGCCAACGTCGGCCTCACCGAACAACAGCTCCCGTGGATCTACCTCTGCGGCGGCGCCTGCACGTTCTTTACGGTGCCCTGGTTTGGGCGTCTCTCGGATCGCTACGACAAATTGCACGTGCTCTTTGCGATCTCGATCTTGGGGGCCGTCTCCGTGCTCTTCCTCACCAACCTGCCGCCCTGGCCCGTGCCCGCCGTGCTCGTCGTTTCAACGGTGTTCTTTGTCGGCATGTCCGGACGCTATTCGCCTGCCATGGCGATGATCACCAACGCCGTCGAAGCGACCAAGGACGCCGCGGTCAGCGCCGTCAAGCAGGTGAAGAAAGCCGCCAAGAAGGTCGCGAAGAAGGCCGGGGGACGCAAGTTTGCCAGTGCGTACAAGTCAGGCGACGCGAAGGGCAAATCACTGGTGATCGTGGAATCCCCAGCAAAGGCGAAGACAATCAACAAATACCTCGGCAACGACTATGTCGTGCTCGCATCGGTGGGGCATGTGCGTGATCTTCCTTCCAAAAACCCCAAGGGTGTGAAGGACCCGGTTCCGGGAGTGAATC
>CAXBDS010000273.1:0-5774 GCA_963974355.1 uncultured Opitutaceae bacterium
GGTGACGTCAAGGTCATGACCCATGGCCTGCGCGTGCTGACCGAGACCATGACCGGTCCAACGTCGCCGGTCTCCGTTCCCCCGCCAACGACGGACGCGAGTCGCGCATCGGGCAACGCCTATTGATGCCGCTGCCCCCCGCTATGACTGAACCGTCTTCCCGTCATTTTCGTGCCGATATTGCCGTGATCGGCGGGGGCGTTGGTGGCTGCGCCGCCGCCCTCGCCCTCGCCGACTCCGGACATCGCGTAGTGCTTACCGAAGAGTTCGCCTGGATCGGCGGACAATTCACTTCCCAAGCCGTGCCGCCTGACGAACACGGCTGGATCGAGCGCTTCGGTTGCACCGCGACCTATCGACGCTTTCGCAGCGCCGTGCGCCAATACTACCGAGACAACTATCCGCTCACCCCCGCCGCCGCGCGCGATGACCGGCTCAATCCCGGCAACGGCTGGGTGTCTCCGCTTTGCCATGAGCCCCGCGTCGCCCTCGCCGTGCTTGAAGCCATGCTCGCACCGCAGGTCTCCAGCGGACGCCTAAACATTCTCCGTCAGCACCGGCCCGTATCCGTCAGCCTCAACGGCGAAGACCGTATCGCCTCCGTCGTGCTCACCGACGAACGCACCGGTTCAACGACTCATGTCAGCGCATCATTCTTTCTCGATGCCACCGAAAATGGCGACCTGTTGCCGCTGGCATCCGTCGAACACGTAACGGGCAGCGAATCTCGTCGCGATACCGGCGAGCCCGGTGCCCCCGAGGAAGCGCGCCCCGAAAACGTTCAGGCGTTCTCCCTGTGCTTCGTGGTCGATGGTGCCGGGGCGTCCGACGCGACGGATCACCTCGTCCCGCCCCCCGCCGACTACGCCCATTGGCGCGACGACACGCCAACCCTGCAGCCGCCTTGGCCCGGCCCGCTGTTGGCTTGGCGCGGCCTCAACCCGCGCACGATGGCCCCGATGGACTATCGTTTCCATCCGCACGGCGAAAAGCCGGGCCTGTTCTCCGGTTTGTGGTCATTCCGTCGCATCGTTGATCGGTCTCTGTTTCGTCCGGGCTTTTTCGCCAGCGATGTCTGTCTGATCAACTGGCCGATGATCGACTATCTCGAAGGAAATCTCCTCGGGGCCTCGCACGAGGACCACCGCCGGCACTTGGCAGCCGCCCGCCGCTTGAGTTTGTCGATGGTGCATTGGCTGCAGACCGAGGCGCCGCGCCCCGATGGCGGCCACGGGTGGCCACAACTGCGCCTCCGTCCCGATATTACCGGAACCGACGATGGTCTGGCCATGGCGCCTTATATCCGTGAGGCCCGCCGTATCCGATCACTATATACGGTCGTCGAAGCCGACGTATCCGCCGCATGCCGACCGGGAGAAAGCCTCGCCGAACGCTACGAGGACTCGGTTGGGATCGGCTACTATCGCATCGACCTTCATCCCACAACAGGAGGCGACAATTATCACGACGTCGCCTCATTGCCGTTTCGCATTCCCTTGGGTGCGTTGGTGCCCGTGCGCATAGTCAACCTGCTCCCCGCAGCCAAAAACATCGGCACCACCCATATCACGAACGGGTGCTACCGGCTTCATCCCGTCGAGTGGAATATCGGCGAAGCCGCCGCGCTGCTCGCCGTCCAGTGCCTGCGAGACAAGGTCACGCCCCAACAGGTTGCCGGCGAAAATGATCGCCGCGCGCAACTGCAGGAGAATCTGCGCCAGCGCGGTGTCGAACTCGCTTGGCCGGAGAACTTGAATCTCGACGATGGCGACCCGCACGCGCACGCCCGCTAGTCCGCCCGCGACCGCCTGCTTCTCGCCCTCGCCTACCCCTGATGAACATCCTGCTTTTTCGGGACTTGCCCGCAGCCGAAATCGACCCGTTGAAACGCGAGTTCCCTGCTTTTCAATTCCGTCAAACCACGCGAATTGACGAGGTGTTGTCGGGCCCCGATTGGCCCGAGGTCGTTTTCGGCAATCTCCCCTCGTCCGTCGCCCGACAGCTTCCCCACCTGAGATGGTTGCAAATCGTTTCGTCCGGTATTGACGACTACCTTGATCTCGCCGCCTCTCCGATCACGGTCACGACCGCCCACGGTTTGCATGCTAACATCATCGCGCAGCACACGCTAATGATGGTGCTCATGTTTGAACGCGGGCAGTCGTTTTTCGCCGCCGCCCAACGCCAACAGCAATGGCGACGCCGCCCCGACATCCCCCGCGCCATCGAAAACCTCACCCTCGGTCTCGTGGGATGCGGGGCCATCGGCCGCGAACTGGCCCGTATCGCCCAACCGCTCGGTATCCGAGTAATCGCGACAAAGCTCAACCCAGCCGAATCGCACGTGCCGGGCGTGGAAAAGGTCCTGCCGTGGGCAAGGCTCGATCAACTGGTCGCCGCGTCCGACCACCTCGTGCTGGCGCTGCCGCTCACCGCGACGACCCGGCACGTGTTGGACGCAAAACGCATCCGTCTGCTCAAAGCCGACGCCTGCGTGCACAATGTGAGTCGCGGTGGCTTGATCGACGAGGACGCCTTGCTCAAGGCCCTGCAGACCCAGCGCCTCCGCGGAGCGTCCCTCGACACGTTCGAGGTTGAGCCGCTTCCGCCCGACAGCCCGTGGTGGACCGCGCCGCATGTGGTGGTGACGCCCCACATCGCCGGTCACCACCGCGAGCTCGGCCGCCTCACCTTGGAACGCTTTCGCGCCAACCTCAGACGTCATGCCTCCGGCGAAACACTCCATCACATCGCCCGGCTGTCTCGTGGTTACTAACGCTCGGCCATGAAAATCACCGGTCTCACCACGCGCCTCCTGCGGATCGACGCCGCGCCCCGCTACCGCCACGGCGTTGTGCCCGCCGGGCGCCCCCCCTGCTGGGACTTTCCGCTCGTCACGTTGCACTGCGACTCCGGTCACGAGGGCCATAGCATGGCCTACGGCCCGCATGCCGATGGCGCCGCGCTCGCCACCCTGCTGCACGAAAGTTATTTCCCTCAACTTGTTGGCGCCAACCCGCTCCATAGTGAGGCCATCTGGCAAAGGCTTTGGGCTCGCCAGCGTCACCTCTACAACCAATCCGACAGTCTGCTCGGTGTCGTCGATGTGGCGCTTTGGGATCTGCGGGGAAAACTGGTCGGGCAACCCATCGCCGCGCTTCTCGGCCAACATACGGATCGGTTGCCGGCCTATCTCTCCGCCCGCTCAGAGGCCAGTTCGGCCGACGAGATCGCGACGGAAGTGCGAGCCGCTCAGGCTCACGGATACCATGGCTACAAACTCCAGCTACGATCCGGCCCGGCCGCCGACTTGCCCCGTCTGCACGCCGCCCGGGAGGCCGCCGGCCCCACCTTCCCCCTGATGCAGGATCCCAATGCCAGCTATTCGCTGGTGGAGGCCCTTGCCGTGGGCCGGGAGCTCGACGCCCTCCATTACCACTGGTTCGAGGAGCCGCTGCCGGAAACCCAGTTCGAACACTATCGTCACCTGGTCGCCACGTTGCGCACGCCCATCGTCGGCGGCGAAACCGTGCGCCTCACCGAACTGCCGCATTTTCTCACCGGTCGCACCACCACCATCGCCCGCGGGGACGTGCTCATCAAAGGCGGCATCACCGGCCTGCGCAAAGCCATGGCCACCTGCGAACTGTTCGGTCTCTCCCTTGAGATCCATACGGCGAATACGCCGCTGCTCGACGTCGCCAACCTGCATGTCGCGTGCGCCTCGGCGAACACGACGATGGTGGAAGTCCACCATCCCGTGTTTCGCTTCGGCTTGAAAAACCACCCGTTTGACGTCGCTGCGGACGGTCTGGCGCACCTCCCGCCTGGTCCCGGCCTGGGCGTCGAGCTCGACTGGGATTGGATCGATGATCACACCACCGCCCAGCGTCACACCGCTTAACTTACCCCGCATGACTACCCCCAAAAAAGCCACCTCGCACCTCGCGTTCACCTGCCTGCTCGCACTCACCACCTGGGCGGCCGAGTCTCCCTTCCACCGGGACTCGCTCAAAATTCCCGACACCGCCAAACATACGGTCTCGCTGGATGCGTATCCAGGAATCAACAACCCCAACCCGCGAGGCGGCTGGTATTACAAATGCGCCAACGTCGTTCAGGCGAAGGACGGATCGCTGGTCGCCGCTTGGCAACTCTCCGACAACCACACGTCCTTGATGAGCCATATCATGGTTGCCCGCTCGGATGACGGCGGCCGCACCTGGCACGGCCACCAATCAATCGCCGAGGCCGATGTCTGGGACGATCAATCGGTCTGGGTGGTGCCGCAGATGAGCGTCCTGCGCGACGGCCGCATCGTCATCGTCTCCGATTGGGGCCAGCGTCACCCCGGCCAGGACTTCCCCATGCTCGCGCATTGGCAACGGCCCGCCCGCGGCATGGCCAACTATCTCCTCTGGAGTGCGGACAACGGCCAAACGTGGTCGCCCCCCGCCAAGGTCGACGACGTGGGCGGCGAGCCCGGCTACATCGTCGAGCTGAGCGACGGAACCCTAGCCTACACGCGCACCTCCTCCAACACCACCGACCAGCTCCGCAATCCACCGCAACCCTGGGGCGATATTTACTACCGTAACGAGATCGTCTTTTCCGACGATGGCGGCACCACCTGGGGTCGCCCGACGTGGACCTCCGACAGCCCGTTCTTCGGGGACTGTGAAGTCGGCCTCGCCGAGATGAGTCCCGGCCATCTCGTCGCCGCGACGCGCATCGGCCTCGGCAACGGCCAGTTCGGTCACCCCAGTCGTCTGCTCTTCAGTGATGACAACGGCCGCACCTGGCCGCGAGCCCAGCTCGCGCCTTTCTACGGTCAACGCCCGCACCTGCGAAAGCTCCAGTCGGGCAACTACCTCGTCACCTACCGCAACCGTTGGGGCACCCCCGGCTCGCGCGCGCTGGTCTTCAATCCGACCGAAGACATCGGCTTCCAACCCAACTCGTGGATCATTGACGAGTCCCGCTGCGAACTCACGGCCGACGCGCTCACCGTCCGCACCGCCGAAGGCCAGCACCACGCCGTCGAATTCAACCTGTATCCAGCGCAGGACGACCGCTCCCGCGTGGAGATCGAGGCCACCTTGCGCGTCGAGTCGGCCGACCTTCATGGCGTCGCCATCAGCGCGGGCTGCTGGGTCCGCTTTGAACCCGGCCGGGTCAGCCTCGGTGACCGCCCCGCGACCGGCTTCGAAATCGATACCTCCGCGTGGCACACCTACCGCCTCGTGCGCGATCACGGGGAAATCGTGGTCAGCGTCGACGGCCGGGAACGACTGCGCGCGCCGATCGACGACATTTGGGTGCGCGAGGTGCGCTTCGGCAACCGCGCCGTTCCCGCCGGCTATGAACCCTACTCGCGCAACGCCGGTGTCTCCCATTGGCGCGCCGTCTCGGCCAAGGTTATCAACGATGATCGCGACTACTCCATCGACTGGTCCTGGTCACCGAAATCCGGATACCCCGACCAGTTCCGTCGCGACCGCACCGTCGTCCTCGACATCGCCTATCCGGGCGACTGCGGCTACAGTTCGTGGACCCAACTGCCCGACGGCCGCATCGTCATCCTCGACTACACCAATGGCGGCGCCCTCGAAAGTTACTCCTGGGGAGGCGAAGGCGCCGCTCCCTTCATCCGGGCCTACCTCGTCACCGAGGGAGAGTTGGTGCGCGACTGATGCGTCCCTCCGCCGGCAGATTTCCCACCGTGGCCGCAATCGCGCCACGCACCGTCGTGACGGCGGGCGAAAACCGACCCG
>CAXBDS010000274.1:0-5717 GCA_963974355.1 uncultured Opitutaceae bacterium
TTTTCGCCATGTCGGGAAGAGCCGCGCCGGCGTCGTTTTACGTCAACTACGACGCGCATGTGCCCACGGCGCCCCTGCGCTTGAACGCGGTTTCGATCGTGCATCCCGACGCGACTGTCGATCTGGCGGCGGCTCACGCGGCGGGTAATAAAGTGCTGGCCTACCTCAGCGTCGGGGAGATCGCGGCCGACGCGCTTTATCGGCCTCAGGCGGTGGAGCGGGGCTTGACGTTACGCGGACAGAACGCGACCTGGGGGTCGGATTTGCTCGACCTGCGCGACGACGGATGGACCGCCCTGCTGGTTGACGAGGTCGCCGCCGAAGCGGTGGCGCGCGGCTACGACGGGTTCTTTTTGGATACGTTGGATTCGGTGAGTCCCGAAGGCCGGGCGGCCGCCATCACCCTGGTGAAACGCCTTAAGGCCCTGGATCCGACGGCGATGATCGTGGCGAATCGCGGGTTTGAACTTTTGCCGGCGTTGCGCGGCGTTGTGGACGGGGTGATGGCGGAGTCGCTTTTGGGCACCTATGATTTCGCGGAACAGCGTTATCGTGGCGTGCCGCCGGCCGAGACCGCGGCGTTGACGGCGCGCCTGCGTGAGGCCGAGGCCGCGGGCTTGCAGGTATACGTGCTCGATTACGTCGATCCGCACGACGCGGCGCGGGCTCGGGCGGTGGCCAAGCGCATTCTGGATCTGGGCTGGAACGCCTTTGTATCCACGCCGTCGTTGCGGGGTGCCGTGCTCGCGCCGTGGCGGGAAGTGCCACGGCGCGTGTTTAGTTTTTACGGCAACCTCGCCAGCGATCCGGCGGATCGGGTCAAATGGCCGGCGGAGTCGTTTACCGGCATGAGGTTGCAGGCGGCGTTGGAATGGCTCGGTTACGAGGTGGACTACGGCAAGGTTCAGGCGGACGAAGCCTTGCCGGAGTTGGGCGAAGAGACCGTGGCGATCGTGCTGCCTCGTTTGTGGGAAATGCCTCTGAGCGAGGAGGCGAGGGTGGTCGATTGGTTGATCGCCCAAGTGGCGGCAGGGCGCCGGCTCCTGATCTTCGGGCAGCTTCCTTTTGGGGATGATAGTCAGCGGCGACGCATCATGGCGGCTCTCGGTCTGCAGGGGAACGGACAGATTATTTTGCCGGTGAACGGGCTGCGCGAGGTGGTCCGAGATCCGACCGTCATGGCGGGGGCGGAAGTCCCCGGCCGGTTGTTGCCCACTGAATACACCGACCTGCGGGCGCCAGAGGGTAGCAAGGTCATGCGGGCGATCACGGGCACGACGACGAACGGCCGGGAGGTGAGGGTCGACGCGCTGTTTGGCACCTCGTGGGGCGGGATGGCGCTCGACCCTTACGTGTTGTTTCAGCGTCCGGACTTTCGCGATTTCTGGCAGTTCGATCTTTTCGCCTTTTTGGAGGAAACCATAGGACGCGTGGACGCGCCGGTGCCCGATGCGACGACGCGCGATGGCCTGCGCATGTTTTTGAGTCACATCGATGGCGATGGCTTTATCGACCGTAGCGAAGTGGACGTCGGGAAGTTTTCCGCAGAGGTGGTGCGTGACCGGATTCTGAAAAAATACCCCGTGCCGGTGACGGTTTCGGTGATCGAAGCCGAAGTGAGCGTAGCCGTAAAGGGCACCGACCCGAAGTTGGCGCCGCAATTGGAGAATATCGCGCGGGATATCTTCAAACTGCCGAACGTGGAAATGGCCTCTCATTCCTATTCTCATCCGTTCATGTGGATGGAGAACGATCGCACCGCCTCGCTCTACGAGCATGCCCGACTGCAGCTCACCGTGCCGTATCCGCATCTTGATCTGGTCCGTGAGATCGACGGATCCATCGCTTACATCAATCGGGAGCTGGCCCCGCCCGGGAAGCAGGTCGAAGTGTTTTTGTGGAGCGGAAATTGCCGCCCGCCGCCCGCCGCGTTGGCGCGCGTGCGGGACTTGGGCCTGTTGGCCATGAATGGCGGCGACACCATCATCTCACGCCGGGCGCCGACCCTTACGGCCGTGGCACCGCGGACCATGCCCTGGGGCGACGAGTTGCAGGTATTTGCGCCGGCCCAGAACGAAAACGTCTATACCAACGACTGGCAGGGGCCGTATTTCGGCATGTTTATCCATGTCATCGATACCTTCCAGCGCACGGAGCGGCCGCGCCGGTTAAAACCGGTCAATATCTACTACCATTTCTACAGTGGCGACTACCGCGCCTCCGTGCGGGCGCTCGAAACGGTCTATGACTGGGCGATGGAGCAGCCGCTGCATTCCGTCAAAGTGTCGACCTACATCAAGCTCGCCCACCTGGGCGCTGGTGAATACGGGCGAACTGCGCACGTTTCGGGTGCCGGCGGGCTGGGCGGACCGCATTGATTTTCGCGCGAGCGAACATATTACAGGCTGGAAGGTCGAAGGGACCGAGGCGTTTCTGCACACTGACGGTTCTCCGGTCGCGAAGGTGCATTTGAGCCCGGCCGGCACGCAGGCCCCACCGGCGCCTCATCTGGAAAGTTCGTCCGGCGAGGTGACGGGATGGCGGGCCTCTCCGCGGTCGGTGGAACTGGTGCTTCACGACTTCCGACCGGTGCATCTGGTGCTCGCGGGGTGGCCCGGGCTCACGCCAGCGCGAGTGATGGTCGATGGTCGCGAGACCACGCAAACCACGACGGCCGAGGGCCGCCTGAGTCTGACCGTTCCGGCGGAGGCCAAGGTGGGCGTGTTTATCGATTGAGCGCATGAGCGAGCCGCCCCCAACGCGCGTGAAGCGAATCCTCTCGTGGCAGCAACTCCTGGGGGTGCTGGCGGGTTGCGCGGCGCTCGTCTATTTTTTGCTGCCTGATGATCCTGGGCTGCTGGAAGATCTGTTGCGTGACGGCAGGGTAGCGGAGGCGAAACGGGTGCTCGGCAAAGTCACGCCGGCCGAGCGGGCCGCCGACCCGCTCCGTTACGCCGGAGTCGATCAACAGCTGGCCCGTCGGGAGCTGGGCGAGACCCCCAGCGCTGAGACGGTGGATGATTTCCTGATGGCATCATTCGCGCGGTGGCGCGCGCATGCATGGGACCCGGGTCTGTTGGCACGTTGGGTGGACGATGTGGGTCGCGCAGGCGACGTGGAGCGGCTCTGGCGGACCGTATCTGAATATTGGGCACAAATCCCGACCGAACAGCGCGCAACATTGGTGCGGCGCCTCGTGCCGCTCGCGCTGGCGCGGGAACGGCCGGGTTTGGCCGCGGCAATTTTCGAACGAGAACACGGAACGGCGCCGGGCGACGAGGCCCTCGCCGTGGAGCTGGTGCGCCTGCACCGGCTGGCGGGACATTCGACGGCGGCGCTCGCGGCGTTGCGTGGGTTGCCCGCAGACCGGCAGCCGGAACTGCGCGTCGCGTTGTTGCGCGAGTTGAATCGCAATCGCGATGCCTTGGACCTGTTGATGGCTGAGCTGGAAGCCGAGAGGCGACGGGGGCCGGCGTCCGACAGCGCGGCGGTGCTGCGGTTGGCGACAGTGGCGCGGGCGGCGGGGCAATCGAGCCGGGCGATTCCACTCGTGGAAGCGTATGCGAAGGCGCACGTCACGGATGTGGCGGTGTGGCGGCAACTGGTGGGCTTGCAGCGCGAGAGCGGCGCGGCATTGGAGGCGGCGGCGAGTCAGGCGCGCGTGGTGGCGCTGACGGCCCGTGCGCCGGACGAGTTGCACGAATGGGCGCGCCTGCTCGAGGGCAGCGGACAGGCCTCGGCGGCGTTTGACGTGTGGATGGAGCTGGGCCGGCAGGGTTCGCTGTTTGCGGTGGATCGTTTGATGGCGTTGAACCCCGGCCTGTATCGCGACGGCGATTTGGCCCAGGTTTTGGAACGCGTGGTGCCCGTGTCGGGCCACGATGAATACACCCTGCAGCTGGCCCGGATTTTGACTGACCTGGGGCGTTACGATGCGGCGGTGGCGAACTACGAGAAGTATCTTGTCGTCGCGCCGACCGACCTGAATGCCATGCTCGCGTTGGCCCGACTGGAAGCGGAACTTTACCAGTTTGAATCGGCCGCGGCGTGGTTGCAGAAAGTCGAAGCGGCGGGTCGGATCGATACCGATATCGAGCGGCGTCTGGGCGATGCCTGGATGGCGCTGGGGGACTATGACCGGGCGTTGGCGGTCGTTCGCCGGGTGGCGGAAAGGACGGGCGAATTGGACGACTACGGCACCTATTTCCGCTTGGCGCGCGGCCTGGGTGCCTACGAGGATTTTGTGGCCGGCCTGCGCGGGGTGGTTGCCACGGATGAGGCGACACCGGCGGACTATCTGACGCTCGCCTACGGGTATGCTTTGCTGGGGCGGCTCGACGAGTCGCGGCACGCCTTGCAGGAGGGCGCCACGCGTTTTCCGGCCAACGGCGAGTTGATCATGCGGCTTGCCTACGCGTTGTCCGATGCGAAGCGGTATCTCGAAGCACAACGGGTGATCGAGCGTCACCCGCGACTGACGACCGAGCTCGATGCGGCGCGGATTTATCTGATCCTGATGCGATTGAACAATGACGTCGCGGCCGAACGGGCGTTTCTTTCGCGTGATCTGGGAGCCGGACTGAGGGACGAGCCGGAGACGTGTCATCTGTTGGCCCGGGCTTACAGCAGCATCGGCGATTTGGGCGAGGCGGAGCATCTGTTGCGTGGGCTGCACGAGATCCACCCGGACGATTGGGACGTGATGGGCGACCTGATCCAAGTCCTGCAGCGTCAAGGTCGTTCGCGAGAAGCCCAGTCGATGCTTGTCCGTCTGTCACGAGGTGACCGAATCGGGGCCAAGCGGGCCTATCAACGCGCGCTGCGTGAATTCCAACTGGGCTTGCTCGCCCTGGACGGGGGGGCGCGATGAAATGGATCCGACCGCTTCGACTGGGGGTCTGGTGCGCGCTGGGCGTGTTGGGGTGGGGTTCTGGGCTGCGGATGTCAGCGCAGAATAGTAGTGGAGCGTTGCCGATCCCGGATGACGCGATGATCGAGCGTGCGCAAGGGCTCGATATCGAGCAACGCCGCTACCTGGTCTATCTCTACGCGCGGCTGAACAAACCCAAAGTGGCGCGAGCCATCGGACTCCAGGTATTGGCCGGGAACCCGAGTGATCGGCAAACCTTGCTCGTGCTCGCATCGATGGCGGCGGAGCAAAAGGACGGCGAGGAAACGGTGCACTTGGCGGAGGATTTTTTGACCTATTATCCCGGCGATCATCAGGGGCGGTATTTCTTGGGGGCGGGGTATTATCTGCAGCGTCGTTTTGCGGAGGCGGAGCGCGTGTTGGGCGAGCTGAAGCGGGAACAGTTCAACGGAAAACGTTATCCCTACGAAACCGATTTGGCGGCCTCCGCGGCCGGGGCAGGTCAATGGTATCGAGCCATGCTCAGTTATCAGGAATTGCTGCGAAATCATGCCTTGAGCGACGAACTACGCAGTGAGGTGCGGGAGGCGATCGACCGCATTTATCGCGAGCACGGGCCGAGGATCGATGCGCGCTACGAGGGGATTGATTTGAGTAACGGCGCGGCGGACCGCGGCATCGCGTCGCACGCCATGCACCTGCGCGACCGGCAATGGTGGGAGGTCGAGATCCGGCAGGATCGTGTGACGATCGAGCCGGCGCCGGGATTGCTGCGACGAGTTACCCAGCGAGCCGAGGCGGATACGAACGTGCGCACCACTTGGAACCGTCGTTGGACCACGCGTGT
>CAXBDS010000275.1:0-5715 GCA_963974355.1 uncultured Opitutaceae bacterium
CGCCTCCGGCACCGCGTCGACCACAGGTTTTTGGGTGGGTTGAGTCGGGAGGCGCTTCGACGCCGCCGAACCTGGAACCGCCGCAATGGCGGGCGCGAGCAGAGCGGTTAAGAAAACAAAAAACGGGAAGGCGGGTCGTCGTTTCATACGTGTATGGCGGACGAGCCTAAGGCCGGGTCTTTTCAGCTCAACCCCGGAGGTCACTCGATCCGAGCGGGAAGGCCCAAGCTCTCGACGATCCGTGAAATCGCTGGCTGACCCGGCGCGCGACGTCTTAACCTCCCTCGCAATGACGCCGCCCCACCCCAACGCGACGGACCATGACCCCGGGCTGCCGCCCCCCATGAAGCATCTGGCGATCAAAGCCCTCGCACAGATCGAGGCCTCCGTCAGCGCAGGCATTTGGGAGGCGCACCTCGGTTGCGGGGCGCTCGCCGGCGCCTTCCTGATTCACGAAAAATTCGTGCAAGGCCCCAGCGTCGAAGCCATCATGTCGCGTGCCCAAGCACAGGTCGCCGGCGCCACCAGCGGGCCCCGCGACACGACGAGCATTTCGCTATCCCGCTTCACCCAAGCCATCGTCCAAGAGATAAGCGTAAACGCGGAAGTGCCTAAAGAAATCGGCCACGATGTCATCTATGCCGCCTACGTGCTCCAGGCCCTGCATACCTTCGACATCGCACCGTGGTCCTCCCTGCTCGACGCGTTGACCACCCAGATTCGCCGCATCAAAGAGTCCGGCCCCGGTTGGATCACCCTCAACGGCGAAAACCAAGTCCGACCGCTCGCCGAGGCCGTCGAGGCTGATGTCTGCGACTATTGGCGACGATTCGCGCAGTTCGACCGTCCGAGGCCGATGGAGGTCGGCGACATGCAGCTCGGGCATCTTCTTACCCACGGTCATGCCATCACCCTCCTGCGTCACCACGTTACGGATACTACGCTGGCGGCGCTGGATGTGGCTTATCGCAAGCGGGTGCGCGGCCTCCTCGTGGCGAATGAAAGCCAGATCGACCAGACGCCGTTGCGACAAAGCGCGGTGGACCCCCGCCATGAAGCGTATTGGCGACAGATGAAAGCCTCCGGTGACATGCACGGCCATGTCATGAAATACGCCTACAGCTTCTTGGATCTGACGAAAGCCACCGGCCCATCCGCCCAGGATCTGGTCGCATTCGGGCGGGTCGTGTGGCCCGCCCGGGCCCGCGCAACCACCGCTTGATCCGCGTCGCCCCCCGTCGCCACCTCGATCCGGCAAGCCCACGCATCCCACGCTCGCCAAAAGCCGATCGGGCGACAGGCTTGACCACGCCCTCACCTGCGTTCGCCGCGGGCCGTGGGCGCCATGCTTATTCCCAATCACTGTCTGCGTTGCGGTGTCTGTTGTCATTCCGACTCGCCGACCTACGTGCGCGTGACCGGAGCCGATTGGTCACGCCTCGGCGCCGACTCCGCCCGGCTCGCCCACTTCGTCGGCCATCGGGCGTTTATGCGGATGAACGACGGACACTGCGCCGCCCTCGCGGTCCGCCCGGCGGCGGACTCGACCGGAGGCGCGACGGAATATTTCTGCTCCGTCTACGAACACCGCCCGCAAATCTGCCGGGACCTCGACCGCGGCTCCGCCCAATGCGAAGGCGAACTGGCCTCGAAACAGACCCAGGTGCTCGCGATGACGTTGGCGTCACCACCGGACGACCACGCGACCACAAAGGCAGGTCAAACTGTCCGCTAAGGAAGTCCCCGGCGACAGCTGGCCGCGCCCGGCCTCCTCCGCTAAGCGTGACGGTCTCTCGCTCGCGCGCATCCTGCCCCTTCGGAGCCGCTGCGGGTTTCTGCTTTCTCCCCCCTCCATGTCGCGCCTCTCCGTCACCTCCGCCCTGCTGTGCACCTCTATCGGTGCCGCAACCGCCCCCGCAGCCCCTTCCCTCGCCATGCCGCCACCTTGGATCGCCGATCTCGCCGACGGCACGTATCAAAACCCGGTGCTTTTCGCCGATTACTCCGACCCTGACGCGGTGCGCGTCGGCGACGATTTTTACCTGACCGCCTCGAGTTTCAGTTCGGTGCCCGGACTGCCCATTCTGCATTCGCGTGACCTCGTCAACTGGACGCTGATCAACCACGCCTTGCCCCGGCTCGTGCCGGTCGATCATTTCCGCACGCCCCGCCATGGCGAAGGCGTGTGGGCCCCCGCCCTCCGTTACCGCGACGGTCGGTTCTGGCTCTACTATCCCGACCCCGACTTCGGCATCTATCTGACGACCGCCACCGATCCTGCCGGCACGTGGAGCGCGCCCCAACTCGTGCTCCCCGGCCCAGGTCTGATCGATCCGTGTCCGTGGTGGGATGAGTCCGGGCAACTCTACCTCGTGCACGGCTGGGCGCGCAGCCGGGCCGGGTTTGCCAATCGTCTCACGCTCGTGCGGCTCTCGTCCGATGGTCTCTCCGCCACCGACGAGGGCCAGACGATCATCGACGGCGAACTCCTGGCCGACATGAAAACCCTCGAAGGGCCGAAAGTGTATTCCCGCCACGGTTACGTCTACATCTTCGCCCCGGCCAATGGGGTCGCCACCGGCGAACAATGGGTCTTTCGCGCCCGTCGCATCGAAGGCCCCTACGAACGCCGCATCGTGCTCGCGCAGGGCGACACCGCGATCAACGGGCCGCACCAAGGCGCCTGGGTGGACACTCCCGCCGGTGAGGATTGGTTTCTGCATTTCCAAGAGCGCCAACCCTATGGTCGCATCATGCACCTGCAGCCAATGGTCTGGAGCGACGATGACTGGCCGGTGATGGGCGATGATCCGGATGGCGACGGCATCGGCAGCCCCGTCCTCCGTCACGCGAAGCCCGCCGGCAGCCCTCCGCAACCGATCACCGCCCCGCCCGCCTCCGACACCTTTGCCGACGGCCGCCCCGGTCTGCAGTGGCAATGGAATGCCAACCCGACCCAGCCGTCCCCGCTCACGCCCGCCAAGGCCGGTCATCTCCGCTTGCGCGCCACCCCCGTGCCCGACGGGGTCTCGCTCTATGACGCGCCCAATCTACTCCTGCAAAAGTTCGCCGCGCCCGCCTTCACGGCCACAACCACGCTCGATTTTTCCGCCGCGCACGTCGGCGAATCCGCCGGTCTGATCGTCTATGGCTACAGCTTGGCGTGGATCGGCCTCCGCCACGACCCCCGCGGGCTCCAACTCGTGGTGCAAACGCAGCCCGAGGCCAGCGCCCGCCACACCGGTCCCACCGAAGCCTTCGCCACGCCTGCTTTGGCCGGCAAGCCTGTGCACCTTCGCCTGACCGTCGAAGAAGGCGGCCGGTGTCACTTCGCCTATGCCTTTGGCGATGACACCTTCACCGCCGTTGCGCTCGACTTCACCGCGAGCGAGGGCCGCTGGGTGGGCGCCCGTTTCGGCCTCTTCGCCACCGCTGCTCCCGAGGCCGATCCATCGACCTCGGGTATCGCGGACTTCGCCTCTGTTTCTGTCACCTCCCCCACCCGCTAACCCCGGCTCCCGGCCATCATGTTCACCCTCCCTCGTCTCCCTCTCGCGTCCGTCGCGCTCCTTTGCGGCAGCCTTGTCGTGCTCCCGGCCATCAAGGCCGACCCCATTCCCGTCGGCTGGCTCGGCGGCGAAGCGCCCACCACCGCCACCGGCGTGAGTTTTGGCGTGCCGGCCTTGCGCGGCACGCTGTCCGCCGACACCTCATTCACACTCAGCGCGCCCGACGGCACCGCGTTGCCCACCCAGACGTGGCCCTTGGCCACCTGGCCCGACGGCTCGCTGAAATGGATCGGCGTCGCCACCGTCGCGCCCGCCGACACAGGCGGCGAATTCCACCTCGCGGCCTCCTCCGGCGCCCCCGCCGAAACGAGCGCCGCCATTCGTATCACGCACAGCGATACGACGACCACCATTGATACCGGCCCGCTCCAGATGCGGCTCCCGCTCGGCGGGCACAACACCATCGGCACCCACCTGATCGACGCGCTCGTGGTCGATGGGCGCGAGGTCGCCCGCGACGGTCGACTCGTTGCCCTCCTGCAAGACGGCCCCGACGACGACCTCGCCGCCTCGCCCTCTCGCGAGCTTTATGACACCCGCATCGACCAGGTCACCCTCGAACAATCCGGCCCCGTGCGCGCCGTGGTGAAGATCGAAGGCGTCCACCTCGGCATTCGCACGCGCCGCGCGCTCCTGCCCTTCGTGGTGCGACTCTACGTTTACGCCGGCTCCGAGCACATCCGCGTCGTGCACTCCTTCGTGTATGATGGCGATCAATACCGCGACGTGATCCGCGGCCTCGGCATCAGGTTCGACGTGCCGTTTCGCGAGGAACTCCAAAATCGCCACGTGCGTTTCTCCGGCCAGGATGGCGGCCTGTGGGACGAGCCGGTGCAGCCGATGGTCGGGCGCGGGGGACGTTTCTCCCAGGACCCCGCCACCGGCAATGACGTCTACCCGACGCAGGTCGCCGGCCGGCGCGTGCCCAACCGCGCCGCCTACGACCCCCGCAGCGCCAGCTGGCTCTCCGACTGGGCCTCGTGGGACGCGTTTAAGCTCGTGCAGTCCAATGCCGACGGCTTCACCGTCGAGAAACGCACCAACCCCGCCAGCGCCTGGATCGCCGCCGGCGCCGGCCAACGTTCGTCGGGCTTCGCCTTCGTGGGCGACGTCAGCGGTGGACTCGGCCTGAGCGTGAAGAACTTTTGGCAGTCCTACCCCGCCAGCCTCGAAATCACCCGCGCCACCACCGACGCGGCCACCCTCACCGCCTGGCTATGGTCCCCCGATGGCCCTGCCATGGACTTGCGGCCCTACGACACGCGCGGTCACGGCCTGCAAGCCGCCTACGAGGACGTCCAACCCGGCCACAGTGACCCTCACGGCATCGCGCGCACGAGCGAACTCATGCTCTTCCCGACGGCCGCCGTGCCGTCGCACCGGCGCCGCCCCGCCGCTCCTGCTGCCGACGCCCGCCTACCTCCACGCCGCCCAAGCCTTCGGCCACTGGGGTCTGGCCGACGACTCCACGTCGGTCAAAGCCACCGTGGAGAAACGGCTTTCCCGCACGCTCGATTTTTACCTGACGCAACCCGAGCAACAACACTGGTATGGCTTCTGGGACTTCGGCGACGTCATGCACTCCTACGACGACGTGCGCCACGTCTGGCGCTACGACCTCGGTGGCATGGCGTGGGACAACTCCGAACTCGGGACCGACATGTGGCTGTGGTATAGCTTCCTGCGCACCGGCCGGGCCGACGTGTTTCGCATGGCCGAGGCCATGGCCCGCCACACCGGCGAGGTCGACTGCTATCACCTCGGGCAGTTCGCCGGCCTCGGTTCGCGCCATAACGTGCGCCACTGGGGCGGCGGCGCGAAGGAAGCCCGCATCAGCCAGGCCGCGTATCGACGTTTCTACTACTACCTCACGACCGACGAGCGCACGGGCGACGTCATGCGCGAGATGCTCAATGTCGACTTCAAGACGATCGAGTTCGACCCGATGCGCCTCGCCCAACCCATCACGGATCGCGAGCGCGCGCTCGCGCCGACCCGCGTCCGCCTCGGCCCCGACTGGTTTGCCTTCGTGAGCAACTGGATGACCGAGTGGGAACGCACCGGCGACACGCAGTGGCGCGACAAGATCCTCGCCGGCGTCGACAGCCTCGCCGGGATGCAATACGGCCTGCGCAGCGGCAAGAAC
>CAXBDS010000276.1:0-5625 GCA_963974355.1 uncultured Opitutaceae bacterium
CCATAAGCTCGTAAGGGAAAGTGCCGGCAGCGTCGTGCTCGGCGACGATCGGGGCGACGAGCGTGCCCCAGTTGGTGACCCACAGGCCGGACTCGATCAGCTCGCGTCCGATCAGTTTCCGCACGGAGCCGGAGACGTGGCACACGTAGCGGATGGGACCGCCGCCGGCGACCGTCAGCTCGACCGGAAGATCGCGGGCGCTCCACGCCGTGACGATGACGTCGGGTTGCCATCGGCTCACGGCCTCGTGCCATGCGTCGACGGATCGGGCGGAGTGGCAGATGCGGATGTCGGGGCCGGTGGCGGCCTCCCCGTAACCGTCGGGGAAAAAGCTGCGAATCTCGTTCTCCGTGAGGTTCAACAAGGTCGTGCCTTCGCGGCGAACCTCGGACTGGGCGGTCGAGGTGGCGGGTTGATTGAGCGGGCGCATCAGCGGGAGCTCAGGGAGCCGATGAGGACACGACGCGGAGCGGGGCCCGACCGGGGATGTCGGAGAGGGGGAAGGAGGAGAGTGGCGACAAGGGCGGTAAGAAAGTTATGGGTTGGGCGGGGAACCACAGGGGTAGTGCAACGAGGTTGGGCGAGGGTTTCGCCGAGACCAAGGGAGTCGGATTTAACACGTGTTAAGCCGGAAGCCGTTCCGGTGAATTGCCTTTGCGCGCCGCCCGGTTGATTCATGGCGAACCCCCTGTTGCCCGTGCCCGATACCCGTCCTCATCTGCTTTTTTTCAACCCCGACCAATGGCGGGGCGGCGCGCTCGGTCATCTGGGCGATCCCGCCGCGCACACCCCCAACGTCGATGCGCTCGCGCGCGAAGGCGTGAGCTTCAGGCAGGCTTACTGCCAAAACCCAGTGTGCACGCCGTCGCGCTGCAGCTTCATGACCGGCTGGTATCCGCACACGCGCGGCCATCGCACGATCCATCACATGCTCGGCCTCGAGCGCGGGGAGAACAACCTGCTCAAGGCGCTGAAGGGCGCGGGCTACTTCGTCTTTTGGGCGGGCAAGAACGACCTCGTGGCCGGCCAGGACGACGTGACGCGGCACTGCGACGTCTATTTCCAACCGACCGAGGCGGACTACGCCCGCTGGGGACTGACGCGGCGCGCGGAGAGTCACGCGGAGATCCAGTCGCGGCGCGGCGCGCCCGGGGACGACACGTATTACAGTTTTTTCGGCGGCAAACTCGAGACGGGTGACGACCCGCTCTACCTCGATTCCGACTGGGCCAACGTGCTCGGAGCGGCGGAGTTTGTGCGCAACTACGACGGTGAGCGACCGCTCTGCGTTTTCCTGCCGCTGTTGTATCCGCATCCGCCCTTTTTGGTGGAGGAGCCGTGGTTTTCGGCGGTGGACCGCGCGAGTGTGCCCGCCCGGGTTCCGTCGCCCTCGGACGAACAACTCGATCGTCTGCCGCGCGCGATGCGCGGGCTGCAGGAAGGCCTCGGCATGACGACGTGGAGCGAGGCGCGTTGGACGGAGCTCCGCGCGGTTTATTACGGCATGATCGCGCGGGTAGACGAGCAGTTCGGGCGCGTGCGCGATGCCTTCGTCGAGCGCGGTATCTACGATCAGACCGCGACGTTTTTCTTTTCCGATCATGGTGAGTATGCCGGCGACTACGGCCTCGTGGAGAAGGCGCAAAACCTGTTCCAGGACGCACTGACGCGAGTGCCGTTTGTGTTTCGCCCGCCGGCGGACACGCCGTGTCGACCACGCGTGTCGGACGCGTTGGTGGAGCTGGTGGACTTTCCCGCGACGGTGTGCTCCCTGACCGGTGTCGACCTTGGCCACCGGCAGTTTGGCCGCAGCCTGCTGCCGCTCCTCGCCGACGAAGACGTGCCGTGGCGCGACGCGGTGTTTTGCGAAGGCGGACGCCTGCCGGGCGAAGTCGAAGCGAGTGAGGCGTTCAGCAATTCCGCCCCGGCCGGCCTGTATTATCCGCGCATGAAGCTGCAGCAGAGCGAGGAGCCGTTCTATCACGGCAAGGGCGTGATGGTGCGCACGGCGACGCACAAGCTGGTGCACCGCCTCGACGAGCCCAGCGAACTTTACGACCTCGTTAGCGATTCCACTGAGGTTGACAACCGCATCGATGACCCCGCCTTGGCGGCGGTGCGTCGCGATTTGGAGACCCGGTTGCTGCGCTGGATGATCGCGACGGCGGACATCGTGCCACGCGAGCCGGACCAACGCGCGTTTCGTATCTGAACAAACGTCTTACGCCATGATGAAACATCGTTGCTCGACCTCTCTTCGTTGTCTGATCGGCGCCATGGGCATGCTCGTTGGTGCAGTCGGTGCCTTGGTGGCGTCGACCGATGTGCGCCCCAACATCGTGCTCCTGTTTGCCGACGATCTTGGTTATGGGGATCTGTCTTCTTACGGCTCGACCGTGAGCCGCACGCCGGCGATCGATTCGCTCGGGCGGGACGGGATTCGGTTCACTCGTTTTTATGCGAACTCCCCGGAATGCACGCCGAGCCGCACGGCGCTGTTGACCGGACGCTATCAGCAGCGCGTTGGCGGACTTGAGTGCGCGATCGGCAATGGCAACGTCGGTCGCTACGACGAGGCGGTCTGGTTGCGGGAACGCGACGAACTCGGCCTGCCGTTCTCGGAGCTCTCCATCGCACGCCGCCTTAAGGATGTTGGCTACGCCACGGGCATTTTCGGCAAATGGCACCTCGGCTACGACGATGCAAAGTTCGGCCCCAACGGCCACGGCTTCGACGAGGCGTTTGTTACCCTGGGCGGCGGCACCGACTATGTCGCACACACGGAGCCCGACGGGATTTCCTACCTGCGGCACAACGGCGAGCCGGTCGAGGCCGACGGTTATCTGACCGACGTGTTCGCCGACCGCGCGATCGAGTGGATGACGAAACAAGACGGGCCGTTTTTCATCTACCTGCCCTTCACCGCGCCGCACAATCCGTATCAGGCGCCTGGAGACGGACCCGAGCCGCTGCCGTGGGATAAAGGCGACATCGACACTTATCGCGCGATGGTTGAGCACCTGGACAAACGTGTCGGTGACGTCCTGCGCGCGATCGATGCGCGTGAGTCGGACCGCGAAACGATCGTGGTGTTCATCAGCGACAACGGCGCGGTCTCGCCCGGCACGAACCTGCCGCTGCGCGGCTGGAAGGGCCAACTCTGGGAAGGCGGCATCCGCGTGCCCTGCTTCATTCGTTGGCCGGGCAAAGTCCCCGCCGGACAAGTGTCGGATCAGGTCGCGTCCAATATCGACGTCACCGCGACGCTGCTCGCGGCCGCCGGCGCACCCGCGCGTCCGGAGCGACCGCTCGATGGCGTCGACCTCACCGATGTCTTCACGACGGAACACGCCCCGGTTGAGCGCACGATCTTTTTTCGTTACAAGCGCTTGGAGCATCGGCGCTACGCCGTGATGGAGGGCGATCGTAAGCTCGTGATCGACAACGGCGAGACGTGGCTGGTCGACCTTGCGGCGGATCCGAGTGAGGAAAACAACCTAGCCGCAGCGCTCCCGGCCGAGGTCGCGCGTCTCCGCGCGCGGCTTGAGCTCTGGCAGGAGGATGTAACCGCGCCACGACTACACGATTTTCACGCCACCACGCCCTGAATGCGGGCGTGGAGAGGGGCGGCGTAGCAACGATTTGGAGACATTCAATTGTGTTACGCTCGGCTGGCTCGCGAGGGTCCGTCCATTCTGGCCTGAGTCGAGCATGCCCGTTTGAGTAGGAATCGTTTTCCGATGCACGCCTCAAGCGCTTGTGAGGTGTTGGATTAGGAGGGTCGTTTGCGCGGCCCCGGTTTCTGCGCGGCGGGTTGACTCCAAACCCCCCAACACCCCCGTAACATGTTCATCGAAAAGGGATCCGTGGACGGATCCTGCGACTTTGTCGCGTCGTCCACCCTCCGGCGGAGCTTGCGCACCGCCTTCTGCCTCCTGTCCGTTTTCGCCGCGGCGCTGCTTTTGGCCCGGCCGGCGTTCGCCGTCGATTTCGTTGTCCAGGCGAACGGCGCCGGTGGTGCCTACACCTCCGTCAACGCCGCGATCGCGGCCGCCATCGCCAGCGCCGGCGGACCGAGCGGCAAAGTGATCGAGATCCGCGCCAATACCGCCGGCACCACGCAGGTGTTTGCCCAGAACATCGACCTCTCCAACGTAAACATCAGCTCCACCAACGAGGCCAATTGGCTGACCGTGCGCGTGCGGGCCGGGGACACGATTCGGTTTCGCACGAGCGGTTCGCTCCTGAAGGCCACCGGCACGTCCCGCGGCTGGAAGGTCGAGGGCGATCCCGCGCAGACCGACCGGTTGCAGTTCGGCGACCGCGCCGACTTCGTGCACACGGGCAACGATTCCTACGAGACCTGTTACCCGCAGTCGATGGGCGCCGACATCGCGTCGACGGTGAGCAACTACGCGGTGCGGCACGCGCAGTTCACCGGGGCGCGGAGCTACTTCGCCAACGTGTTCGACGGAACCGACTTCGTCCTGGAGGACATCGCCGCGTTTGACCACGGCACGAACTACTACGACATCCATCCGACGAAGGGCACGCAGAACGACTGGGGCGACCTCGTTTCGGTCCGCGGTTTGCGGGCCAAACTGAGCAACCTGCGCGGTCTGCACGGCGGCCACAACGGCTGGGGTTTCATCGCCCGCAGTTCCGTGCTGCGCGACAGTGATTTCAGCGGCTACTGGGGCGACATCTCGCCCGCCGCCGGCGCCCGGGCGCTGATCGTCGAGGGCGTGCGCAACGTCAGTCCCTACGGCCCCATCCTGATCGAGGGCACCATCATCCGCGACAGCGGCGACTCGATCGACGAGACCAATCAGGCGCTCATGAAGACCGAAGCCACGCACCTGATCATGCGGGACAACTTCTTCTGGGATTCCGATGCCCACTTGTGGCACATGAACTTCACCAATGCCGACGACAACAACGCGCAATACTTCTCCCACTACACGCTGTATCATAATACCTGCTACATCTCCAACGGCACGTGGTGGAACAATACGTTCAACTACAACACCGGCAGCGGTCCGGATCAGTTCGAGGAGAACCTCATCGCCAACAACCTGTTCCAGCAGTTGAGCGACAACAGCAAGACCACCAGCCCGGCGAACATCTTCCGCTACGACATCGGCAGCATCAGCCTCAACGGTTGGGCCAACGGCCTGAAGGGCACCGTCATCTCCGGCAACGCGCTGGGCGGTCCGTCGACGACCAACCAGATCAGCGTCAATGCGAGCGGCGGCAACTCGGCGACGTTTGGCATCACCTCGGTGCCGACCGGATTCCAAGGCAACGTTTACGACAACGTGATCACCACCGTCACGTTCGACGATGTGGGCAGTTTCCGCAATCGCACCAAGGCCGGCTTCGAGGTCACCAGTTGGGGCAGTGGAGCCAGTGCCGGGGACGCGCCGCCGCTGACGACCATCACGGCGTCCTCCTCCGGCAGCACGATCACCGTGGAAAACGCCCGGCCGTTTTTCGACGGCTGGGGTATTCGTGGCGAGGTGGGCGACTACCTCTACATCGGCTCGACCGCGGCGACCGCCCAGTCCGCCGGTCCGGTCCAGGTCTCGTCGGCGAATTACGCGGCCAACACGCTCACGCTCACCT
>CAXBDS010000277.1:0-5597 GCA_963974355.1 uncultured Opitutaceae bacterium
GGACCGTCGGAATCATTCTCACTGGAACCGCGATGATCGCCGCCATGCGATCCAACGAGGGAGCTCTCACGCTCAGTCCGAAAACCGTACTCTGGCTCACGATTAGCGCCGCGGTCGTCACGGAGTTTATAAGCCGAGTGCTGCAGAGCGATAGCTGCCAATCACCTCCGTTCGGCAAGGTCGCCCGGGTCATGGCACTCGGACTCGTCGCAACAATAGGCTATCAAGAATTTTACTATGCGGGCTCGATCGGCGCTGGTGATGCGCACTGGTATCGCGTCATGCTGGCCGATTTCGTCACGCAACTGCGGGTGGGCGTATTTCCCGTGTGGATCGGTCAGAGCCCCTACGCTTTCAATGGCTCCACGGCGCCGCTGCGCATCGCGCCTTTGTTTCAGCATGAGGGCGGATTGGTCGACCTGCTTACTCTCCATCGGCTGGGCCCGGCAGCAATCTGCAATCTGACTCTGGTCTTGAACTCGCTGGCGCTGGCTTATGCCACGTCAGCCTGCCTTCGAGTGATTATGCCGACGCGGCCTTGGACTCGGACCGGGTTGACGATCCTTGCTATCTTGAGTCCTGCGATCCTGGCGCCAGTCTACTCTGGCGATCAATACATGACGTTTGTAGCGCTACCTTGGCTCCCGCTTGTCCTGCTAGGAATCTGGCGCCTCGGGACAGAATCGGGGCACTGCGGCACCATCGAGATCGCTTTGGGTTTGGCCATTATGTGGTGGGCGCATGCGCCGATAGCCATGTGGGCTTCGTTTGCCGCTGCCGCAGCTTGGATAGGGCACCGAGGCCGGCACATCCGGGAAATGGATATGTGGCGCGGCACATTGATCGGCGCACTGGTTTTCCTATCGATCGGCGCCTATCCATTTCTATCGGCGATCACGCTCGACAACGTGCTAAATGCAACCCCGCTGCCCGTGGAGGTTAAACAATCCATTGCTCTCGCCTTCCCGAGTAACTTTTTCCCGGTCGGGTACATGGAAAAGGGGTTGGCCCGATATCAACCAGGGTATTCGCTCTTGGGGTTGAGTTTGGTCGCGTGGGGTGCCTGCTTATGGAAAAATCGGGGGCGCCCCAATGCACTACTCCTACTTTGGTTGGCTCTGCCATGCCTCATGCTGCCGGTCCCGGGAATTACCGACCATCTGTGGGATGCCATGCCGAGCATGATTATTAGGGTCAACAACGCTTGGCCCATGCAAAGACTCATGCCGTTTTGGGCGCTCACCATGGTATTCCTGTGCGCCGCAGCCCTAAGCTCTTTGCCGGTCCGGACGATGTCCCGTGGGTATCAACGCTTCATTCGAACAACAGTCTTATCTACCCTTTCTTTCGCTATGATCGGCTGGACGGGACGTGAAATGCTCAAATTTTCAAATGCAGCGGCCGGCACCCGTATCGGACGCGACGGTGAAGTCGAAAGCATGCTGCCTCAAAACGCCCTCTTAACCCGCTACTCCTATTCTGCTTTCAGCCGTTTTCCCTATACTTACAGCCATGGCTTCATGGATCCGTTACTCCAGCAGCGACTACTCTCCCGTGATGAAACCCGCGTCCTTGTAGACAATGGCAGCGCGCTCGCGGCTCTCCCGGCTACACAGCACGGTGTCTTTACAGCCGTGAACGACAATGACTCGACTTTCTACAACCTTTCCCCCCGGTTGCGGCTCGACCCCGGTCAACGTTACGGGTTAACGCTCGATTGGCTTGTCCCCCCCGAACGGGGCTACCTCCAGCTCATCGGTAAACGGATATTTCGTGAATACACCCTACCTAGTTCGGGTATTTACAACATCTATGAATCCCGCGCCTTCGGGAACGGACCGATCGCTTCAGGTACTATTTCCCTCTGGACCGATGCGACTGACGGCACCGAAGTTTACGGAATCTATATCGCACCTGATCGACCGATCATCCCTGAATTTCCGTTGGCCCGATTTAGTTTGCACGAATTTAACGCCGAACAGCTGCCCATTCGAGTAAAGAACTTTATGCCCTACCAAGCAGATGTATTTGTTCCCGAACCGGCCTGGTTGGAGACTCCTAAAGTTTGGACAGGGGGATACCATGCAACGGTGAACGGTCTTGCCGCGGAAGTCGGGCGCTCGGACCAAGATTTGGTGAAGGTAAAACTAAGCCCGGGACCTAACACCATCAAGCTCACCTATTCTCCGCCAGCTATAGTTGTCATCGCTTACACGGTCGCGTTATGCAGCATGCTAGGTTGGCTAACTTGGGCGTTGAGCCGAATGCTTGATCGCAAGCCACTGCTGACAAGTGCTAGGCCCCTGCTTGATTAGTCAGATTTTGGGGCCACCCCCGCGAGAGGTGCCAAGCGAACGTTGATCCGGCGGCCCGAAAAGCGCATTATGCTGGAGGAACCTCCAATTAGATTAGCCCACGGCACAATGGTAGCTGGAGTAATGGGGTGAGTTTGCAAAGGACCGTCCAACACTCGAGCCCCGTTCAGCCAGATTACCACCCGATCCTTCATCTCTACCCATTCTGGATGATCCTCATAAAGAGGATCGTCCAAAGGAGGCCATAAGTTACCTAGAGATATCGTGAGATCCTGACTCAGAGTTGGGTCGATCTTGATCGGGTCCGACCAAGGTCCACCGACTCCCCAATGGTCGAAACCAATTAGTATCGTATCCGTATCTTCATACTTTATGATGACGAAATCCCCTGCCCCGGTAATTCCGGTGGAAAGCAGGGGTTCAATCACCCCCGTAACACCAACCGGCGTGGTGAAGGAAAGCGTCAATGGCCCCGGCCATTCTCCCCACCCCCCTCCCCGTAGCGGGACCTGCGATTCCCGATCAGCCAAAACTTCCAATAAATCATCGATCGATGGGCCGGGGGCCACGTGTCCCCATCCCGGCAAGTATCTAATGCTCCCTTCAATGACATTCCAATTGCGGCCCCACGCCAGCTGCGGGGGATCAAATGTCGAAAAATCCACCTCTGCGTCCCACACCCAATCACCATTCCAACGTGCCCAAGCTCGGCCGCGCCAACGTTTCCATGCAATCAAGGTCAGCGGCGTTTTGGTGGAAGGCGCATCAGCCGGCCAAAATGCCCCCAACGACAATTCGCACGTCTGCCGCCCCTCTTTCCAAGGAAGCGCATCAGAACGGCTAACCAACTCCCCGTGCCGCAATAGCTCCAATCGCCACGTGCTCACCTCGTCGCGCACCAACCAAACCACGTCTCCCCCGACTTGCTCGTCAACACTTACTAATGGCCAGCGCCCCGGCCCTGGAGGCAAGGAAGTATTTAATTCGACTCTGATGGTCGCGGGCCAACCGACCGGAAGATTCTGGCGTGTAGCGAAAGCGGGATCGATCGACCAACGCCACTGGTCGTCCAAGCGATCCCCCTCAAGCCACCCCCGAGTGATTGCGTTCGATGCCCGGCCTCCGCTTGCTTCCGAGGGCTCCGTCAGCGACTCAGCCAAAACGAGCGGCTCACCGTCGTAAATAACAGCATTCAAATTTCGCAGTTCCGCCCAAACAGGAAATTGCCAATAATCAGGATTGCTCGAAAGCGGCATCGCCGCCGCCAAGGAGATCAATAGCTTCCCGGGGGCAGCCGCGCCAGGTGGTTTCCAAGTTTCTGACTGGGCTATTGGGAACCCTCCTCGGGTGAAAACCCATTTCCCTGCACCATTTTCAACAGGTTGCCATTCCCATGCTGTTTCGATCCCATCCGCGCTGGTGACTGCCGCGATAACGCCCCCAGTCAACTGATCCGGCTGATCGATCCAACGCGGTCCAGCATCCAACTCCGCCCAGCTGTCCATAACCCCGGTCGCCACAATTAAGCCGATTAACAGCAACCGTTCGAGTCGTCTAGACATACGCCCTCGTGCTACGTGATTCATCAAATCGATTCAACTCCGAGCCTCGGCGATGTGCGCGAAAACACGCCGTTGCATCACCAAAAAAGAAACGGTCATCTGGGCGACATTGGCGGTCCCAGCAGCTAGCCACCCCGGCCAAGTCGTCAACCACGTGAGTGCCGTAAAGACCCCCCACTGGATAAGAAACGTAACGGCAACCAACACTAGGTATTCGCCAAGTTGGCGCGAGGTGTCCTGCCGTTGACTGCCGAAGGTCCACCACTTGTTCAGGCAAAAATGCATCCCCAATGCAGGAGGATAAGCCAAAAGAAAGGCCGTTTGGGAAGATACCCATCGCCCGAAAAGTGCATTCAGTGCCATAAATACCGCCATCACTCCTCCGCCAACAATAGCGAACCGAATTAACTGACGAAACTTGCCTCCAAATAAGGTCATTTCCCTCAGCAATGGCCCCCGAATTGAGCATGACAAGTCGTTATATCTATTAGGCCCATTCAGACCTAGCAGGCTGCTGAAGAAGCGGGCATTTTCGGTGGTGGAGCGGTTGATATGTTAAAACGGCGGTCATGAAAGCGGGTTTGCGGTGTTTTCCGCGCGCCGCGATGGCGCCCGGCAGCCCGTTTGGCGGTGGGCGGGCCCACCGCGGGCCTCGGGGGCGTCACGCCCCCGCCGGTTGGGGTGGACCGGCGACCATGAGTTTGGCCATGCGCACCAAGTTGCACGCAGCCACCACGTATTGGCCTTGGGCGTGGGTGCGCTCCACCCCGCCGTAGCGGCTCTTGCGGAAGCACCCCGTCGTCTTGGCCCAGCCGAAGATCTCCTCGATGCGTTTGCGGCACTTCTGACTGGCTTGATGGGCGAGCGTCGCGATCACCGCCAAGTGGGCCCGATCCTTGCGCGGGGCCGGGTGCGGCTCGACGCCCAACTCCCGGCAGCCCGTCATGAAGACCTCGTCGTGATAACCGCGGTCTGCTCCCGCACTGCGGGGCGCGAAGCCCCGGTTTTGCAGCTCCGCGAGGTTCGCCACCGCGCAGCGCGACTCGCTTTCGTCCTCGCCCACGCTGGGCCGCACGTCAAACAGCACGCACAACCCGTGGCGGTTCTCCATCGCCGCATGGGCGGTGAAGCACAGCTTGGCCTCCTTGCCCGGTCCCTTGCGCAACAGCTTCGCCTCCGGATCGCTGGTCGAGGCGTGGGTGTCGTTGCGCCGCTTGGTGCCGGCAAAGTCGTTCCAGCCGTCACCGTCCTTCGGCCCGGGCCCGTCCTTGGGCCGGAAGCTTTTGAGCGAGCCCCACGACTCGATCAGCGAACCGTCCACACTGAAGTGATCGTCCGAGACCCAACCGCGGCGCTTGGCCAACGCCACCACCTGCGCGAAGAACACGTCGGCCACCTCGTGGCGCAACAGCCGGTCCTGGTTCTTGCTGTAGGTCGACGCGTCGAAGACCGCCGCCTCCAACGGCAGGTCCACGAACCACCGGAACAACAGGTCCGTCTGCAACCGCGCGCACAACTGCCGATCCGAGCGCACCGAGTAGAGCGCCTGCAGCACCTTGCCCTTCAGCAACGTCTCCGGCGGCACCGACGGCGCCCCGTCCGCCGCGTAGATCTCGTCAAACACCTCGTCCATGCCCGCCAGAATCTCGTCGCACATCCGCTTTATCACCCGCACCGGGTGGCTCGCCGGGATCAGCGCCTCCACGTTGATCAGACTCAC
>CAXBDS010000278.1:0-5560 GCA_963974355.1 uncultured Opitutaceae bacterium
CGATGATCAGCGGACGCGGTCTCGGGCACAGCGGGGGCACGCTGGACAAGCTCGAGTCGATCCCCGGCTTCAACGTGAACCTCACCCTCGACGAGTATCGCGCGCAGGTGGCGGCGGTGGGCTGCGCGTTGATCGGGCAGACGAAGGACTTGGCGCCGTCGGACAAAAAACTCTACGCGCTGCGCGATGTGACGGCCACGGTGGAGTGCATCCCGTTGATCTGCGGTTCGATCATGTCGAAGAAATTGGCCGAAGGAATTGATGCGCTGGTGCTCGACGTGAAGTTTGGCCGCGGGGCGTTCATGAAGAAGATCGACGACGCGCGGGCGCTGGCCACGGCGATGGTCGAGATCGGGAAGAAGATGGGCAAAGGTGTGACCGCGCTGCTCACGGCGATGGACCAACCGCTCGGCCGTTGCGTGGGCAACGCGGTGGAGGTTGCGGAGTCGATCGCGTGCCTGCGCGGTGAAGGCCCGGATGATTTGATGGAAGTCACGTATGCGCTCGGCGCCGAGATGCTCGTGCACGGCGGCGTCGCGAAGGATGTGGCGCAGGCGCACACGAAGCTGCGGGCCGTGGTGTCCGACGGTTCGGCGCTGAAGAAGTTCGGGGAGATCGTGGCGGCGCAGGGCGGTGATGCGCGGGTGATCGAGGATCCGCTCGGCGTGCTGCCGAAGGCGGCGCAACAAGTGCCGCTGTTGTCGTCAAAGGATGGATACGTGACGGATGTGGACGCGATGGAGGTGGCGCTGGCGGCGTTGCGGCTCGGCGCGGGCCGGGCGCGGGCGGAGGATGCCGTGGATCATGCCGTCGGCATCACGGGCCTCGTGAAGATCGGCGAGAAGGTGCGGGAAGGGCAGCCGCTGGGCGTGATTCACGCCAACGATGATGATGCGTGGGCGGCGGCCGAAGTGCGGTTGCGCGATGCGATTAAGCTGGGCGACGTGGCGCCGAAGGTCGGGCCGTTGGTGGCGGAGCGGATTGGGTGAAGGGGGGCGGTGGTGGATTGATGTTGGCGAGGGTTTATCCCGCGTGGTTTGGGATGTAGGCGGCGAGCTTGCTCGCGCTTTGGGGGATGGCGCGGTTTCGGAGCGCCGGCGAGCAGGCGGCCTGCCATGAACGATTCGCGTTACGCCTTCTCCAAGGCCGTGAGCTTCTCGACGGCCTTTTCCCAGGCTTCGTTGGCGGCGTTGAGGAGGTCGACCGTGGCGCTGAGCTCGCGGTTGAGATGCTGGGCCTTGCCGGCGTCCTCGTAGGTTTCGGGCGCTTCCAAGCCGGTCGTGAGCTCGGCCTGTTTTTCTTCGAGGTCGACGACCTTTTGCTCAAGCTTGCTCACCTCGGAGCGCAGGTCGCGGATCTCCTTTTGGTGGGCGGCGTCGTGGCCGGCCGATTTGGTTTCGGGACGGGCTTTGGCGGCCGCAGCGGCGCCGGTGGGGCGGCCGTCGGTGAAGCCGGCCGTCAGCGCTTCGCGCGCGTTGGTGGCCTTCGACTTGTCGAGGTAATAATCGTAGTTGCCCGCGTAGCGCGTGAGGCGGCCGCTGTGGACGTGCAGCACCGTCTCGGCGAGTTGCTGGATGAAATACACGTCGTGGGAGATGAAGATGAGCGTGCCTTCGTAATTCTTCAGGGCACCGACCAGCGCGTCGATCGACGGGATGTCGAGGTGGGTCGTCGGCTCGTCCATGAGGAGGAGGTTCGGCGGCTTCACCAGCAGGCGGGCGAGGGCGAGGCGGGACTTTTCGCCGCCGGAGAGCACCGACACTTTCTTGAAGACGTCGTCTTTGCGGAAGAGGAAGGCGCCCAGGATGGCGCGGGCCTGTTGCTCGGTGAGGTCGTTTTCCTGGGTGCGCAGCTCCATCATGTTCTCAAACACCGTCGCGTCGGCGTTGAGGTTATCGAGGCGGTTCTGGGCGAAGTAGCCGCAGGTGACGTTGGCGCCGAGCTCGCGGGTGCCGGCGCGGATCGGAATGGTGTCGGCGAGGACTTTCAACAGCGTCGATTTGCCGGCGCCATTGGGTCCGACGAGCACGATGCGTTCGCCGCGCTCGACCATGAAGTTGAGATCTTGATACACGACGAGGTCGCCATAGGCCTGCTCCACGTGTTCGAGCTCGATGACCTTGAGGCCGGAGCGGGGCGGTTGGGGAAAGCGGAAGTTGATGCGCTTCAGCTCGTCTTCCGGCGCCTCGATGGCGTTGTCTTCAAGGCGGGCGATTTGCTTTTCCTTGGACTTCGCACGGGAGGCCATGGAGGCCTTGGCGCCGAAGCGGTCGACGAACTTCTGCAGGTGGGCGATCTCGCGCTGCTGGTTTTTGTAAACGGCGAGTTGTTGCTCCCAGCGCGCGTCCTTCTGCTCGAGGTAGTCGTCGTAGTTACCGGTATATTTGTGAACCGTGCCACCGCGGAGTTCGAGGATGCCGTTGCAGAGGGCGTTGAGAAAGGCGCGGTCGTGAGAGATGACGAGGAGGCCGCCCGGGTAGCGCGTCAGGTAATCCTGGAACCAGAGGAGGGCTTCGAGATCGAGGTGATTGGTCGGCTCGTCGAGGAGGAGGAGAGCGGGCTCGCGCACGAGGAGGCGAGCGAGGTGGGCGCGCATGACCCAGCCGCCCGAAAAGGTGCGGGCGGGTTTGTCCATGTCGGCGTCGCGGAAGCCGAGGCCGGAAAGGATCTTCCGGGCGCGGGGCTCAAGCGTCCAATCGATGTCGTAGTCGTCATCGTCTTCGCCGTCGAAATCGAGTTTCTGGCCGTCGGTGGCGACTTGGATGATGGTTTCCTCGCCGACGGGGGCGCTCTCCTGGGGGAGGAAGCCGAAGTCGGCGCCGCGTTCCCATTCGATCAGGCCCTTGTCGGCGGCCTCTTCGCCGAGGATGAGGTTGAACAGCGTGGACTTGCCGGCGCCATTGGCCCCGACGAGGCCGAAGCGGTCGGTGCGCGCGACGAAAAGGGACACCGACGAAAAAAGTTCGCGGGTGCCATAGGACTTGGAGACGTCGGCGAGCGTGAGCATGGAACCCGGCATGCAACGGGCGCGGACCGCGCTCGTCAAACCTCGGCGTAAACACAGCGGTGGATCACAGGCGATGGGGTCCGGGGTCAGCGCCGGGCTGGCTGCAAGCTGCGCAACGTCTGGAGAATGAAATGGCGTCGGGCGTCCGTCAGCCCGCCCCCGAAGGCGAGGCGGGTGCGGCCGCTCAGCACGATTTTGCGCTGGTGGCTGCTGTGGTTGCGGCGGTTACGCACGATGGAGGTTTCCTCCGTGATGGTGTCGATCTCGGCGAGGTCGAAGGTGCGGCGACGGCCGAAGCGACCGACGCCGGTGAATACCTCGCCTCGCCCATCGGGGCCGACCTTGACCTCGACGCGGCCGGCGATGGCCATGAGCGTGATGCCCCAGAAGAGAACGGCGCCGGCGAGGAACGGGATGCCGAACAGCGAAAGGAACAGATCGAACTCACCTTTCATGATTTGCCGACCGTAGATGCCGCCGAGCGAGCCTCCGCTCCAGACGAGCATGAAGGGCACGAGGAAAAACGCGAGGGCCGAGCGGGTGGTCGCGCCGAAGACCGGTCCGGCAAAAGAGTCGTGCCGCCACGCGCCGGCCGGAGGTGTCGTCACCGTGTCAGGATGGATGCGGGTGGAGGTGAAGTCGGAGAGCTTGCCCAAGTGGTTGCAGGACCGGCAGAGCGCGACGTCGGTTTGCACGTTGAGATCGGCGGAAGGGATGAGGTGTCCGCAATTGGGGCAGGAAAACGACATGACGGGGGCGAGAGCGTCAGGCGGTGGCGTCTAGCAGGCAAGCCGGGGCGATCGGCTCTGCGTAGCTATGCGTAGGGTGAAGGCGCGGCGGGTGGGGGCCTGAATCTCGGGGCTGCTTTTACATGGCTCCCGGCGCTTAAGTCCTCCATCACAGGCATCGTGACGACCAAAGAAAAAATGGCGGAAATCATGCGGGTGGCGGGCGTCGACGAGGCGCGTCGCTTGGTCCTGCAGGCTTATAACACGGAGATCATTGCCAATCGGCTCGGGCGGATCGAAAACGCCGGCGCCCGGTCGAAGCTGGGCCCCAGCTCCAAGACGCCGATGATCAATCTGGCGATTGAGCGCGTTTACGAGGTGGTGACGCTCGGGTTCTGAGGCTGGGCCCGCCTCGTGCTGATTTTAGCCGACGAGCGTCAACGCGACGACCCCGCCGACGGCGATGAGGCCGCCGACGATCGAGCGGCGGCTGGGCCGATCGCCTTCGATCAGGAAGGACAAGGGGATAATCACGAGCGGGGTCGTGGCGACGATGGGCAGGACAATGCCCGAGGGCGTGCTCGCGAGCGCCCACTGGTAGCAACTCACGCCGATGACGGGTCCGCACAAGGCGTTGGCGACCACGAAGGCGAGACCGCGTCCGCGAGTGGTTTTGGCGGCGGCCGCGCCGGGTGTTGTGGTGGTGGCGGGCGCGATTTTCCGCCGAGCGACAAGGTGGCGGATGAGAAAATACAGCCCGGTTACGATCAAGCCGCCCGTGATGCGTTGATAGGCGGCGGTGACGCCGTCGATGGGGTCGCCGGCGACGGCGGTGAGTTCATAGGTGCGGCGGCTGACGACGGCGCCCAGGCCTTGGCCCAGCGCGGAAAACAATCCCATGACAAAACCAATCGCGCGCACGGGCACCTTGGGCGGATCGTTTCGCGACGGCATGAGGGCGACGGCGACGCCCGTCAAAATCACTCCGGCCCAGAGGATCTCCGCTCCGCCGAGGCGCGTGCCTAGCCACGCCCATTCGGCGAGCATGGCCACGGGCACCGCGATGCATTGCGTCATGAGCACGGCGAGGCGCGACCCCAGGAGCGGCAAAGCGGCGAAAAGCGCGAGATCGCCGAGTCCCATGCCGATCACGCCGCTGACGAGAAACAAGTTGCGACCCGCGCCGCCCATGCCGCCGCCCAGGCTGTGAGCATAGGCACCGAGGCAGAGAAACGCCACCGCGAGGCGCCCGCCGTTGGCCACCGTCCCGCCGATGTGTCGAATCGATCGTCCGGCGAAGATGGCCGAGAGCGAGAAGAACAAGGTCGTGAGCAGGGCGGCAAACATGTTGATAATCAGGGCGAAAAGCTCGGAAGATGACTCGCCCTGCGCAGGGAGGAAGCGTAGAAAAAAACTAAAGATGACCAGCCCCCGGTCGATCCAGTGCTTTGCAACGATGACTTGCTCCCATTTTCCCGGTTGGGGATTTGCGTTCCGTGGTCACGGCGTGATGCCGCGAGCCGGGGAGCGGTCGTGTCCCGCGATTTACGAGGCGAGCCGACCGAAGGTTGGCGGCGCGGAAGCCGGCGGCGGCGGTTCCGACGATGAATGATGCGGACGTGGATTTAGCGGCCTCGCGGCCAAACTTGGCGGGTTCGACTGAACCCGGCCGCCCGTGGGCGTGGTCGCGGGTGGGGTGGCTGGCTCTAGGGTCTACCGTTGCCGTGTGGCTGGGGGTGAGTTGGTCGTTTTGGATGGGGGACGGTTCACCGATCTGGCTGGCCTCGGGTTTGGCGGTGTGGGGGGTCTCGGCGGGTGGGCCCCG
>CAXBDS010000279.1:0-5486 GCA_963974355.1 uncultured Opitutaceae bacterium
AGGAATACCTGATCGACGCGGGCAACACCGGCGGCGGCTTCGGCATCCCGACCTTCATCGCCGGCTCCCCCCGCCTCTACCGCGCCAGCGCTACCGTGCGGTTCTAGAACGCAGTCAGTCCTTCCCCTCCGAACGCACGCGAAACGCCCCCGTGGTCTCGCTCCGATACGCCCGATCATCCTGGGCCGCCGAAACGATCGCGCGCTCCGCGCGTGGTTAACCACCCAACACCCGTCCTCTCGCTTCCCTCGCCATGCTACGTCGCGACTTCATCCAACTGTTTTTGAAATCCGCCGGGTGCTTCACCCTCGCCGCCTCCTCGCTGCCATTCGCGTCCCGGTTGGGCGCAGCGACCGGCGTCTCCGGCCGGTTTCATTTCCCGCAGGGCTTGGCTTCCGGGGACCCGACGCCCACCAGCATCATGCTCTGGACGCGCGTGGTCGCCCGGCTCGCCAGCACGGCCGACGTCGATCTCGTGGCGCAGATTTCCCCTCGTCCTGACTTCACCGTCATCACCGCGGAGCGCAGGGTCACGGCGACCGCCGCCAGCGATCACACCGTGCGCCTGCTCGTGACCGGACTCGAACCCGACACGACCTATTACTACCGTTTTCGGGCCGGAGCCGATGCCACCGATCTGCTCGGCCGCACCCGCACCGCCCCACCGGCCGACAGCGAGCGGCCCGTGCGCCTCGCCTTCGCCTCCTGCCAGTCCTACGAGGGCGGCTACTACCACGCTTGGCGCACGCTCCTCAACGAGGACCATGCCGCGCGCGCCGACCAGCGCATCGACTTTGTCCTCCACCTCGGCGACTTCATTTACGAAGCGCTCGGCTACGGCGCCGCCCGCGCCATCGCCGGCCTGCCCAGCGGCGGCGGTTCCCTGCCCGGCTTTGCCGAAAAAGGCTACGCCCTCACCCTCGAAGACTACCGCTTCCTCTACAAAACGTATCTGGCAGACCCCGACCTCCGCGCCGCTCGCGCCCGCTGGCCCTTCGTCTGCACGTGGGACGATCACGAGTTTTCCGACGACTGCTGGCAAAGTGCTTCCACTTACGCCCAGCCGCCCACCGCCGAGCAGGCGCGCCGCTATGCCGCCAATCAAGCGTGGTTTGAATTCATCCCCGCCCAACTCTCCGAGAATCCTGCGCAGCTCAACGAAGCGCGCGACTTCAAGCCCGTTGCCGTGGTGGACGCGCCTTTCGCGGGCAAGGTCGATGCGCATGGCCTCGACCAGGAACCCAACAACCTCAAGGCCATCGGCTCCATCTCGATCTACCGCGCCTTCCGCTTCGGCAAACACGTGGAATTGATCGTCACCGACACGCGTTCGCATCGCTCGGAACACCCCGTGCCCGGCGCGCTCAATCAGCAGATCTCCGGTTCTCCCCGCTACGTCACGCCCGTCGAGGTCGTGCGCATCTGTGATGCCGGCCGGACTTACGCCGACGGCCATCCGCCCGCCGCAATCACCCTCGGCGACAAGACGTTCCCCAACCCCCGCCGGGATGCGCCCGCCGGCACCATGCTCGGCGCCACCCAAAAAGATTGGTTCAAACGCCAACTCGTCGCCTCCGACGCCACCTGGAAGGTCTGGGCCAATTCCCTGCCGCTGCAGCCCCTGCGCCTCGACCTCCATCAGCTCGATCCCAAAGCGCACGAACTCGCCTTCACCATCGACTCGTGGGACGGCTACATGGCCGAGCGCGCCGAGCTGCTCGACTACGTCGCCGATCAACGGATACCGAACCTCGTTTCCCTCACCGGCGATCATCACGCTCATTTCGCCGGCTCCATCGCCCCCGACTTCGACGCGACGGATGAACCGCGTTGGGTCGGCGCAGAATTCGCGGTCGCGGGCATCAGCTCGCAAAGCGTCTACGAGGGAGTGCTCGCCTACACCCCCAAGGACAGCCCGCTGTTGCCGCTCACGAGCTTCGCCGGCTCCGATGGCCAACCGCGCGACAACCTCAACACCACCTTCCTCTGGGGCAGCAAGGCCGCCCTCACCGCCGCCAAGACGGGCGGCAACCTCGCGCAGGCGGAGGCCGTCCGCAATCCCCGCCAAAATCGTCATCTCGCCTACTGCGACACACACAGCTACGGCATCGGCACCGCGACGTTCGGCGTCGATTCGTCCCAGGTGGAATTCATCGGCATCGTCCCACCCCGACAGGAGCGAGGTGAAATTGGCGGCGAAATTCTCCGCCGCATCCTCTTCGACCTCCCGACGTGGTCTGCCGGCGCGCCGGCGCCGAAACTGGCCCCACCCACGATCGTCGGCCAGAAACCGTATCCGCTCACATGAGTCCCTTCCGTCGCTTGCCTTCCCTCATCGTTCTCGCCCTGCTTCCGCTTATGGCGAGCGCCGCACCAGCCGAGCAATCGAGTCCCGTCATCATCGCGCACCGCGGTGCGTCCGGCTACCTGCCGGAGCACACGCTGCAGTCCGCCGCTTATGCCCACGCGCTCGGCGCCGACTACGTTGAACAGGATGTCGTCATGTCCCGAGACGACGTGCTCGTCGTGCTCCACGACATCCACCTCGACACCACCACGGATGTCGCCGCGCGCTTCCCGAAACGCGCCCGCGCCGACGGACGTTACTACGCCGTCGACTTCACCTGGGCGGAGCTGCGGTCGCTCGTGGTGCGCGAGCGCTTCGACGCCGCGACCGGCCAGCCGGTTTTCCCGCATCGGTTCCCGGCCCACGGCGGCCCCTTTCGGCTATGCACAATGGAGGAGCAAATTCTCCAAGTCCAAGGGCTCAACGCCAGCACCGGGCGCGCGGTCGGCCTCTATCCCGAGATCAAAGCGCCCGCCTGGCACGCCGCCGAAGGCAAGGACCCCGGTCGGGCGCTCCTCGCATTGTTGGCTAAATACGGCTATACCGGCGCTTCGGCCCACGTGTTTGTGCAGTGCTTTGACCCGGCGGAGTTGAAGCGCCTGCGCTTCGAGCTACACAGCGCACTCCCCTTCGTCCAACTGCTCGGTGACAACGCCTGGGGCGAATCCGCCGCGGACTACACGGCTCTGCTCACGCCCGCCGGGCTCGCCGAAATCGCGACCTACGCGCAAGGCATCGGCCCGCACCTCGGCCAAATCGTGTCCGGCCTTGATCCCGCCACCGGCGCGCCACAATTCACCTCGCTCGTCACCGACGCGCACGCCGTCGGCCTCGTCGTGCACCCCTACACCTTCCGCGCCGATGCGCTTCCGCCCGGCGTGCCGGACTTCGCGACCCTCGTCACGGCCTTCACCCAAGGCGCCGGCGTCGACGGCTTGTTCACCGATTTCACGGACCGCGTTCGTGCGGTTTTGAAACGCTGATGGCCGACCCTCAGTCCTCCAACTCGACGTTCCAATACGCGAGGTCGAGGAAGTGTTTCCAGCGCTCGCGCTGCTGGTTGCTCAGCACGAGCGAGATGACGGGGCGCCATTTCGGCCGCACCGGCTTGCAGACGAGGCGCATGTGAGCCTCGTGCGGAAGGCGGTTGGCCTTGCGCGTGTTGCACTTGATGCACGAGCACACGATGTTTTCCCACGTCGTCCGGCCGCCCCGATCACGCGGGATCACGTGATCGAGATTCAGGTCCTCGCGATCAAAAATGCCGCCGCAATACTGGCACGTATCCTTGTCGCGCTCGAAGATGTTGTTGCGGGTGAGTTTCAGCTCCTTGCGCGGCAGTTTATCGAACAAGGTGAGCAGGATCACCCGCGGCATTCGGATCACCATCCGCGGGGTGTGGACCATGTCCAATGCGTCCAAGGGCGGGTTATCGACCGAAAAGTCGACCCAGTCCATGAACGAGAAAATACGGAAGTCCGCATCGTCGGAATGCACGACCCGCGCGTGCCCCCGGGCGAGTAAGGCGAAGGCGCGTTTGGCGCCGACGACGTTGACCGCCTGCCACAGGCGATTGAGGACCAGCACGGGTTGATCAAGCACAGCCTCCATACCGGACCAGTCTCGTAAGGGTGCCCTCCAGACCTGTCAAGCGACGCACCGTAACGACTTCGCGACTTGCTCACATTTTGTTCACGACGGTCGACGGCCAGGCAAGGCGGCAAACACCCAGGCGGCTACCCGCGCAGGTGCTCGTTGAAGAAGGCGATCGTGCGCGACCAGGACAGCTCGGCCGCGTCCTCGTCGTAGCGCGGGGTGGTGTCGTTGTGGAAACCGTGGTTCACTCCCGGATAAATATGCGCGGTGTAATCGACGCCGGCCGCTTTCAGCGCCGTCTCGTAGGCTGGCCAGCCGGCGTTTACCCGCGAGTCGAGTTCGCCGTATTGGAGCAGGAGCGGCGCCTTGATGCGCGACGCTTCTTCCGCGCTCGGTTGGCCACCATAATACGGCACCGCCGCCGAGATCACCTCGGGCAGGCGCCACGCCAACGTGTTGGCCATGCCGCCGCCGAAACAGAAGCCGACCACGCCGACTTTGCCGTTGGTGCCGGAATAGGTTTTGAGCAACTCGGCCGCGGCCACGAAGTCCTCGGTGACCTTGTCGCGGTCCAACTCGCGCTGCATCTCACGACCTTTGTCATCATTTCCCGGATACCCGCCCAACGGAAACAACGCGTCCGGGCCCAACGCGAGGAATCCCGCCACCGCCAAACGGCGCACGACGTCCTCGATGTAGGGGTTCAATCCGCGATTTTCGTGCACGACCAGCACAGCGGGCAGCGGCCCTTGCGGGTCGGCGGGTTTGGCCAACAATCCCTGCATCTGGCCGTGCCCGTGGGGAGACGCGTAGTCGAGCCGCTCCGTGACGATGCGCTGGTCGTCGGGCGGGACTTGGATCGCGAGGGCGTATTGCGGATTGAGCAGCCCGAGCAAACCTGCGGCCGTGAGCCCGCCCACGGCGAACTTGCCCGCTCGCTCCAAAAATTCCCGCCGATCCAGCCGGCCGTGAACGTAGTAGTCGTAAAGATCCAGGAGTTCCTGATCGAAATCGGCGGCGGTTTTGCGGTCCATGGCCCGTAACGGTGTGCGAGAGACCGCTTTCGTCAACGCGAGGCGCAGTTCGCCCGCCACAAATCAAAGGTGCGTCGGGATGATGCGCCCAACAGCCAACAATGAAGGGCGGGAAAAGGGATGGCGCCGACCTCGCCCCTCAAATTCTTGCCCCTGCGTTGTCCGGCTACGTCGGTCTCACTCGTTGGTCTTGTGAACTCGAGTCCAACTCGCTCCCGCAACTGCTCATCACGACCACCATGGCCAGCGTCTCCACCTACCTCAACTTCGCCCGCGAAACCGAAGCCGCCTTCCTCTTCTACCAACAGGTCTTCGGCACCGATTTCGCCGCCCCCATCATGCGCTTTAAGAACGCACCGACTGGAGACGGTTGCGGTGGGAACCCGCCGGGGTCCGCCGACGGCGAGCTCGTCATGCACGTCTGCCTCCCGATTCTCGGCGGTCACTTGCTCATGGGCAGCGACACGCCCGAGTCGATGGGTTTCAAACACCATCCGGGCAACAACGTC
>CAXBDS010000280.1:0-5415 GCA_963974355.1 uncultured Opitutaceae bacterium
CTCCCTTCGACGCGGCGTCGCCCGGCGGCACCAAGCGCAAGTAACCGCCCCAAGGAATCCGGCTCAGTCCCGCTCGCGCAGCGTGTTGCCCGGATGCCAATCGCCGTCGATGTCCACCATCGTGGGCAGCTCCGGCGGACCTTGCTCGTTACCGACCAACGCACCGGCCAGTAGATTCAGCGACGCCGCCCCGATTTCCACGTAAAGATGGCGGATGCCACTCAAACCCGCCGCCGCCATACGGGCATCGAGCGAGAGATTGGCGCAGCCGATGTCCTGAGGCACCCGCTTTCCGGCAGATTCGATCCAAGGCTGCAAACTCGCGCCCAGCCCGATCACAGCCTCCGGTCGAGTCTCCGCCAGCCAACGCACGAATCCCTCCTGCGTCCACTTTTCGGGAACGTAGGCCGGCAACGGCCCGTGCCCGTGATCGGCTTGGCTCTTGAGATAACCACCATGGAGTTTCCCTCCCGAACGCCGGTCCTCGTCTTTCGAAATCGCGAGCGCGATGCGGGTATAGCCCCGGTCCGCCACGCGAGCATAAGCCGTCTCTGCGGCGTGAAAATGATTCGAGCAGGCGCGGTGGATCGCAGGCCGGGCCAGGGAATTACCCACCGTCACTGCGGAAAAACGCTCCCAGGGAAAATCGATTTGCTCGTCCATGCGCTCGGGCGGCAACGGAGCCATGATCAGGCTTCGGATCCCCCGGGCACAAAGCAGGTCCGCCAATTCACGATCAGACACCCCGGCTTCATGCCGGGAAAAAACCTGCACATCGAAACCCAACGCCTCCGCCCGTGCGGTGATTCCTTGGTGATACTCGCGCAGTGTCGGCACCTCGCGCCACGCTTCCCCCGGATCGTGAGTGACAAACGCCACCACGACATGGTTGCGCTGATGCGCCGAACGCCGAAGCGTCTCCATCGCGCTGCTCATGATGGGATCCCGCGTGTAACCCAATTCCTCCGCAGTGCGAAACACGCGATCCCGCGTAGCCTGGGCGACACTCGGCGAATCACGCAGGGCCATCGAAACCGTCATGCGCGAGAGCCCCAGTTGTTCGGCAATATGGCGAAGCGTAATAGCGGAAGACTTCGGCATAACGTTTCAAGCCACGGCCACCGACCCTGCCCGATTAGGACGCCGCTCCGGCACCGTGATTCCGTCAACCCACTCACCCGTGATTTCGACCGTCGTCGGATGCGCGGGCGGACGGTGATCGTTACCAATCATACTGCTCGCGAGCAGGCTCACCGCCGCCCCCCCGATGCCCTCGAACCGTTGACGGATTCCCGCCACACTCTGCGCGCGCAACGCCGGTCGGCGGGAGACACAGGCAAACGCAAAATCCTCCGGCACATTAAAACCCTCGGCGCGGATCCATTCCAAACAGAGTGAACTCTGCCCGATCACCGCGTCAGGTTTCACAGCGTGCAACCAGTCGCGCAAACCCATCTGCGTCCAGTCCCTCGGCATAAAAACCGGCACCGGTTCGCGCCGATGATCCACCTCAGCCTTGAGAAAGCCGCCATGCCATCGCCCCCCCGCGCGCTGATCCTCATCGCGGGATACCGCCAGCCCGATCCGGCGATAACCACGACGAGCCACTTCATGATAAGCGAGGACGGCCGCCTCAAAATGATTCGCGCAACACCGGTGCATCGGAGGCCAGCTCAACGACTGCCCCAGTGTGATCGCGGTGAACCGCTCCCAATCAAAATCGATCCGCTCGCCCACTCGCGTCCGAGGCAGTGGCGCTACAATCAGACGCTCGATCCCGCGGGCCTGCAAAATGTTACTCAAGCGCCGGTCGCTCATGCCTTGCTCCCCCCGGCCAAATACCTGCACCTCCATGCCCAACTCTTGAGCGCGCGACCGGATACCATCTGCGTATTGGCTCACCGTCGGCACGCTACGCCACTCCCCGTCGGGACCGTGCGTGATGAATCCTACGATGGTCGGATTGCGTTGATGGGCCGACAAGCGAATCGACTCCATCGCCCGGCTCACAACCGGGTCCGGGCGATACCCCATCTCCTGCGCCGTGCGGCGCACCCGTTCCCGCGTCTCCGCCGCCACGCCAGGCACGTCGCGCAGGGCCATGGACACGGTCATGCGCGAGAGCCGGAGCCGTTCGGCAATATCACGCAGGGTAACACCGTCTTTCTGGGGCATGTCAGGAAAACGTAGACACTCGACCCGCGTTTTCCATCCGAAACCTGCCGAGTCTACGGCTCCTCTCTCATTTCGCGCTACTCCGACTATCCCGCATGGGAGAGACGAATGCGGTTTTCATCCCAGTCTCCATCCTTCTGGTCATCTCACGGTTCCTTAACAACTGGAACCCTACGTGAGGTCTGTGGTTCAAATCCAAGCCCCGCACCCTAGGTCAAAGCCCTCCCCCAACGGAGGGCTTTTGCGCCCCCGTCCGGGTCCGCTTGCCTGCCGTGGGTTTGCCCGGCCTGGATTTCAGCGCAGGACAAGACGTCCCGTCGAACCATGTCCCTTCCACAAACGTGGTCGTGGGAATCTCTGGCACCCCGCATTTGTTGTGGTGCACCTGGCCTCCGACAATTTCGACCGCCAATGCGCCCACGGTCTCGTGATTCTGGCGCACGCCCGCCAGTTTCCCATCCGGCTCCTCAAGAAAAAGGTCAACCAACGCCACGTCGCGCGGCACCCGCAACCCGAGGTCCCGCAGCACCGGCTCGACAAACGATCGCTTGCTGAGGATCACCTCGGGACGGTGCTCCCCAATCCAGGCCCCCAACGCCTCCGCCGGGGCCATGACGTCGGATTTGCTTTCGTTCATCCACTCCTCCACCGGCTCCGCTCCGGGGAAGAGAAACATCGGAATGCGATCAGCCTCAGGCAACTCCTGCTGGTCGCAAACATAGCCCGCCGTCCACAGGTGATCGACACTGTGATTCCAGCCCCGGTGCATCACGCATCCAATACGTCGATACCCCATCGCCATGACACGCTGCATCGCCAACCGCACGATGCCGCACTGGTCGTTGGTCACGTTGTGCAGCTCCGGTTTGTGCGGGAAGTAATCGATTTTCACCGCACTGAAACGCGTCCAATCAAAATGCAACGCCGTATCCACTTCCCGCATATGCGAGGCAATGATGATCCCGGTGATCCCGCGCGCTTGCAGGATTCGGCTCAACCGCGCGTGCGACAACCCCGGTTCGCGCAACCAGAAATGCTCCAGACGAAAGCCGAGTTCGGCCGCCTTCTGCGACGCACCGTTGTAGAAATTCGGATGGGCCGTCACCTGCTGCCACCCCCAGCGCGTGTCCCAGTTGGTCACGTAGGCCAAGGTCGGCGGATTCCGGCGCTCGGTCACCTGGCCGCGATAGGCCACCAAGGCGCGCAGCATCGGGTCCGGCACATAACCCAAACGAGCGGCCAGGCCTTGTATGCGCTCTCGCGTGGCCAACGGCAGGCGAGAGTGATTGCGCATCGCCAGCGATACGGTGGTCACGTGCACACCGGCTTCCCGGGCCACGTCCGCAAGGGTAATCCGACGGGGGTTCATCGTAGTCGCAAACTCAGTCGAGCGGAGGTTTCGGCACAAGTCTATTGTTAGCACGGTCGGTTGATTGAGCTGCGCGAACGCCCCGCTGAAGGTGCCCTCACCCTGCGCGGTCAGCGTCGCTGTGCCGCTCGTTTCCGTTTGCTTCGCACCTCTCCCCGCTGACTCCGGCCAGACTCACCTCGGTCCCTCCTTGCTGCTTTCATCCCTTCCACGGCCCGCAATGATCGCCGTCGCTTCCCCGATTTCTCCATGAGCTTACCCCAGCAAAAACTCACCTTCGTCGAAAAGGCCGGCTACAGCGCGGGCGATGCCGCCGCCAACTTCGTCTTCATGACGATGGTGTTGTTTCAGCTCAACTTCTACACCGACGTCTTCGGCCTCTCCGCCAACGCCGCCGCCGCCATCCTCCTCTGGCCGCGCCTCTGGGACGCCCTCTTCGATCCCATCATGGGCGTGCTCGCCGACCGCACCAAAACCCGCTGGGGCAAGTTCCGCCCGTGGATCCTGTGGACGTCCATCCCGTGGGCCGTCGTCATGGTGCTCGCCTACACCACGCCGCAAGGCTGGGGCACTGGCATGATGATCGCCTACGCCGGCATCACGAACACGATTCTGATGACGCTGTATTCGATGAACAACATGCCCTACTCCGCCCTCGGCGGCGTCATGACGGCCGACCTCAACGAACGCACGAAACTCAACTCCTACCGTTTCGTTTCGGTCAACATTGCCCAGTTCATCGTCGGCGGCCTCACCCTCCCGCTCGTCGCCAAATTCGCCGTCGGCCACGACCGCCAACACGGCTGGCAAATGACCATGACGCTCTGGGCCGTCCTCTGTTTCGTGCTCTTCATGGTGACATTCTTCACCACCAAGGAGCGCATCCAGCCCGTCAGCGAAACGACTTCGTCCCCCAAGCAGGACTTCGTCGACCTGCTCAAGAACAGCCCGTGGATCACCTTGGTCCTGTTCACCCTCTTCAACTTCGGCATGCTGTCCTTCCGCGGCGGCGCGCACTACAACTACTATCACCACTTCGCCGACAAGGCCGCCATGTTCGACTTCGTCGAAAAGCTCGGCCTCACCAACACCTCCGCCGCCTCGTCCGGCAGCTGGCTCGACTGGCTCGGCTACATCGTGCACGGCACGCGCGACACCGTCGGCAGCTCCAACGTCGCCGACGTGTTCAACAGCATCATCAACATGGTCGGCACCGCCGTGACCATCACGGTGATCATCCTGTCCGCCGGCTTCTCCGCCCGCTTCGGCAAAAAAGCCGTCATCACGACCGGCTTCGGCCTCTCCGCCCTCAACGCCTTCGCCATGTATCTGTTGGCGCCAACCAACACGTGGGGCATGCTCGCCCTCGCGGTCACCGGCTCGATCGTCTACGCGCCCACCATCGCCGTCGCCTGGGCCATGTCCGCCGACTACTCCGAGTGGCAGACCGGCCGCCGCTTCACCGGCATGGTGTTCGCCACCATCGGCTTCTCCCTCAAGGCCGGCCTCGCCATCGGTTCCGCCGCCTTCCTCTGGCTTATGGCCGGACTCTTCGACTACGAGACGCACCTGCCCGGCGCGGCCAACGCCATCGCCGGTTTCCGCGCCACCAGCAGCCTCGCGGTCGGCCTGTTTTTCGTCGGCGGCGCCCTCGCCATCGCCTGCTGCAAATTGAACAAATCCACCACCCTGCAGATGTCGGCCGAACTCGCCGAGCGCCGCGCCGCCCGCCGGACAACTCCCTGACCTCCCCGCCCCTCTCCCATGCCCCGCTTACCCCGTATCCTCGCCATCGTGCTCAGCCTCAGCTTGCCCGCGATCGCCGGAGCCGAAGACGGCTATCGCCTGTGGCTGCGCTACGACCCGCTGCC
>CAXBDS010000281.1:0-5374 GCA_963974355.1 uncultured Opitutaceae bacterium
GCTGGTTCGACCGTTTCCTGCCCTTCACGCGATCCGACCCGAGCTCGGGCCGCGAGGTCACCTTCGAGCCCATCGATCCGGCCGACACCACCGCCAGCCTTCAACAAGCCGAGCGCCGCGGTGCGATCGAACGGGCGCTCGCCGCCTTGCCCCCGCTACATCGCGCCGTGCTAACCTTGCGCGAGACCGAGGGACTCAGCTATGACGAGATCGCCCGCCAACTCGACATCCCGCCCGGCACCGTCATGTCCCGCCTTCACCACGCCCGCCGTCTGCTTGCTCAAAAACTAAAGGATCTGCCATGCGACTGACCTGCCTCACCTTCTTGTGCCTGATCGGCTTTAGCGCCCTCGCGGCGCCCGCCCGTGCCACTACCGACGTCACGGCCATCCTCGTGACCGCCTCCCGCCAACCCGGCGATAGCGATCGCCGCCTCGCGCCCTACGAAGCCACCCTGCGCCGCATCCTGCGCTTCGAGAGTTTCAAATTCGTCGGGCAGGATCGCGGCACCGTGCCGGACGACGGCGACACGACCCTCAACGTCGGTGCGGGCCAATCTCTGGCCATCGCCCCGGGCGACGGCAACCAGCTCGCGGTCACGTGGCGACAAGGCGGCCGCCCCCTCATGCGCACCGGCCTCGTGCTCCGCCCCGGCGTGCCCGCCATCCTCGGCGGTCCCGGAACCGGCACGGAGGGCGAGGTTTACGCGATCATCGTCACCACCCGCTGAACCCGCAGAAAAAATTCGGATGTTTTGTGAATAAACGATCTCCGAGCTTCGTCCCAACGGGCGAACCTCAACCTGGAGATCTTATGAAAACCAAAATCCTCACCGTTCTCGTGTCCGCCCTCTGCCTCACCGCCCTGACCGTGCCGGCCCAAGCCAGCAATCGGAGTGATAAAGTCGCGCTCGCCGTGGGCGGTTTCATTGGCGGCGTCATCCTCGGCTCCCATCTCGACAACAACCGCAGCTACGACCGGGGCCGCCATGAACCCGCCATCATTAGCTGCCCACCCCCGGCCCGCCACGGCGGCGGCACCACCGTCATCATCAACCAAGGCCCGCGCCCCCAACCCCAAGGTTACTGGAAAGACGTGACCGAGCGTGTGTGGGTCCCGAGCCAACGCGTCGTGAGCATCGACTCATGCGGCCGTCGCGTGGTGACCTACACGGGCGGTTGTTACGAATACCGCACCTCACGCGTCTGGGTTGAAACCAACGACCGCTACGCTGGCCGCTGGTAAACAGTCAGCGCTCCGCCCGATCTCCCCCCCGATGCCTTCCTGTCGCGTCATTGCTCCCTTGATCCTCGCCGAGTGCGACGGCCCCCTCGCGGCCGCCGCCCTCGCGCGCTTGGAGGCGCATGTCGCGACCTGCCCGACCTGTCGCCAGCAACGCGCCGCGCTCCGCCTCGCCGGTGACGAGTTGCGCCGCGCTCCGCAGCCCGGGATCACCGCCGACGACGCCCGGAACGCATGGCTCGACCTGCGGCCACAGCTGCGCGAGGTCCCAGCGCGACCGCCACGAGCGTGGATCCGGCCGGTCTTCGCGTGGACGGCCCCGCTGGCCACCGCTGCCGTGTTTGCCTTTGCGCTGACGGCTACGCGACCGGCAATGAACCGCACGACTCCCCCCAACGCCCGGGCCGACTTCGTCCAAGCCCCGGCGGATGCCTCGACGCTCGTCTATGTCGACCAGCAAAGCGGTTGGCTCATCGTCTGGGCGAGCGAGCCCGATCCGGGAGCCGGTTAAGTCGCACACGCGCGGTTGATTCCAACGCACCCCGCTTGCGCCTTGCGACGGGACCGACACCCTTCCGGCATGGGCACCGCCGGACAATTTCCTGACGAGCAAAACGAGGACGGCGACTTCGAGCGCCAGGACGATGCGTTTCGCGACGCTCTTTCAACCGACGGTTCCACGCCCTACGCCGCCGAGGCCGGACGCTACCACCTCTACGTTTCGCTGGCCTGCCCCTGGGCCCATCGCACCGTAATCGCCCGCCACCTTTATGGGCTCCAAGACGCCGTCGGACTGACCGTCGTGGACCCTGTGCGCGATGATCGCGGTTGGGCCTTCCGCGACGGGCCGGGCCATTCAGCCGACCCGGTCAATGGCTTCGCCTTTCTCCGCGACGCCTACCTGAAAACCGACCCTAAATTTCGCGGACGTTGGACCGTGCCCGCGCTTTGGGACAAGCAGACCCAGCGTATCGTCAACAACTCCGAAGACGACATCTGCCGCCAGTTTGCCGAGACCCTCGCCCCAACCGTAACGACCCGGCCACGCGTCGCCCCGCCCCACTGGTTTCCCGCCGAGTTCGCGACCGAACAAGCGGCCCTCAGCAAAACGATCTACGAAACAGTCAACAACGGCGTCTATCGGGCCGGCTTCGCGACCTCGCAACGCGCCTACGAACGCGCCGCCCGGCGCCTTTTCGCCTCGCTCGACGAACTCGACGCCCGCCTCGCCAACCGCCGTTTTCTGTTTGGCGCCGAACCCGTGGAAAGCGACTGGCGGCTATTTTGCACTCTCGTGCGCTTCGATCCCGTTTACCACGGTCACTTCAAGTGCAACCTGCGCCGCATCGTCGACTACCCCCACCTCTCCGGCTACCTGCGCGATCTCTATCACCAGCCCGGCATCGCCGAGACGGTGAATTTCGCGCACATCAAAGCGCACTACTACGTGACGCATACCGATATCAACCCGACCGGGATCGTGCCGATCGGTCCCATTATCGCGCTGGATGCGCCCAGTGGGCGCGACCCATTGACCGGTTGAGCCGCCGCCTGGAGCGGCCCGCGATATCTCCACCCGTTTGTAACAATTTCGGGCACAACGCGGTTGCCCCGGAGTGGTTGAGTCGCGCACCCTCCGCGCAACCCAAGCAGCGGAAAACCCATGATCGGCACCTTTTTCGAAATTCTCGGCTCCCTCGGCATGTTCCTCTTCGGCATGAAGATCATGTCGGAGTCCTTGCAAAAACTCTCCGGCGACAAGCTGCGCACGCTCATGCGCACCATGACCGGAAATCGCTTTGCCGGGCTGTTCAGCGGATTCCTCATTACCTGCCTGATTCAGTCCTCGTCGGCGACGACCGTGCTCATCGTGAGCTTCGTCAACGCCAGCCTGCTGACCGTCACCGAATCGATCGGCATGGTGCTCGGCGCCAATCTCGGCACGACCACGACGTTCTGGATCGTCTCGTTCCTCGGCTTTAAGTTCAGTATTTCCAAGATCGCGCTGCCCCTCCTCGGCGTCGCGTTGCCGCTCATTTTCTTCAAGAAGTCGCAGGTCCGCGACACGGGCGAATTCCTCATGGGCTTCGGCCTGCTCTTCCTCGGTCTCGTCTTCCTGAAAGACGCCGTGCCCGACATTAGCGGCAACCCCGACGCCCTCGCCTTCATCCAGCACTACACCGGCCATGGCATCCTCTCGGTGTTGTTCTTCTTCGGCTTCGGCACCATCCTCACCGTCATCGTGCAGTCCTCATCAGTGGCCGGCGCGATCACCATCACCATGGCCTACAAAGGCTGGATCGATTACCCCACGGCGTGCGCGATCATCCTCGGCGAAAACGTCGGCACCACCATCACGGCCAATCTCGCCGCCCTCGGCGCAAACATCCCCGCCAAACGCACCGCCCTCGCCCACTTTTGCTTCAACATCATCGGCGTGATCTGGGCCATCGCGATCTTCGGTCCCTTCACTCGCTTCACCGACTGGATCATGCCCGGCGACGCGCTGGAGCCGACGAATATCCCGCTGCACATGGCGACCTTTCACACGATGTTCAACCTGCTGAACATCGCGCTGGTCATCGGTTTCGTTCCCCAGCTCGCCCGCTTGGTCAACCGCCTGATCCGCGACAAGAAGGTCCTGGGCAGCGACCACTTGCACTTCGACTCCGCGCTGCTGCCCCGCACCGGCGAACTCTCCATGGCCGAAGCCGAGCGGGATGTGAAAACCATGGCCGACCTCACCCGTGAGCTCGTCACCGGCTTTACCGACCTCTTCGAAAACCCGCCCGAAGACATGAAGGAACGCGTGCAACACTTCCGCTCACTCGAGCAGAAGAGCGACCGCATGGCCGTCGATACGACCACGTTCCTGCTGCAGACTTCCGCCAACCGCGTGAGCGAACCCACGATGATCAAGCTCACCGGCTTGCTGCGCGTCGTCGCCGAGCTCGAAGACATCTGCGACTGCGGCTACCGCCTCGTGCTGCTCGCGGAACGCAAGCACCGCAAGGGCCGCGAGGTTCCCGCCAACGCCATCACCCAAGTGCGCCAGTTCTCGGAGATCGTGCTGCGTTTCATGGCCTTCACGACCGACTGTCTCGGCCGCGAGATTCGCCCCGTCGACATGGAATCGGCCTACCAGTTGGAAAACTTTATCGACCGCATGCGCAAAGATCTCCGCAAAGAGTCGATGCGACGCATGTCGGAAACCGGCGCCCAAATCAAAGCGGAGATGCTCTACATCGACGTCCTCAATAACATGGAGTCGATCGGCAACCACTGCATCAACGTGCTGCAATCGCTACGCCACGCGGACTGAGTCGCGCGCCCCGAAAGGGGCGACGGGACGCGATGGCGAAAACCGGTTCGACCAGAGCACCCCGAACACAGCCGAAAGCACTCCTTCGGGGTCATCCGTCCACCAAACACCACGCTGACCGGCCGAACCGGCGCACTCAGCGATGCATGGCGTAGTGCCGGTGATAGTCGTAATAGGACAGGGCGAGCAGTGCCCCGATGAAGTAGGCGAGCGCCAAGGGCAGCGCCACCACCGGAACCACGGCGAAGACGAGATGTAGAACAGCGGCCATCGCAGCCGCGAAGAGAAAGGGCCTGAGCATTTTCATCGAAGGGAGGGGTTAAGGGGTAACTGTGACTAAGACGACGGGAGCGTATCCCTGATTACGCCCAAAGAAAACGAATACCGGCGCTTTATGCCGCGTTTGCAGTTTTGGCACTGGGTTAAAGAAGGGCATTCTGAAGCAACTTACCGGTCCGCGCCCCTCCCCTGACCAGCCTTGCCAGCACGGCCGGTCCCCATTGGATTCGCGAGCATGCCCCTCCCACCACCAACGCGTTCCTTCGTCCGCTGGGGCATCATCGGCTGCGGTGATGTCACCGAAAAAAAGAGCGGCCCCGCCTTCAATCTCGTGCCTGACTCCCATCTCGTCGCCGTCATGCGCCGCGACGGCGCAAAGGCGGCCGACTACGCGCGCCGCCACGGCGTGCCCCGCTGGTATGACAACGCCCAGGCGCTGGTCAATGACCCCGAAGTGGACGCCATCTACGTCGCGACGCCACCGAACGCGCATCTCGACGGCGCGCTACTCGCGGCGGCGGCCGGCAAACC
>CAXBDS010000282.1:0-5010 GCA_963974355.1 uncultured Opitutaceae bacterium
GAAGTCGCGAAACGTGAAGCCGCGGCTCGCCTCGCGCAGGCTGAGGCCGATAAACGCGCCGCCGTAGAACGCGAAGCCGCGCGCCTCGCCGCGCTGCAGGCTCAGCAAGCCCGAGAAACCGACGCCGCCGACGAGATTGATCGCGTCCTCCTCAATCGCCTCATCCTGTCGCCCAACATTAAGCGCCGTCAGCACTACTATCTCGGGGTGGAAATGATCAACGCCGACGGCGGCGTGCCTGCCGATGCCCAGCAGGCCAATCCCACCAAAAAACCGAACTAAACCTCATCGTCGGCCAACGGCTCGAAATTCAGGGCGCCGCGCGGCTTTTCGCCCGGCGTCCTTTTCGTTTTCACAGCCCGCCGACGCCGTCCCACACACTCAGCCGCTAAAACCCGGCGATGCTCTCAGGCGCGCGTTCGGCGTCGATTTTCCGCTGCGCTTCCCGGTCGCGTTCGGCCAGTTCGCGCGCTTCAGCCTGTCTCGCCAAGGCAAACGTATCGAGCTTGGTCGCGAACAGGGTGAACCAATTTCCGCGCCGCTGCGCCCGGATCTCCCCGTCCTCTCGCATCAGCGTAAAACCCAATACCGACGGTTCGGCCTCCTGACCATCCACGCGCACCCAACGCGAGGCGCCCCGGTGCAGGTTGAGCAACCCGTTTTGCTCAAACTCGCTCATGCCGCTTCCGACTCGACGATAGGTCTCCAGGACGGAAACGCCTCCGGCAAAAACGACCACGATTTCCCATCCATCGCTCCGGTGCAGTTGATGCGCCACGGCGGATTTCCAGTAGCGCTCGACATGACAATCTCCCGGGAAAAATCGGGCGACCGCGAGGAACGGCGGCTCGTTGTTACGCCCCCGCCCGGTGGGATCCTTATCGTCCGGTTCGACCGGAAGACGTTTCCCGACGTTCGCCGCCAGAAGGCGGGATTCGATGGCGCCTTGGGTCTCCCCCACCCGACCAGAGCCGATGGTCGGCCACGCCGATGCCAGCCAGCAACCTACACCGATTCGGACCAGGGGAAGTCTCCGTCGCATGAGAAACTCGTGCGACCTCATTCCCGGGACGCCAACCAAAAAGACCCGCCGTCAATCTCCACCTCCTCGCGGCATGACCACGGCAGCGAGCCGAGCACCTCCGGCCAACGGCCGCCCCCGATCCACCAGCCGCCCGGCCGCACCACCCGCGCCAACTCCTGCGCGATGGCCCCCCCGCATGCCGCCTTGTCCCAGTCTTGCCAGGTTGCCACGTCGGTCATCACGGCGTCAAACAAGCCCCCCTCAAAGGCCAGCTTGCGCACGTCGCCCACGCGAAACGGCACGTCATACTCAAGCTTACGGCCCAAGTTGCGCGCCGCCGCCACCATCTCGCGGGAAAAATCCACCCCCACCACACTGCGATAACCGATCTCCCAACACCCCAAGCCGACGCGGCCCGCGCCACTCCCCGCGTCGATGATAGCCGCCTCCACCGGTAGATGTTTGCGAATCAGATGTTCCTCGCCGACCAACAGTCCGGTTTCCACGGCCTGCATCACCGCCGCTTCCACTTCCGCCGCTTGCCGATACCGGGTTTTTAACGCGTCTTCCGCCATGCCTGCATCGCTGGCGCCCGTTCTTCCCTCTGGCGAGCGGAAATCCTCCGAAAATGGGCTTGCGTGACCCCGGTCAAAACTTCTTAGTTCGCCGTTTTATCTATGAAAGCGACCATCAAAACCCAAGGCCAGCAGTTCGCCATCACGGAAGGCGATATCCTGACCGTCAACCGCTATCCTGACACGGAAGCGGGCTCGACCGTCGAGATCACCGAGGTGCTCTCGGCCGGCGAAGGCGAAGCCTTTAAGGTCGGCACTCCCCTCCTTTCCGGGGCCAAGGTCACCGCCAAGATCCTCGAGAACAAACGCGGTGACAAAGTCATCGTCTTCAAGAAAAAGAAGCGCAAAGGCTACATGCGTAAGCGCGGCCATCGCCAAGAGCTCTCGGTCATCAAGATCGAGACCATCACGGCCTAACCTCATTTAACTCAGGAGATCCTAAGTCATGGCACATAAAAAAGGTGCAGGTTCAACGTCCAACGGACGCGATTCACAATCCAAGCGCCTCGGCGTGAAGAAATTCGGCGATCAAGTCGTCGTTGCCGGCAACATCCTCGTGCGCCAGCGCGGCACCAAGCTCCACCCGGGCAAGAACGTCGGTGTTGGCCGCGACTGGACCCTCTTCGCCCTCAAGGACGGCGTCGTGAAATTCGACAAGGTTCACCGCAAGGTGAACGTCGTCACCGCCGAATAAGCGACTCTCGCGCCTCCGCTTTTCCAAAGCGCCGTTCCTCCGGGATCGGCGCTTTTTTGTTTTGCGCGCCTGCGCCACCCCCGCCGCACTAGGCGCCCGTGGACGCACGCCACCAGCAACTCCTCCGGCAGCGGGCGGCCATCGCCGAGCACCTCGCCTGGTTGGATGCCGAGATCGCTCGCGTCGCCCCTGCGGTCGCCTCTCATCCAACTCCGCCCGATCCGGCAGGCCCCTCGTCCGCTGAACGTCTCCCATCCGCCACATCGCACGTTCCCCTGGCGTCGACCCCGGCCGATCCGGATCAGCTGTTGGCTCAGCTTGGCTCCGATTCTGAGGACTCAGACCTCCCCTCCAAAACGGGCTGCTGGGGGATTTTCTTGGGAATTTTGCTCCTCGTGGTAGGCGGCGGGATAGGAGCGATTTATATTTTCTACCGCTAGCTAAGTCCCTGCAGGCCGGGCGCGCAGATGCCCCCATCAGGAACCCGGCCAAGGCATTTCGGTCCGTCAGGCACTTCGCCGTTATCGGCGTCGATGTTCGTATGCCTATGCCTAGTTGGACGCCTTCCCCCGATCCTTTGCGCGCGCTGCGTCAGGCGATGCAACGTGCCGCACTGCGCGGGCATTCCCACGATACCAAGGCCGCACCGCCCCCCGCCTCCGTCGAGATCGACGACGCCCTGTCGCATGTGATCGATCCCCATGAGCGCCAGCACCTGCTTGACCGGCTGTGGCGCGATGCCTGCGACCGAGCCGAACTGGCCGCCACCGTGGCTGAACTGCTCAACATTCGCGGTCACCAAGGCCACCCTAAGGCCGACCACGCGTCGGCAACGCCCAGCCGCCCGTCGGCCCCGGCGCCCCAACGACGCGCACCGCCCCAGACGCCCCCCAGTATTACCGATCTTCTCGACGGCATGCTGGGCGGCGAGGCTGCCGCGCCCCGCTCCCCCCGCGTGCTCAACTCTTCCCCTGTGTCCAACCAACCATCATCATGACAACTGCGACCAAAGAAGCTCCGCTGGCCAAGCCGGCGGATTCCTCCCATGCGGACCAACCTGCCCGCGCCCTCTCCCGCTCGCCCCACGCGACAACGAAACCGGTGATCCTCGTCGGCTTGGATCTCGGCACCAACGCGTCCTGCGTGCTGGCCGGCCCGGCCGAAGGCAGCGATATCACGATCAGCAAGATCGTCGCCACCGTCGTGGGCTATCCCAAGGCCGGCATCGTCGACGGTATCATCACCGGTAACGCCGGCATCGTTTACGGCGAGGAGGCCATCAATCACAAGTTACACCTCAATCTCGTGGCGCCATTGCGACACGGCATCATCGCTGAACCTGAGGCGACACGCGACTTCCTCCGCCGCATCCGTTCGCTGATCGACCCCGAAAACAAGGCTGAACTCCGCGTCGTGATCGGCGTCCCGGCCAACGCCAGCGAAGAAGCGCGCGAGCATATCCGAAAAGTGGTTACAAGCTTGTTTGATCGCGTCCTGCTGATCCCCGAGCCGTTCCTCGCGGCGCTGGGTTTCCGTGACGACGCCCGCCTCGGCCAAGGCGACTACACCGATCCGGTCACCAATTCCCTCTTCATCGACATCGGCGGCGGCACCACGGATTTGTGCCTGGTGCAGGGCTATTTCCCCACCGCCGACGATCAGATCAGTCTGCCGTTTGCCGGTGACGCAGTCGACGAACTGCTCGCTCAAGAGATCGCGCGCACCTACCCCCACACCGGGCTCTCGATCCACAAGGTTCGCTCCATCAAGGAAACCCACGCCTACGCCGGCGAGGTCCGTCGCCCGATTGACGTCTCGGTCATCGTTGCCGGCAAAACCCGCGAACTCGAGCTGGGCGACCCATTGGCGGTTGCTGGTAACGCCTTGGTCGAGCGCATCTTCGAGGCGACGAAAACCCTCATCGGCCGCGCCTCGTCCGACTCCGTGGAGATCCTGCTGCAAAACATCATCGTGACCGGCGGCGGCTCGCAACTGAAAGGCATCGACACCGTGCTGCAGCAAAAGCTGATCGCCGAGGGTTACGCGTCGCCGCGCGTGCGCCTCGCCGGGCGCGACTACAAGCGTTACGTGGCGCTCGGCGCGCTCAAGGCCGCCCGGGCCGCCCGCGAGAACCAGTGGCAGTATCTGCTCTCCTGATACGGCGGAGCGCCATCAACGGGCGGACGACCCTCGCGCGGTCGTTCGCCCGCCCTGATCCTGAGTCAGGTCACCGCCGGGTAGCTGCCAAGCCACTTCACGATCGGGCAAAACTTCTTTAGCTCCGCCAACGCCTCTCGCATCGCGTCGGTATCGTAGTGCCCTGTGACGTCGATGAAGAAGTAGTAGTCCCAGGGCCGCTTTTTGCTGGGCCGCGATTCGATCTTGGAGAGGTTGATGCCACGCTCGGCCATGGGCATGAGCATTTTCAGCAGCGCGCCCGAATGAGACGCCGCCTCATCGCCCATCGAGATCACGAAGCTGCTCATGTCCCGGCCGCCGCCGACCGGCCCGGCGGCCTGCTTGCCGATCATGAAGAAGCGCGTGGTGTTGTCGGACTTGTCCTGGATGTTCGGAACCAGCACGGGCATGCTGTTGAATTGGGCGGACAATTCACCGGCGACTGCGGCAGCGCCGGGTGTTTCCTTGGCCAATTCGACGGCGCGCGACGTGCTCGAAGCCTCGACGAGTTGCGCGTGGGGCAAGTGCCGTTGCAGCCA
>CAXBDS010000283.1:0-4993 GCA_963974355.1 uncultured Opitutaceae bacterium
CTCCACCATGACAACCACTGCCCTAATAGCCACAGTTTTATTTAAAATGCTCTAGCCCGTCGCTGGTCAGGAGTCGGAAGGCGTTGCGTTTACGTCTGACCGCGCAGCCGGGACCAGAGCAGACCGAGATATTCACGAGACGCGCGGGACGTCCGCTCCAGTCCGTCGAGACCGCAGGACCAATCGAGCCCGTCTTCCTCGGCGTTCGGCCGGTAGATGTAATCGGCCGGACACGGCACCACGTTGAGCTGGCATTTGCGAGCCATCGCAACGGCCCGGGGCAGGTGCCACGCGGAGGTGACGAGGGCGACTTGGCGTCCATCGGCCCAAGCGGTGATTTCACGGATTTCGCCGGCGGTGTCGCGTCCGGCGGTGAGGAGGTGAATGCGGGCGGGAGGGAAGCCGAGCGCGACCGCGGCATCCCGCAACACTTCGGCGTGCGAAGGCCGCTCGGGTTTATTTTCGTCGAAGGGGCCGCACAACAGCAGCGTGGCGTGGGGCAAACCCCGCCCGAGACGCACGGCCTCGACGAGTCGGGCCAGAGCGGAGGAACTTAGACGGGAGGTCGCCGGTTGGATTTTGCCGCTCGCATGGCCGCCACCGAGCACGGCAACGATTTCGCAGTCTCGCCACGGTGCCGGCAGGGGGGCGTCGGGGGAGAATGCGGGGGCGGAGATGAACTGGTTTTCCAGCGGCGCGACGAGCCAGATACTGAGCTGATTCTGACTCGCGGCCAGCAGCAGCGCGGTGGCGGCGACGATTAGGCTGATTCCCGCGCGACGGCGACCGCGCGCGCAGCACAGCAGGCCGGCGATCAGGCACAGGAGCGTCAGGCTGAGCGGCGAGAGCATGCTGCCGAGCCACTTCTTGAGGAAAAAACCCATGCGACGGATTCCGTTCGGCCCGGTGGAGGGAGGCAAGTCTGGTGACGGCGGCGGGGCGGCCGCGAACTGCGCGCTTGCCGCTCCGGGGCCGGCACGAAACGGTGGCAGCTTCAATTATGCGTGTGGTTATTCTAGGTTCCGGACGAGGCTCCAACGCCGAGGCGATTTTGCAGGCGCAACGTGAAGGGCGGCTTGGTCGTGCCGAGGTCGTGCAGGTGTTTTCCGATCAGGCGGATGCGGGGATCTTGGCGTTGGGCGAGCGGTTTGGGGTCTCGGCCTCGTGGCTCGATGCGTCGCCCTACAAAACGAAATTGGAAGGCGCGGGGGAGGATCGTTACATCGCGGCCATCACGGCATGTGCCGCCGAACTGATCGTTTTGGCGGGATTCATGCGGGTGGTGAAACCTGGTTTTCTCACGGCATTTGCCGGCAAAATCATTAACCTGCATCCGAGTTTGTTGCCCAGTTTCCCGGGACTTGACGGCATCGGTCAGGCGTGGCGGCGCGGTGTCAAAGTGACCGGTTGCACGGTGCACGAAGTCACCCAGGAAGTGGACGGCGGCCCGATTCTCGCTCAAGCCGTGGTGCGCATCGAGGAAACGGATACACTCGAAAGCTTGACCGAGAAAGTGCACGCGGCCGAGCATGCTCTGCTGCCTGCGGTGATTGCTCGACTCAGCGAATCGGGTGAGCGGTCGGAGTAGTTCTCGCGGTGAGTCTGGCCGGCTAGGTGGCTCGGTCGTAGATCGCCAATGTCACCGCGTTCTCGACCGGTTGCCCGGCGAGGAACCGCTGCAGGTTTTCCCACGCCCGGAGGCCGATCTGCGGCGTTTCGTCGCGCGTCGGACCGGCGATGTGGGGCGAGAGCACGGTATGGGGCGCGGTCCACCACGGGGAATCGGGGGGGATCGGTTCTTTCCACATCACGTCCAGCGCGACGTGGAGGCGACCGCGTGAGACCTCGGCGAGAAGCGCTGCTTCGTCGATCACGTGCCCGCGGCCGACATTCACGAGGTGGGCGCCGTCGGCGAGCAACGCGAGTTGGCGGGCCCCGACGCTGTGGCGATTGGCGGGCGAGAGCGCCTCGCACTCGATAAGAATCTCGGAGCTCGAAAAAAGTGCCTCCAACGAGTCTGCGGGTTGCATTTGGCTGGCGCGCACGACGCTTTCGGGCACGCCGGCGGACCAACACAAAATCTGCGGGGCGAAAGGGGCGAGGAGCCGGGCCAGGTGACGGGCGACGCCACCGCAGCCGTGGATGCCGACGCGGCGGTTGAACAAGGTTTGGGTGAACAGGGGCGCCTCGGAGGCGTTTCCGGCTGACGGCCAATCCGGCATTTTGCGCAAAGATGCGAGCGTGAGCAGCAGGGCGTGCTCCGCGACTTGGGCGGCAGCCGCGCCGCCCCAATTGGTGGCGATACCGCCGCGTTCGAAGAATGAGCGCGGCAGCAAGTGGCGCACGGCTCCGCCCAGATGGCAGACATAGGAGAGGGGGCAGTCGGCGTGATTCAGCCACGAGGCCGGAATCGCCGGGGTGCTCCAACTCGAAACCAGCACGGTGGGACGAACCTCTTCGAGAAGTTGTTGCCACGCTCCGGGCTCCTGGACGCGGGGGGAGTCGATCCAAGGGCCGACGGTCGCACGCGAGGAATCGTCGACGAGGGAAAGGAACGTGTGACGTTCCCGTTCGTCTAAAACCAACAACACGGCGGGCTTGGACGGAGGAGAAGTCGGTTGATCGGAGGCGGAGGGCATCGGCGAGAAGAGCGAAAACCCAAGGGACCGGGGATGTCGATTCGTCGGCTGACTTTCACGGGTGAAACCTATCGGGCTTCAGCGTTGCTTCGCGTTCCCGCAGTGTGAGGCTTTGGGGCCATGCAATGGCGTGTCATGGTGGCGGGGATACTCGGATTCAAATTGATCGCGGCGCTTGCGTCGCTGTCGGCCGCAGAACCGGCGCGGAACGAGGTGGAGCAACTGATCACGCGGCAGGCCCACGCGTGGGAGAGCGGGGAAGAGGCGGCGTTTCTCGATACGTTGCATGCCGACGTTGTGTTCGCCTACCCGGGAAAGCGGTTGGATCGGGCCGGGGTATTGCAGATTTTCCGCGCTTGGAAACGCGATTTCGGGGATACTCGCATGACGGTGTTTCGGACGGTCATTGATGGACGGCGTTTTGCGATCGAGTATACGTTTGCCACGACGAATCACGCGAGCGGCACACGCACGGCGGCAGGCACGGTCGCGATCGGCGAGGTCAAGGATGGCAAGATTTTGGTGTGGAAGGAATACCTCGACGGGCGGGTGTCACGGATGCAGGCCAAAGGAGAGTTGCCGGTGGACGAAACGGCCGAACCGTTTCCGTGGCCGGATACGCCGGAGAGTCGCCAACCCTAGCGGTGAGTGATTCCGAGAGTGCGCTTGCGGCCGGTGTCGGGGCGGGCGAGCGTGGTCACCTGCCATGAGCATTAAAGTATTCGTCGACGGGTCAGAAGGAACAACGGGGCTGCAGATTCACGAGCGGCTGGCCGGGCGTTCCGACGTGGAGTTGATGGTGATCGACCCTGAGTTGCGCAAAGACGCGACGGCACGGGCGGCCTGCCTGAACGCGGCGGAGGTGGTTTTCCTGTGTTTGCCGGATGTTGCGGCGAAGGAGTCGGCGGCGTTGGTGACGAACCCGACGACGGTGGTGATCGACGCGAGCACGGCGCATCGGGTCGATCCGGCGTGGGCTTACGGCTTGCCGGAATTGGGCGCGGAGTATCGGGCGGCGCTGCGGGGGAGTAATCGTATCGCCAACCTCGGTTGCCATGCGGGCGCGTTCTTGTTGGGCGTGAAGCCGCTCGTCGCCGGAGGACTGGTGCCGGCCGATGGAGCGCTGACGGCGTTTTCCCTCACGGGTTACAGTGGGGGCGGCAAGAAAATGATCGCCGATTTCGAGGCGCCGGACCGGCCGGCGACATTGGCCAGCCCGCGCCCCTACGCGCTGGGATTGGCGCACAAACATTTGCCCGAGATGATGAAGCACGCCGGTTTGGCGCGTGCGCCGTGGTTCATGCCGACGGTGGGCGCGTTTCGGCAGGGTTTGGCGGTGACGGTGCCGCTCGATTTGGCCGGACTGCCGGGCGCGCCGACCTTGGCGGGCGTGCACGCGTGTTTGGCCGAGGCCTACGCCGGCGAAGCATTTGTGCGCGTCCTGCCGCTCGGGGATGACGCGGGGAATCTCGATGGAGGCTTCTTCGACGTGCAGGCCTGCAACGGCACGAATCGCGCGGATATTTTGGTGACCGGCAACGCGACGCAGGCGGCGGTGATCGTGCGTTTGGACAATCTCGGCAAAGGCGCTTCGGGCTCGGCCATCCAATGCATGAACGTGCGGTTGGGTTTGCCGGAGGATGCCGGACTGACGGCGTAGCCGAAGGAGACGCGACGATGGACGCGATGCGGCGCATCTTGATCGTGGAGGATGAACCCGCGATCGCTGACTCGCTGGTTTACGCGTTGCGCACGGAAGGTTTCGAGCCGCGGCATTGCCCGACGGGAGGAGAGGCCTGGCAGGAGTTGACCGGAAGCATGCCGCCGGCATTGGTGGTGTTGGATATCGGGCTCCCGGACGATCATGGTTTCGACTTTTGTCGGCGGGCGCGCGCCGCAGGATTGGAGATGCCCATCCTGTTTTTAACGGCGCGGCAAGCGGAGGTGGATCGTGTCGTGGGGCTGGAGATCGGGGGCGACGACTACGTGACAAAGCCCTTCAGCCCGCGAGAAGTGGTGGCGCGGGTGCGGGCGATTCTCCGGCGCGGGGAGCGTGTTGCGAAGACGATGACTGCGACCGAAGGCGGGCTGCAACTCGATGCGGCGGCCTGGACGGCGAGTTGGGCGGGGCGGAAGTTGGAGCTGACGCGTTATGAGTTTCGACTACTGGCGGTATTGGCGTCCCGGCCCGGGCGGGTTTATTCGCGGGATGCGTTGATGGAGGCGGTGTGGGAAGACCCGGGGGCGAGTTTGGATCGAACTGTGGATGCCCATGTGAAGACGTTGCGGGCGAAACTGCGTGAGTTGGCGGGTGATACGGAACTGATTCGCACGCAGCGCGGCGTGGGGTATTC
>CAXBDS010000284.1:0-4957 GCA_963974355.1 uncultured Opitutaceae bacterium
CACGTCGACGGCGAGCACGATGCCCCGGGGATTATCCGGATTGTCGATCACGCCCTCAAGTCCGCGCAATGGCCCGGAAATAATCCGCACGAGCACGCCTTTTTTGAGCAGGGGATGCAGCGTCGTTTCGAGCCCGGAGGAGACGATGCGCTGCACGTCGCCCAGTTGCCGCAGAAAGGCCGGTTCGTCGTGCACGGTTAGCACCCGTGCGAGCAGGTCCTGTTGATAGATCCGGTTTTTCCGGTCGTTCGGCACGCGCGTGAACACGTAGCCGGGGAACAGCGGCTTGGCGTAGCGGCGGATACGACCTTCGTAGTCGCGCACGGACTCCACCAGCGGGAGATAGTGCACCATCTGCTCGGCGCGCATCAGAGCGGCGAATTTCTTTTCGCAACGAGGGCGGGCGTGACATACACACCACGCCTCGTCGGGGGCGCGGACGAACGCGGCCTCGGGGGGGGCAGGCTCAGTCACGATCACGCTTTGAGCAGGAATCGAATCGCGGCGTAGTAGCCTTCGAGGCCCAGTCCCGTGATCACCGCCAGGCACGCGGGCGCCGTGAGCGATTTGTGGCGAAATTCTTCGCGGCGATAGATGTTGGAAATGTGAACCTCCACGGCCGGCAATTTTGCGCCGAGCAACGCGTCGCGCAAAGCCACGCTGGTGTGGGTGAACGCCGCTCCGTTGATCACGATGGCGTCCACTCCGGTGGTTGCGGCGGCGGAGATCCGGTCGATCAGCGCGCCCTCATGATTGCTTTGCAAAAATTCCAGCTTCGCGGTGGCGGCGAACTCGGCGCGCAACCCGGCCTCGAGATCGGCGAGCGTGGCGGAACCATAGATTTCCGGCTCCCGCTTGCCGAGGCGGTCGAGATTGGGGCCGTTGAGAATGAGGATGGTTTTCATGGGGAAGCAGAACAGAGACCGGTGAGTGAAAAGCTGAAACCTGAAAAGGTGCGGAGCGCGGAAAAAACGAATCAGAGCGGGTTATCGGTGGCGATCCACTCCCACGGCAAGTTGAACTCGGTGGCGAGCTCGGTGGCGAGGGCGCGCACCCCGTGCACTTCGGTGGCGTAGTGTCCGCAGAGGTAGATGTTGAGGCCCAGTTCTTGGGCGGGCGTGAACCATTCCTCGCGCAGCTCCCCCGTCACCAAAGTATCAATACCGGCGGCGGTGAGCTCTTTCATGGCGCTGTTGCCGCTGCCGCTGCAGAACGCGATGCGGCGAGGGGAGGCCGAACCGTATTCGATTGGAACGACGCGCGCGTAGGCGCCTTCGAGCAGCGCCCGTAATTCGGCCCGAGGGCGGTCCCAGTTGCCGGCGCAGCCGATTGCCTCGTCACCGTGCGGCATGAAGGGCTGGTCGGGGGCGACGCCGACTTGGCGGGCGAGCAGGGCGTTGTTGCCGATCTCGGGATGTCCGTCGAGCGGCAGATGACTGGAGTAGAGGGCGCAGTTACCGGAAATCAGGGTGCTGACGCGATCATAGGCCGGGCCGACGAGCGCCCGGGGCATGTCCCAATACAGGCCGTGATGGACGATGAGAAAATCAACCCCGGCGGCGACGGCGGAGCGAAACGGCGCGGTGCCGGCATCGACGGCCGCACCGATGCGTGAGACGCGTCCGCGGTTGGCCACCTGCAGGCCGTTGAAGGCGCCGGGAGCGTCTTGGTAAGCGGTGCGGCGGGTGCGGGAGTCGCAAAAGGCGACGAGTTCGTCGAGAGGAACGGCCATGGCGGGCAGGCTAGGGGAAGGAATCGCCGGGTTTCGAGGTGGATTTTTCGGAGGGCTTCGCTACCCGTGAGGCATGAACCCTGAGCCCATGCCCAATTTGGCGGCGACCTCGCCGGTGGACTTGATCGCGGAGGCCGCGGCGAACTTCGACGGGCGACCGTCCTGGGATGACTATTTCATGGCGACGGCGGTGTTGATCTCGACGCGATCGCCCTGTGAGCGCCTGCATGTGGGGTGTGTTCTCGTGAGCGGCGGCGAGCGCAAAAATCGGCTCATCGCGGCCGGCTACAACGGGTTTCTTCCCGGGACGCCGCATGTTTCGCGGGTGCGGGACGGACACGAGCAGGCGACGGTGCACGCCGAGCAAAACGCCATCGCTGACGCGGCGCGGCGGGGCAGCCCGGTGGAAGATGCGGTGGCCTACGTGACACATTATCCATGTATCAACTGCGCCAAGATCCTTGCGGCGGCCGGGATCAGCCAGATCCGTTACCGGGAGGATTATCACAACGATCCCACGGTGTCCCAAGTGTTGGGGGATGCCGGTGTCTCGATCGTCAAACTGAGTCCCGTCTCAACCTGAGGCGATTGGTTGTGTGTGCTCGTCGTTCAACTCCCCGGCATCAGTCGCAGGCCGGCTCGCTGCTGCTCTCTAACCCCACGCTCCGGGACCCGAATTTCGCGAAAACGGTGATCCTGTTGTCGGTGCACGACACGGATGGCGCCATGGGCATCGTGTTAAACCGCCCGACGGGCAAAACGCTGGCGGCGCTGGGCGGAGCGCTCGCTGCGGGCGCATTGGCGGAGGTGCCGATTTTCACCGGCGGGCCGGTGCAGACGGAGCAATTATTAATCTGCGCGTGGCGAATCGACGCTGAGAAAAAGGCCGGGTTTCAACTGCATTTTGGCATCGAACCGGCCCGGGCGGCCGAGCTGTTAGCCGAGCCCGGCATGCACGTGCGGGCGTTTCTGGGTTACGCGGGGTGGAGTTCCGGTCAGCTCGAAACGGAGCTCAACGCCGATGCATGGGCCGTGACCGAAATTCCTGAAAACCTGATGGAGATTGGCGAAGGTGTTGATCTTTGGACCGGGCTGTTGGGCGAGATCGGACACGAATGGGTTTTGTGGGCGGAAGAGCCGGATGATCCCAGCGGAAATTGAGGCCTCCGCGGGCGACAATTCCGTTGACAGAGCCGAGCAGGAACGGTGCTTTGCCTCTTTTCCCATGAAAGTCGTCTCTTCCATCAAGTCCGCCAAGAAGCGCCATCCGGCCTGCCAAGTTGTGCGCCGCAAAGGCCGTATCTACGTGATCAACAAGGTCGAACCGCGTTATAAAGCCCGTCAGGGCTAAGCGCGGTCGCATCCCATTTTAACAGGAGCCAAAAAACCGTGAAAGCTGATATCCATCCCAAGCTCAACAACGTCTGTTTCCTCGACGTTGCCACCGGCGCCAAGTTTTTGACCCGCTCGACCGTGAAGTCTTCCCGCAAGGAGACGATCGACGGCGTGGAATACCAAGTCATCTCGCGTGACGTCACCATGGACTCGCATCCCGCCTACACCGGCGAGAAGCGACTCGTGGACACCGCGGGCCGCATCGAGAAGTTCTCGAATAAGTTCAAGCGCGCTCGTCCGGTCAAGTAAGCCCTTTTTCGGCTCGACGACTTTACTCACCCGTCACCGCTCGCCGGTGGCGGGTTTTTTGTTGCCCGACGGGCAGGGGGGCGCTCCCGTCGCGCGGTGACCGACACCGCGACCGCCGACTTGAAGCTCATCATATTCGACTGCGATAGCACGCTGAGTGCGATCGAAGGCATCGACGAATTGGCCCGCTTGCGCGGCGAGGCGGTCTTTGCCGCCTCGGAGGCGATGACGAACGATGCCATGGAGGGGCGTTTGCGGGTGGAGGAGGTTTTTGGCAGACGTCTTGAACTCATCCAGCCGACCGCGATGGACGTCGTGGCGGTCGGCGAACGTTACATCGCGACCGTCGAACCCTCGGCGCGGGCGGTGATCGCCACGCTGAAAGCAGAGGGATGGACGCCGCTCATCGTCAGCGGTGGATTCCGTGGTCCGATCCGTCCGTTGGCCGACTATCTGGGCATCGAACGTGTAGAGGCAGTCGATCTGCATTTCGACCCGGCGACAGGAGCCTATGCCGGTTATGATGAGGCGTTTCCCACGACCCGTTCCGGCGGCAAACCCGAGATCATCGCGCAATTGCGGGGCGAGTTGAAACCGAGTCGCGTCGTAATGGTCGGGGACGGGGCGAGTGATTTGGAAACCAAGCCGGCGGTTGACCTGTTTGTGGGCTTCGGTCGCTACTTGCAGCGGGAGCGCGTTAAGGCCGGGGCGGAACACTTTATTACGGATTTGGCCGAGCTTCCGGCGATTTTGGCGACGATTTGACCTGATGGGCTTGCGCGGGTGCGCGCTAAGCTTATGCGTCGTGCGCTATGCGTTCACGCCTCTGCCTTTTCCGCACCGTTTTGGTTGGTTTTGCCTGTTGGCTGGCGGCGGCTTCGGCCGGTGCGGCCGAAGGCACCGCTCACGGACACAGCGAGCCTTTGAACTTTCCGATGCCGTTGGAGGCTTACGGCGATCACGATACCACCGCCAGTGTGATTGAGGTGCTGAAGGGCCGTATCCATGCCGAGCCGTTCAACCTCATCGCCACGCTCATCTTCGTCGCGGCGATCATCCACACCTTCCTGACGGCGAAGTTCCGTCACTGGGCGCATGTGGTGGAGCACGAGCATGAGTTAAAGATGAAGAAGCGCCGGGAGGCGACCGACCATGATAACGACGGTCATCCCGACGAAGTTAGTTTTCTCGGACAGGTGCTGCATTTTTTCGGTGAGGTGGAAGCGGTGTTCGGCCTCTGGGTGATCGTTTTGATGGTGACCCTCACGATCTCAAAGGGATGGGACACGGTGGAAGGCTACCTCATGCAAGGGGTCAACTTCACCGAGCCCATGTTTGTGGTCGTGATCATGGCGATCGCGTCGACCCGTCCCGTGCTGCGCTTCGCGGAGCAATGCATGAAGAAGGTCGCATCCCTCGGGGGCGGCAAAGTGGCCGCGTGGTGGTTGGCCATTTTGATCATCGGTCCGGTGCTCGGTTCCTTCATCACGGAGCCCGCGGCGATGACGATCTCGGCGCTCCTGCTGGCGCAACAATTTTACAAACTGAAGCCGTCCCCAAAATTCTCCTACGCGACGATCG
>CAXBDS010000285.1:0-4745 GCA_963974355.1 uncultured Opitutaceae bacterium
AACCAAGGACCAGCCGTGCGGTTTCGGCTGCGGGGAAAAGTCGCTCGCCCAGACCAGCGTGCTGTGCTTCGGGGCGGCGTGGCCGATGAATTTCCACGGCACTTTGACCGGACGCGTGTCGTTCAGATTGGGCGGGGGCGAGGCCAGGAGCTGGGCCGCGGCATGCATGATTTGCCCGCGGCCACGCACCGGTTTCCACAGCGTGTAGCCGCCCGGTTTCGCGTGCACGACGCCGATGCGATCACGGTTCTCGGCGGCGAGCAGCATGACGAGGCAGATCATCTCCAACAACGCCTCGCGCTTTGTGCGCTGTCCCGAGCCAAATTGCAGCGAGAGCCGATCCTCAAAGATGACGAGCACCGTCAGTTCGCGTTCCTCGACGAATTTTTTGCGGTAGGGCTCGCCGAGTCGAGCCGTGACCTTCCAGTCGATGTCGCGCACGTCATCGCCGAAGTTGTATTTCACCACCTGGTCGAACTCCATGCCCTTGCCGCGAAAGACCGAACGGTATTCGCCACTCAACAAGTTCGAGACCTGATGACGCATGCGCCACTCCAGGCGCCGGAGAGACGCCAGCGCGGCGCCGGTGGCCGGCGAAGGCGCGGCAGGCAGAGAGGGAAGCGTGGAAGTCATCGGAAGAGCGAGACCGGCCAGCGAAAGGTAATAGCGATGGCGGGTGGCGCGATGTTCGCGGGGCTCAGGCGGCCTTTTCGGGCACGGCCGGGACCGGCACGCGTTTCAAGAGATCGGCGAGGATCTTTTCCGCAGTGAGCTCCTCGGCTTCGGCCTCGTAGGTCAGGCCGATGCGATGGCGGAGCGCATCCGGGAACACGGCTTGCACGAGGTCCGGCGTGACGAACTCGACTCCCCGCAGGAAGGCGAGGGCACGACTGGCCTGATAGAGCGCGAGACAGGCGCGCGGCGACGCGCCGAAATTCAGGTAACGTGTGCCAACGCCGGGGGCCGGCTTGGCCAGTTCGCGGGTGGCGCGCACCAGGTGCAGGATGTAGCGCTTGATCTGATCGGAGACGAAGACCTTGTCCACGGCGGTGCGCAGTTCGAGCAGCTCTTCGCCGCTGGACACGGCGACCAGCTCGGGCTGCTTGGTGACCTGACCCCAGCGATCCATCATGGTCGCCTCTTCGTCCTCGGTCGGGTAATCGACCATCAGCTTGAACAGGAAGCGGTCGAGCTGCGCTTCAGGGAGCTGGTAGGTGCCTTCCTGCTCCACTGGATTTTGCGTCGCCATGACGAAAAACGGTTTCGGCAGCGGGAGGGTTTTGCCACCGATCGTGACCTGCTTCTCCTGCATGGCCTCGAGCAAGGCGCTTTGCACCTTGGCCGGGGAGCGGTTGATTTCGTCGGCGAGAACGAGATTGGCGAAAATCGGCCCCTTGTGCGCGGTGAATTCGCCGGACTTCGGCTGAAAGATCATCGTGCCGATCACGTCACTCGGTAGCAAGTCGGGGGTGAACTGGATGCGGTCGCCGTGAACGCCGAGTGCAGACCCCAAGGATTTGATCAAAAGGGTTTTGGCCAAACCGGGCATGCCTTCGAGAAGGACGTGTCCGTTGGCGAGAAGTGCGACCAGCAAGCGGTCGATGACCTCTTCCTGACCTAAGACCGCCTTGGCGATCTCGCGTTTTAGTTTATCCGCCCATTCGCGACCTGAAATCATAACCTGGAGACGTTGAGGATGAAAGTGCTTGGCCCGACCCGCCGGATCGGAAGCGTTTAGGTGTGGTAGTCACTATGCCCAAGATGGTTGCGAAGCGCCGGCCTTGCGAAGCGCCGCGGATGATGAGCTGCGGGCTGCGAGAAGTTGGGAGCGTTGCGGTTTCAGGCACAGTTTGAAGGCTGCCGAGGAGACGACAGCAGTGACCTGAGAATACCGTGTGAGGCGTGGCTGGCCGCCATCGTCCAAAGTATATAATCTGATATAAAGTGACACTATGGTCGACCTAGCAGTTTTATTAATGGGAACTAGGAGATGGCGCGACGGGGTGGTTTCTTCTTCGCTCCGGGGAGGGGATCTTGTAGAGCCGAGCGATGAATTTTGCCGTCATCGGAGCGGGAGCCTGGGGGACTGCGTTTGCCATCCATCTTTGTCGGCTGGGGCATACCGTCACGCTGGTGCCGCGGCGCTTTGAGCACGCGCTCGCGTTGGCATCGGCAAAAACAAATGAGGACTACCTGCCGGGCGTGGCGTTTCCGGCCAGCTTGCAGATCGGTCACGAATTGGTGCCGGTGCTGATGGAGGCGGAGGTGGTTTTGCTGGCTTGCCCGGCGCAGGCCTTGCGCGAAACGGCGGCCCGCGTGCGGGCGGCGCTCGGTTTGGCCACGGAGCTGAAAATCGTGGTCAGTCTGGCCAAGGGACTGGAGCGCGGGACGCACCGGCGTCCCTCGGAGGTGCTACGCGACGTGTTTGGTGAGACCTTGGCGGTGGGCTCGTTGACCGGTCCGACCAATGCGGCGGAAGTGGCGCGAGGTTTGCCGGCGGCCATGGTATTGGCGGCGGATTGCGACCGGGCGGTCCTGGAGCGCGTGCAAACCGAAATCAGCGGTGCGACATTGCGTGTCTATACGAGCGAAGATGTCGCCGGAGTGGAGTTTGGCGGTTGCCTGAAAAACGTCTACGCCATCGCGGCGGGATGCTGCGATGGGCTCGGTTTGGGCGACAATACGAAGGCGGCGATGCTCACCCGGGCCTTGGCGGAGATGGTGCGGGTGGGGGAGGCGCTCGGCGCGAAATCGGACACGCTGTATGGGCTGGGTGGATTCGGCGATTTGGTCGCGACCTGCACCGGCACCTGGAGTCGCAATCGGCAGTTCGGGGAAGCCCTGGGGCGCGGAGCGTCCGTGGCAGACCTCATGGGCGAGCGTCGCACGGTGGTCGAGGGCTACAAGACGGCGGAGTCGTTTTACGAATTGATCGAGAAACGCGGGTGGGAAGCGCCCATCTTGACCGAGGTCTACCGCATCCTCTTCGAAGCAAAACCTCCGGCGGAAGCGTTGCGCGCGCTGATGACGCGCGAGTTGAAACGCGAATAAACCCGCGCCCCGGGAGGCGTCCCCCGGCTGGGCGTCGTCTGAGATTGAGATCCCCGGCGCGCGGTGTTCAAACCCGGACCAAGCGATGGCGCAGACGCGTCACGATCCAGAGACAGAGGGTGATCTTCAAAAGGAGCACACCCGCGAGCCACGCCCCCTTTTCCCACGTGATGCCCTGCCCGAGCCCGCCGATCAATAATGCGAGGTAGGAACGGACAACGTAAATGGGTAGGCATACCGGCAGGTAGACGCGCCACGGCACCCCGCTGATCGCGAGCGAGGCGTTCCGTATCCAATAAGGGATACCAGGCACCACGGCCAATCCCAACGCGACTGACCATTCTTCCCCGGGAGGAACGGTCGGCAATTCACGGCCGTGTCGTTTTAGCGCGCGAATCAGACGAGGCCTCAGCGCACTCCGTCCCAGGAGATGCATGCAACTTAGATGGAAGACCGTGATGCCCGCGACCACTGCGCCGGCGACGGCGGGGGAAAACGCCGCGCCCACTGCTAAGTAGATGATGCCGATCGAGAATCCGGCCAACGGAAGCAGCATGGCGGCTGCCGCGACGAGGCTCGGCGGCAATACCGACAGTGCTTCGACCAGTCGCTCGCCGGTCCAACCGTCTCGCCATGCCCAGAGGCCCGCCGCCGCGACCATCGCGACCCCCAGCATGATCGCAAACAGTCGCCTCCGACCCCCGGCGCCCCGCCGGGACCCCCCGGCTTTGATTCGCTGTAGAGCGTGGGTTCGCGGCGGCATGGGAGGGATGGACCGTGGATCCGAGGAGTGGTGCGGAAACTGAGACTACGAGCGGGGAACTGTCGCGAGATGTGTCGGTCAGTCCCGCAACCCCCTCACCTTATGGATGCTAGGTTAACTGAATCTTCTTCGCCCGCCGCCGCTTCCCCTCGGCGTAGTCCCAACGTCGCGTGGGATGGTTCCACCCGGCGGGGGCGTTGGCTTTCGGTGCTGCTCGGTCTGTTTCTCGGTGCCGGGCTCATTTGCTGGCTCACCTTGCCGAAGCGGATCAATGAGCGAGTCGAGGCGCCTTGGGCCGTGGCCGACGACGCGTTTGCCGGAGCCTTTGGCTCCTTGGTGGGGGCAGATTTTCTTCCCGGAAATCGGACCTCCGTATTGCTCAACGGCGACGAGATTTTTCCGGCCATGCTGGCAGACATTGCCCGGGCGGAGCACAGCATCACATTGGAAACCTACATCTGGGAATCGGGGCAAGTGAGCGATCTGTTTGTTGCGGCGTTGAGCGAACGCGCCCGAGGCGGCGTGCGGGTCCATCTCACCATTGATGGAATGGGCTCCCTCAAATTTGACGATGCCGACTGGGAGACCATGGCGGGGGCGGGAGTTGAAATCATTAAATACGGCCGCGAGCACTGGTATGACATCAAGGCCAACATCAATCATCGCACGCACCGTAAACTCATGGTCGTCGACGGGCGGGTGGGATACATAGGCGGTATCTGTATAGCCGATACATGGCTGGGCGACGGTCATCAGCCGGGTCATTGGCGCGACACGCATGTGCGAGTGGAGGGCCCGGTGGCGCGCCAGCTTCAGGGAGCTTTCATGGCCAATTGGACGCAGACGACGGGTCGCCTGCTGTTGGGGGAGGCTTACTTTCCGGATCTTTCGGCGCAACGCGGCGACAACGATGGAGGTAGAGGGCTGTGTT
>CAXBDS010000286.1:0-4741 GCA_963974355.1 uncultured Opitutaceae bacterium
CGGTGGTCGTGCCGGAAACATGGTTCTTTCGCGATCCGGAGGCCTTCCGTGCCCTGACCACGGTGGCTTGGCCGCAATGGGAGAAAGCCGACGGCGCGGAGCGTGGCGGGCGCTTCCGGGTTTTGAGCCTGCCCTGTTCGACGGGGGAGGAACCCTATTCGGTGGCGATGGCGTTGTTGGACGCCGGCGTGCCTGCGGATCGATTTGTCGTCGAGGCGGTCGATATCAGTGAACGCGCGGTGGCCCGCGCGCGCCAAGGTCAGTATGGCCGCAATTCTTTTCGAGGGGAGGACCTGTCGTTTCGCGAGCGCCACTTCGAGCCGCAGAACGGGCGCTGGAGCGTGCGGGCGGGGATCGCGGCGCAGGTTCGCTTCGGGGTCGGCAATCTGTTCGACGACGGATTCCTCGCGGACCGGGAACGGTTCGACGTGATCTTCTGCCGCAACGTTCTGATCTACTTTGACCGGCCGACGCAGGATCGCGCCCTCGCAGTGCTGCGGCGCTTACTGCGACCGGACGGCCACGTGTTCGTGGGGCCCTCGGAGACCAATCTGATGCGGGACCACGACTTCACGCCGGTCCGCTTCCCGCTGGCGTTTTGTTTCTCCGCGGCGTCGGCCGAGGCGCGCGAACCCGTGCGTCCCGTGATGCGGCGCGAGCCGCGTGGGGCGGTTGCCCCGCGACCGTTTAAGCGAATTTATCCGCCGTCGACGGCGGTGCCCCGTCGTGCGGTGGCGCCGGGGCCGGCGCCGGTGGCGGGGCCGGTCCGCAACGCATTGGAGCAGGCCGCGCGATTGGCGGATCAAGGCCACCTCGCGGAGGCCGCCCAGCAGTGCGAGGTCCACCTGCAGTCGCACGGGCCTTCCGCCGGCGCCTACTATCTGCTTGGGCTGGTGCGGGACGCGGCGGGCAACAGCGCGGAGGCGATCGGGTTTTATCGCAAGGCGATCTACTTGGAACCGAGGCATCACGAGGCGTTGTTGCACCTGGCCTACCTCATGGAAAAGCAGGGCGACGTGGCGGCGGCCCAGGTGTTGAATGATCGCGCCCGCCGTAGCGCGCCTGCGGAGCAATCGTGACCATGACACCCGCCCACGCTTCTTTGATTGCGGCCGATGGTGCACCGGCGATGCCCGATTGCTGGAGACGCATCGGCGTGCAGGGCGACAAGTCGTGTCCGGAGCTGGCCACCCACGTGCATTGCCGGAATTGTCCGGTCTACGCCGAGGCGGCTCACGGGTTGTTGGATCGGGCGCCCTCGGCGGAATCTCTCGCGGAGTGGACGCGTCATTTTGCGCGGGTGCCGCCGCCCGTGCGGGCCCGACTTCGAAGTGTATTAATCTTTCGCCTGGGCGCGGAATGGCACGCGCTGCCCGTCGCGACGATCAAGGAAATCACGCCGGTAAGACCCGTGCACACGCTGCCACACCGAAACGACGGGCTGGTTGCCGGCGTGGTCAACGTGCGGGGCGAGTTGATCATCTGCATGGCATTGGACCGGTTGCTCGGGGTCGAGGCGGTGACGGAGCCGGAATCGAGCGCGCAAACCCTGGTGTGTCCGCGGCTGGTGGTGCTGCGTCACCAGCGCGATCAGTTGGCGTTTCGGGCCGACGAGATCTACGGACTTGAGCGCTACGGACCGGAAGATCTGCAAGCCGTGCCGGCGACGGTCGCGCGTGGGGCGGCGGCGCACACGACCGCGATGTTTCCTTGGCGCAAACGGTCGGTGGGTTGCCTCGACGAAGCGCGGATTTTTGCCACCCTCAACCGGAGTCTCGCATGAGTGACGGCTACGAGGACATGTCGCTGTTGGAGCTTTTCCGGATCGAAACGGAAGGGCAGGCGCAGGCGTTGACGGCGGGATTGCTCGCGTTGGAACGCGACCCCACGGCGGCGAACGAATTGGAAGTGTGCATGCGCGCGGCGCATTCGCTCAAGGGGGCCGCCCGCATCGTGGACTTGCCGACGGCCACCGAGGTGGCTCACGTGATGGAGGATTGTTTTGTCGAAGCCCAAAAGGGCCGGCTCATCCTCGCGCAGGCGCACATCGACGTCTTGTTGCGCGGGGTCGATTTACTGGTGCGGATGGGGGGAGCGGAGGAAGGGAAGAGAGACGCGGTCGACGCAGAGGTCCCGGCGCTTCTGGCTGATTTGCGCGCAGCCATGGCCTCGCCGACCGGGCCCGTGGTGCCAAAGTTTGTTGCTCCGGTCAGCGTGGTTGCACCGGCCGCAGCGGCCACGCCGGCTCAAGGGGAGCGCAGGTCGCCGGATGAGGCCAAGGAGGTCGCGCCGGGATCCGAGGTGAAAGACGAAGCGGCCGATCGCGTGCTGCGGGTGACGGCGGAGAATTTGAACCGATTGTTGGCGCTGGCCGGCGAATCGTTGGTCGAGTCGCGCTGGGTCAAAACCTACGCGGGTTCGTTGCTGCGCTTGAAGCGTATGCAGGGAGACGTGAACCGCACGCTCGGTCGGCTGGTGGAGCAGGTGCCGGCGGCGGCGCTGAACGATACGACGCGCCAGCTGCAGGTGGAACTCCAGCAGCAGGTCCAGGCATGCCAGCAACATCTCGCCGAGCGCCTGAGCGAACTCGACATGTTTGACCGCCGCTCCGTCCACCTCTCGCACCGCCTCTACGATGAGGCGCTGAGCGTGCGGATGCGTCCCTTCGCCGATGGCGGCCACGGGCTCGCCCGTCTCGTGCGTGACGTGGCGCGTTCGCTAGGGAAACAGGCGCGTTTGGAAATCGTGGGAGAGGATACGCAAGTTGACCGCGACATCCTCGAAAAACTGGAGGCCCCGCTGGGGCACTTGGTGCGGAACGCGGTGGACCACGGCATCGAGGATCCGGCGGTGCGGGTGGCCGCCGGCAAACCGGCGGAGGGCGTCATTCGTTTGGAGGCGAGGCACAGCGCCGGCATGTTGCAGATTTCAGTCAGCGATGACGGTCGCGGAATCGATCCGGAGCAACTGCGCGAGCGGGTCGTGGTGCGTCAGCTGACCGATGCGACTACAGCGCAGAAGCTCACCGAGTCCGAGTTGCTGGAGTTTCTCTTTCTGCCCGGATTCAGCCTGCGCGATACGGTTACCCAGATTTCCGGGCGCGGGGTGGGCTTGGACGTGGTGCAGACCATGGTGAAGCAGGTGCGCGGCACGGTGCGGGCGACCGGTCGGCCGGGAGACGGATCGCGCTTCCAGATGCTGTTGCCGCTCACACTTTCGGTGGTGCGCACGCTCTTGGTGGAGATTGCCGGAGAACCCTATGCGTTTCCGCTGGCGCACATTGTCCGCACCCTGCGGCTTCCCGCCGATCGCATCGAATTGCTGGAGGGGCGGCAGCATTTCGAACTCTCCGGACACCGGATCGGCCTTGTGGCGGCGGAGCAAGTGCTGGCCGGGCGCGGGGGGCGGGCGGTGGCGCCCGACCAGGCCGTGGTTGTCGTGGGTGACCTGTCGACGCGTGCATTTGGTCTCGTGGTGGACCGGTTTCTCGGGGAACGGGAACTGGTGGTGCAGGCCTTGGATCGCCGCTTGGGCAAGATTAAGGATATCGCCGCGGGGGCGTTGATGGAGGACGGCTCGCCGGTGCTCATTTTCGATGTGGAAGACCTGATCCTCTCCATGGAAAAATTGATCGCGGCCGGCCGCGTGGAGCGGGTGCAGGCGTCTGCGGTGGGCGCCGCAGGGGAACGGCGCCAACGCGTTCTGGTCGTCGACGACTCGCTGACGGTGCGGGAACTGGAGCGGAAGCTGTTGAGTGCTCGCGGTTATCTCGTGGAGGTGGCGGTTGACGGGATGGAGGGATGGAACACGGTTCGCACGGGACGCTTCGACCTGGTGGTGACGGACGTCGACATGCCCCGCATGGACGGCATCGAATTGGTCACGATGATCAAACGGGATACCAAGTTGCAGGGACTGCCGGTCATGATCGTCTCCTACAAGGATCGGGAGGAAGATCGCCGCCGTGGCCTCGAAGCCGGGGCCGACTATTATCTGACCAAAAGTAGTTTTCAAGGTGATACACTCGTTCAGGCCGTGGCGGAGCTCATCGGGGAGGCCCGGACATGAAGATCGGGATCGTCAACGATCTGGCGATGGCGACGGCGGTGCTGACTCGCGCGGTGGCATTGGATCCCCGCCACAAGGTGATTTGGACGGCGCGGGATGGCGCGGAGGCCGCGGTGAAGTGTGCGGCTGATCTGCCTGATTTGGTGTTGATGGATTTGATCATGCCGGGCGTGGACGGCGTGGAGGCGACACGCCGGATCATGCGTGATTCGCCCTGTCCCATTCTGGTGGTCACGGCGAGCATGGGGGCCAACTCCTGGCGGGTGTTCGAAGCGATGGGACTCGGTGCGTTGGACGCGGTGGATACGCCGGTGGCAGGGCGAGGGGACTTGGCCGTCAGCTCGGCGGCGCTTCTGGCCAAAATCGACACAATCGGGCGACTGGTGCGGGACAAAGATGTGCCCGTTCGGCCGTCCCGCGCGGGGGCTGTTTTCCATGCCTCCATGGCGGAACCCTTGGTGGTGATCGGTTCGTCGGCGGGGGGGCCGAAGGCGGTCAGGACGATTCTGGAGGCGCTGCCGGCCGATTTTGGCGGGGCGGTTGTGCTGGTCCAGCATGTGGATCAGCAGTTCGCGGCCGGCATGGTCGACTGGCTTAATCAAAATTCGCATCTACCGGTGCGACTGGTGGTTCCAGGAGATCGCCCGCGGCGCGGCGAGGTGCTTATGGCGGG
>CAXBDS010000287.1:0-4723 GCA_963974355.1 uncultured Opitutaceae bacterium
CCGCTGCACCCGATCACCCCGGCGATCGCGCTCAGGCGGGCCACCGCGCGCCCCGCGACCCGCCAGCCGGCCTCGCCCGCGCCAGCCTGCCCCGGAGGAGGCGCGGCGGCGGGCGATGAAGGGGCAGGCGCGATCGGTGACGGCACGGCGCACCGTCATCAACCGGCTTTATTCCTGCAACTCGTAAACCTCGACGAGCACGGTGCCCTGCTCGTCGTGCGCGCCTTGCGCCGTGACGGTGTAAACGCCGGCGGACAGATCGACCACCATCGCCGCATCCGCGCTGCCCGACTGGAGCGAGAACGCGCCCACCGCCGTGTTGGCGGCGACGACCGTCGCCTCGCTCGCGGCATCGCGCAGCGTCAGCGCCGGATCCGCCAAAGTCTCGGCGACACCGAGCGACGCGATGCCGGGACCGACGCCACGGATGAGCACCCGCTTCGTCCCTTCGCCCCGCAGGACGAACCCCGTGATGAAAGCCTCGCTGTTCAAGCCCGCGATCCCGAGCGAGGAGACATTGACCAAACGGCTTTGCACCGTGGCCCCCGCGGCGTCGTAAACTTCGGCCAGCACCGTGCCCGCGCGGCCCGTGCGGTCGGTCACCCGCATGGTGTAGGCCCCGCTCGGCAAGCTGAGCGCGACGGCGGCGTCCTCGCTGTCCGACGCGAGGGCAAACGCCCCCACGCTGGCCATCGTGGTGCGCAAGGTCGCATCGCCACCCCAGCCTTGCACCCGGGCCAACTCGGCTCCGGCACTGTCGTAAACCGCGAGCTGCGGCGCCGACATCGCATTCGTCACGCCGAATTGCGTGAGCCCCGGCCCGATGGCGCGGAGGAGCACGGCTTGGCGCTCGGAGCCGACCAAGACAAACCCTTCGACCAACGTGCCCGAGGACGGCACTTGGGAACGCACGGCGAGATTGATGAAGCGACTGTCGATCACGGTATCCGTGACCCCGTCGCCGCCGGTGTCACCCGTCGGGGAGCCGTCGGAACCCTCGCTCCCCTCGCTCCCCGAACCGGTGCTGCCCCCGGTGCCGGCCCCTGCCTCGCTGCCCGAATCCGTTTCATCCGCGCCCGTCTCATCGCTCGTCGGGGTCGGGAGCGGCGCGTAACCGTAACCCGAGGGCGTGGAACCCGTGAATTGCCAGACGACTTCGATGTTGCCGCCCGAGCCGTAGCGCGTGCTCGGCGTGATGCCGCGGCCGCGCACCCGGAAGGTGGTTTCGACCGGCACTCGCCCCTCGCTCCAACGCCAAACTCCCGTGCTGTCGACCGTGCCGCTGCCCATCGACTCCCAGGTGACGCCGTCCGTCGAGAGCTGGAACGTGACGCCCCGCAAGGCCGGTCCGCTGCCACTCGGTTGCCAGGCCACGGCGGAACCATCCGCCGCGACCGTCATGAGTTCACTGCGGCCAACTTCGCCCGAGAAACGCGCGATCAGGTAGTTCGGCAGATCGTTCGCCTCGGTGAATGCGCCCCCCACGACGAGGTTGCCGCGCAGATCGAGCGCGGCCGCAAACACCGGCGCATCCGTGCCCGACTCACCGCCGGTCAATACCGCGCCGGTCGCGCTCAGCCGCGCCACCCGGTCCCGCGCCACGCCGCCGATGGTGGCAAACTCGCCGGTGACCCAGATCTGGCCGTCGGCCCGCAACACCACCGAATGCACCGGACCGTCCGGCGCGGGTTGGAAGGTCGAATCAATCGCTCCGTCGATGCCCAAGCGCACCAGATACGGCTGCGCCTGACCATTGACCGTGGTGAACGATCCCGCGACCACGACGCTGCCGTCGTTCTGCGCCGCGATGGCTTCCACCGTGCCGCCGCCGATCGTCGGCACAAACGAAGTGTCGAGCGAACCCGCCGCGCCCAAACGCGCCAGCCCGCCACGGGCTTGCCCGCCCACGTGAGTGAAGTCGCCGCCGATCACAATGCTGCCCGAAGGGCGCACCGCGAGGGCGCGCACCGCGCCGTCGACACTCGGCGCAAATGTCGCGTCGAGCGAGCCGTCGATCTTGAGGCGAGCGAGGCGCGACCGGGCCGAACCGGCGATGGTTTGAAACTCACCGCCGACCAGCAGGGTGCCGCTCGCTTCGCTCGCGAAGGCGTTGACCGCACCGTCGGGCGACGGCGTGTAGGTGCCATCGGGATTGCCATCCGACTGGAAGCGGGCGAGCCGTGGCAGCGCAAGGCCGCCGACCGTCGTGAAGTCGCCGCCGACGTAGACGAGCGCTTCGGGCAGCAGCGTCGTGAACGAACCGCCGACCAGCATCGACCCGTCGTCGTAAGACAGAATCGAATACACCGCATCGTCCGCGTTCGGGTTGAACCCGAGATCGAGCGCGCCATCCGCCGTGAAACGGGCGAGATGGTTGCGGGTAACGTAATCGTCGTCGGTGTCGCCCGACGGAATGATGTAACTGAACGAGCCGCCCACGACGAGGTTGCCCGCGGCATCTTCGGCGAGGCTGTTGACCGCGGCGCCCAGGTAGGGATGGAAGTCGAGGTCGAGCGAATCGTCGGCGTTGAGACGACCGATGTTTTGCCGGTTGGCGTCGTCATCGGTCTCTTCGTCCAGGTCGTCGTCGTCTCCCTCGCCGTCGTCGAGCTGCAGGTAGGTGAAGGAACCGCCGAAGACGAGTTTACCATTCGCCTGGCGCAGGATCACATTGACCGTGCCGGTGATGCGCGGATCGAAGGCCTCGTCGATCTCGCCGGCCTTCGTGATGCGCAGCAGACCGCTCCGGCTGTAGGCGGTGCCGGCGGTCGAGGTGACCGTGGTGAAGCCGCCCGCCACCATGATGCGTCCGTCGGACTCCAGCAACAGATCGGTGACCGCGCTGTTGAGCTTGAGCTTGAAGGCCGCATCGAGCGTGCCGTCCGCATTGAGCCGAGCCAGGTAGGGCTGCCCGGTGTCGTCGTTGGTCGAGTCGTCGCCGTCGTCGTCATCACCTTCGCCGTCGTCGACGTTGAAGGTGAGGAAACTGCCACCGATCAGCAGGTCGCCGTCATCAAGCACGAGCACGGATTTAATGCTGCCCGCGGTGACCGGGACGAAGCCGGTATCGACCTCACCCGCGGGTGAAATGCGGGCGATGTATTGGCGGTCCGTCGTGCCCATGATCGTAAACGCGCCGGTCACGATGATATTGCCATCGGCGTCGATCGCGAGGTCGGTCACCGCCGCGTTGGGCTCGGGCCGGAAGGCGGTGTCCCAGGTGCCATCGGGCAGGAGACGCGCGAGGTTCGATCCGCTCGTGCCGAAGGCGTTGTAAAACGCGCCGCCGACCAACACGCTGCCATCGGCCTCTTCCAGCGTCACGGCCACCCGACCGGAGAGCTGACTGAGGGCCCGCCCGCTGATGTCCGAACGGTGCTGGCCCGCACTCGTCAGCCAGGCGATGGGACCGCGAGGCGCGTTGGTCGCGATGTCCTGGGTGCGCACTTGAATCGCACGCACCTCGCCGTCGGCTCCGGCGCGGTAGGTGGAGTCGAGCGTGCCGTCGGCGTTGAGCCGCAGGAGATTCGACAGGTCGCTGCCCGCCCAACCCGCGAACTGGCCGCCAACGATCAGCTTGCCGTCCGACTGCAGGCCGATGGCGCCAATGTATTCGCCGCGGCCGGGCGTCGCCTGAATGCGGAACGAGGGGTCGAGTGCACCGGCTGCGGTGAGGCGCACCAAGGGATCGCCGACTTCGGTGAGACTGCCGTCGATCTCACGCACGTTGGTAAATTGCCCGCCAACGAGGATGGCATCCTCTGCTTGGCGCTCAAGCCGGAGGACGGAGCTATTCGTTTCCCAAGGGAAGGTGTCATCCCGCGAGCCGTCGCGGTGCAGCCGCAAGAGATTCGTCTGCGCAACCTCGGCGCTGTCATCGTCCTCGCCGTTCGGCCAATAGGAATTGAAAGCGCCGGCGAGCACGATGGCCCCGTCGGACTGCACCACGATTTGGTAGATTGAAACGTCGACCCCGGCGGTGAACGTCTGGTCGAGCGTGCCGTCCGCCTTCAGCCGGAAGAGGCTGCCGCGTTGCGCGTCATCGTCCGTGAGGTCGTCGCCGTCATCGTCATCCCCTTCGCCGTCGTCGAGGGCGACGGCGGTGAACGAACCGCCGACCAAAACGCCACCATCACTCTGGCGGGCGATCGCGTAAACGGGCCCGTTGGGATCGGGCCCAACGTTGTCGTCGAGCGTGCCGTCCGCCTGCAGGCGGGCGAAGTAGTTGCGGTAGTCGCCGGCGATGGTGGTGAAGCTGCCGCCCACGAGGAGGTGGCCGTCGTCTTCCAGCACCAGGGCCGAGACGGTGCTGCCCGCCGTCGGGTTGTAATCGAGTAGTTTGCCCGAGCCATCGATCCGCGCCAGATAGTAGCGCACGGTGAGGTCGTTATCATCGTTGTCGGGCTCTTCGTCGAAGGCGGTGAAGGCGCCGCCCACCGTGAAATTGCCCGCCGAGCCGAGCACGATCGCGGCCACGTAGGAATTCGGCGTGGGCCGGAAACTGGTGTCGAGCGCACCGTCCGCTTCGAGCCGCGCGAGGTAAGGCTGCTCGACGTCGTTGATCGTCAGGAAGGAACCGCCGATCACGATGCGACCGTCGGACTGACGCACGATGGTTTTCACCTGGCCATCGATCACGGGGGCGAAGTCGGGATCGACCGTGCCATCGGCATTGACGAGCGCGAGGTTGTTGCGCGTCACGCCGCCCCAGCGGGCGAACGAA
>CAXBDS010000288.1:0-4681 GCA_963974355.1 uncultured Opitutaceae bacterium
CCGACCGCCGACGCGTCCGGCGCCCTAGCGTGCACCGTCGGCCCGCCCGGCCCACCGCAATCAACGCGTGGTCATTCTCATTGCGGACAGCACCGAAAAGACGTCGCCAAATCTGTCGCAACGCCCTACGCCGTCCCCGCCATGCCGATCCAAAGTTTCTTCCCCACGCCCATCTACGCGGAGCCGTTGCAGAAAACGTCGCTCGCCCGGTTCAACGACGAATTGGCCGATGAATGTGATCGCCTGCGGGAGTTCGACGACGAGGGGCGCGCGTGGTCCGAAAAAAATTACCCCGGGGGTTACACCAGCTACGCCTCGATGAACGAACTACATCGCTTTTCGAGCACCTTCGAAACGCTTGAGCGCAAGCTGACCCGCCACGTCAAAGCCTTCGCGAAATCACTAGAAATGGACCTAAGAGGCCGCTCGATCGCCATGAGCGATTGCTGGGTCAACATCATGCCACCGACCGCCGCGCATTCGCTGCATCTGCATCCCCTCGCCTTCATCAGCGGCACTTACTACGTGCGCACCCCGGACGGATGTCCCGGCTTGAAATTCGAAGATCCACGCCTGGATCGCTTCATGGCGGCCCCGCCGAAACGCCCCGACGCCGCGCCCGAAAACCGGTCGCATGTTACCCTGCCCGCCCAAGCCGGCCACGTGATCCTCTTCGAAAGCTGGCTCCGTCACGAAGTCGCCGCCAATCGGATCGACGACGAACGAATCAGCATCAGCTTCAACTACCACTGGAGCTAAATCCCCTGAAAACGGATCGCCCGGGTGGCATAAATCGGGTTTTGCGCCACTGGTTTCCAACCTCGCCCCGTTCGCATGCTTGTCATTCGCCGCCTTGTTGATCGTCACCGCGCCTACACCGCCCTCCTCTTGAAGGGTGAACCGGCCCGCATTTTTCCGACCTCCGACGCGGAGCACGCCCGAATCATGCAGATCTACCTGCAGGACAAGCCCTACCAAGACGTGGCCAACGATTTCACCGACCTGTCATTCACCGCACGGAGCGCAGCGCCACGACCTCGTGCCAAGGGGACCGGGGCGCCTCAAAAGTGAGTCCGGTGCCGCCCTCAAGCCTTTCCGGGCGCCTCACCGCGCCCAACTCAAACCCCGCGAAATTGCGGCTTCCGTCTCCGCTTTCCTTTCCGTAAGCCTTTTCCGGGTGACCTCGGCTAACTCAGACTCCGGTGAGCTGAAACGGCGCAGCGTGCGCAATTTTTTCGCGTCGGTAAAATTCGCGATCGACGGCTTTTTCGCGGCCCTAAAACACGAGCCATCGTTCCGCGAAGACATCATTTTCGTCGTTCTGCTAGTGCCGCTGGCGATCATTTTGCCGGTCAACGCCGTCTCCACGGCAGTGATGATCTCGTCCCTCTTTTTGATCATCGTGGTGGAACTCATCAATTCCGCCATTGAGTGGACCATCGACTACCTCAGGCCCGAAATCCATCCGCTCGCCAAACGCGTCAAAGACATGGCGAGCGCGGCGGTTTTCATGGCCTACGTGAACTGCATTTTCGTCTGGGTCGTGCTCCTGTGGCCGTCCAACGGGGTGTGGGACCGCGTTGAGGAGTGGATGCTGCAGTAAGCACGGTTTCGGTTACGACGCTCCGCGGTCCCTCCCGGCCTCGTCAGGCCCGGTTTTGGCCCGTAAAATCAACGCCGGCGGAACATAAAGAACACGCCTAATCCCAGCATCACCGTGTTCGGCCCCAACGCCGCGATCCAAGGCGTGATCAGTCCCTTCGCACCGAGCGTGATGCTGAGTTTCACCAAGACGAAATAAAGCGCGAACAGGCCGATCGATTTCGAGATACCCACGGCGGGATTCACCCGCACACCCGACACGGCAAACGGGATCGCAATCGCGATGATGATCAAGGGACCCAGCGTATCGGCGAGCATGCCGTAATAGCGCACCACGTAGGCCGTGAGCTTCGGACTATTCTCCGCCGTATAAAACGCGATCAAGCGACGCAGTTCGAAAAACGAAAGATCCATCGGATCCACGTCGACCACCAGCATGAGCGAGGGATCTTCTTGGTAATACGAAACCACGCGCTCCGTGAACGGCTTGGTGCGCATCACCTCACCCGTTTCCACATCGAGCCAGGTTTCCCGCCCTTCACGAAACACCCATGCGGACTGCCCGCCGTCGTAGTAAGCTTCACGCGCCATCATCCGGGTGGTTTCCCGGCGCTGGTCATCGAGTTCCGTCACCGTCACCCCGTAGCCTCGATCCGTGTAACGGCTGTAACGGTTCATGAACCACACCCGCGACTCCGCGCGATTTTCGAAGGTCACATTGGGCACGACGCCCACCCGGTCAGCCGACTCCGTCCGGGCCTCGTCGCGGAACTGCAGACCTTGCCATACCGAGCGCGCCTCCTCCACCGACCACGGAATAACCGTTGAGCTCAACATCCACGACACCCCGCAGAGCCCGATGCCCACCCACCAGATTCCTCGCGTCATCCGCCCGAGGCTAACTCCCGCCGCGCTCAACGCCGTAATCTCCAAATTCCGGTGCAACGCCCCCATCGTGTATAGCAACGACAGCAGAATCGCGATCGGCATCACCACCGAGAGGTAGCTCGGCAACTTCACCGCGAAATAAAATGCGATGTCCACCGCCCCGGCCCCCACGTCCAGCAAGTCGCCGAAATCGTCATACATCGCCTGCATCAGCAACAGACCCATCGTGGCCGCCAAGACCAACAGCAGCATCCCCAACCACTCCCGTAGAATATAACGATCAATGAGGGTCATGGCGATGGGTGGGCCTTCGTGCCCCGGTCCTCTGCTCCCGGGCCGTCAACGCCCGCCTGACCGACCGCTGCAATCGGTTGCATCGTCCATCCCGTGTATCCGAGCAGCATGGACATCAGTGGACTCGCCAAGTTGAAGAAAGCATATGGCAGGTAGGCAAAGGGAAACACCCCCAGGGTGGCAAACATGTAGGCGCCGCAGGTGTTCCACGGCACGAGTGCCGAGGTGATCGTGCCCCCGTCCTCCAACGCCCGGGACAGATTCTTCGGGTGCAGTCCCGCCCGGGCGTAAGCCGCCCGATACATGCGACCCGGCACCACAATCGCCAGATATTGGTCCGCCGCCACGACGTTCATTCCCACGCAGGTCGCCAACGTCGATGTCACCAATCCGCCACGGCTCCGCGCGAGGCCCAGAATCGCATTAGCCAAGCGCTCCAAGAACCCCGCGTGTTCCATCACGCCCCCCAGACTCATCGCGCAAATGATCAATCCGATCGTGCCATACATACTGCTCAAACCTCCCCGGCTGAGCAGTTCGTCGACCGCCGGGATGCCCGTCGCGCTCGAAAAACCATCGTAGGCCACCCCCAGCACCGCGCCCAGTGAGGCGCCTTGCACCGAGACCGCGCCCACCACGCCGACCACTACGCCCACCAGCAACGCAGGCAACGCCGGCACTTTCGCGATCACCAGCCCCAAGACCAGCAGAGGTCCCAGCCACAGCCACGGGCTCAAGGTAAACCCAGACTCCAACCCGCCCAAAATCGTTTCGACCGCCGTGACGTCGGCCTCTCCCACCCCGTGAGTCCACCCGAGTAGGACGTAGCCCATCAGCGCGACCACGAGGCTCGGCAATGACGAGAACGCCATATGTTTAACGTGCTCAAACAGTTCGGCCCCCGCGACGCCCGGCGCGAGATTCGTCGTATCCGAAAGCGGCGACATCTTATCCCCAAAGTAGGCCCCCGAGATGATCGCGCCCGCCACCATCGGCAGCGGAAACCCGAGCCCACCGCCCACACCGATCAACGCGATGCCCACCGTTCCCGCCGTCGTCCACGAACTCCCCGTCACAAGAGACACCACCGCGCAAATCACACAGGTCGCCGGCAGGAACACTCCCGGCGCCAACAGTTTCAAACCCGCCACGATCATTAGCGGCACGATGCCCGCCGCGATCCATGTGCCGATCAACATGCCCACGACCATCAAAATCAGGATCGCCCCCAGGGCCAGACCGATGCCATCCACCATCGCCCGCTGCAACGCGTTCCATCGATGGCCCAGCCGCCGCGCGCAGATCGCCGCGACCACGGTGGCCGCAACCAACGGAATCTGCACCGCCACGCTCGTCGTGAGCAATGAGCTGATGCCAGGGATGCGCGCCAAACCTCGGAGCACCGCCGACACGCCCACGATTTCCGGCAGGTCGTTGAGGTTCAGCACCGCCAACGAGAGAAATGCCACCAAGCACAGCACCGGCACCACCGCCTCGCGCAAAGTCGGCGGACGAATCGATGGGCGCTCAATCGGCATAAGTCATGAAAGCAGATTCCATGGCCGCCATGAGTTCAAATCGCCCCCGCCTCGGCGACGAAAAACGCTCGGCCTGCCTCGCCCCCGCCCCCGAACGATCCTGCGTAATCGATTTTGTCACCGCGATAGAGCACACTTTCTGCTCCGCCCCACCCCAGCTCCCATCATGAACTACCCTTCTGGTTTGCTTCTCAGCCTCGTCACGTTGGTCACTCCCGCGTTCGCACGCGAGTTCGACCTCATCTTGCGCGGCGGCACCGTGATCGATGGCACCGGCACGGAACGACGCATCGCCGATGTGGCCATCACGGGCGACACCATTGCCGCCGTAGGCAACCTCTCCAGCTCGACGGCTCCCC
>CAXBDS010000289.1:0-4664 GCA_963974355.1 uncultured Opitutaceae bacterium
CCCATAACCCACTAAATAAGAGACGATCGTGTCCCACGATCTCAGGCCCGATCACAGAGTATCCAAATCGAGGTAGGAACAAACCCTTCGAACGCGGGTCGGCGGCGGGGATACCGTCTCAAAGTCGATGGAGTCACGTTGCTCGAAGGCGACTTAGAATTGTATCCGGCCACTAATGAACATGTATTTATGAAAGAAAACCCTGTAGGAGCCTCGAGCTGCCAAGAGATACTTGTGGCAGATATTGCCGACGCCGAATACATCAATTCTCCTAAATAAGCTGCTGCCCTGTCGAACGAACATGGCCCCGTCCACTCGCTACCGCTCCGATCACGTAAAGAACACATTTTCCTCCCAATTGAGACTGTTCGCGAAGATAGGTAAACTTACGTCAATCATGAACAGGCCGACCACTCTTTCGCCCAGATACTGCGTTCCCCAAGCCACGACCGTGCTGCAGAATCGTTCGGGGTCCAGTTGGTCCGTTTCTAGATGATCGCCTCCCCACGCCAATGGTTTCGAGGTGCGGCAAGGTGGGCACCAATGCTGGTCTTGGCGGCGATAATACTGATATTCTTTCACGCCTATATGGGGCGCGGCCAAGTCGGAGCGGGCGATATCGAGCATTATGCGATCCAACTCGCAGATTTCGTAACTCAAGTTCAACGAGGTGAGTTTCCCGTTTGGACGGGACAAAGTGAATTCGCATTTAACGGGAACGTGCACACCCTCCGCACGGCACCCTATCACGTGCACTTCGGCGGGCTCCTCTACGCTCTGACCGGGGGACTCGCCGGGTTTGCCGGCACCGTGAACCTAGAGATCCTATTGAGCGCACTGGCCGGCGCGCTGGTCGTCTACCGCTTGGCGATTCACTACCGTGAAGACGACAGATGGTGCGCAGCTTTTTGGGCCCTCATCTATGTGTTGGCTCCAGCTACTTGGCTGGTCATCGCCACCCGCGATATGCTCACGACCTATCTGGCGATCCCGTGGTTACCATTGATCTGGCATGGTTGGGCTCGGTTCATTGATCGCGATGCCCCCTCCCATGCGCCGGTGGCTGCGATCGGGGGAACCGCCCTGCTGTGGTGGATCCACCCGCCCATCGCCGCGTGGATGAGCGCGCTAGGAACGCTGATTTTCATTGGTGGGGCGATGCTTTATCCTGACCGCCTTCGAAAGGTCTGGCCTGCCGTGTTGACCGTTGGACTGGCAGGACTTTCGGTCGCCGCTTACCCCATCCTATCGGTTCGTTCGCTGGAGCTCAGCTACAGTCTAACCAATCCCTCTGCTGCGATCTTAGCCAACCTTACCTCTCAAAACCTCGATGCGTTGCGTTCTTTCTCTACCGTCCCTCTCGGAGATACGCCCCCACTTCAACCTGGATGGGCACTTTGGCTGATCTGGATATCCGCGCTATTTAGTTGGCCCCGTTTAGGCAGGGGGCCGAAGGTGCTCATGGGAGCGACGCTGGCCTTGGGTTTACTATTACTACCTTGGCCTGCGGTAACGGGCACTATTTGGCGACACCTGCCGCCCGCTTTGCTCGATGCGACTAACGTTTGGCCCCAACAACGTTTTTACCCGATCATCGCGGCGGCGGTCGTTGTGGTCGGAGTGAGGCTTGTGGCTGGTTCAATCCAAGCCCCTCGTAGACGAAAGATCGTTTTTCTCAGTTTGGCCGTATGCGTGCTATGGTCTGCTTGGGAGGCTCGCGTGCTTTTACGTCGAACAACGGCCACTCAAAGCACTGCAGAAGCCACAAAACTAGCGATGGCGCCCGAAAACATCAAGTTGGGTCGCTCATCCTATGCGCTGTTCGGAACCACTCCCCAATATGTTTCTCACGGCTACATGGAGCCCGCCTTTGCCTTTCGGCTCATAGGAGCCAAAGCGCGGTCAATCTCAGCCCCTAACACCGAGTGGCTCGCTAACCAATCGAACGAAACCCTGTCACAACCCGCGGACGGTCTCAGCAAATTTACGGCGAATCCTGGCCGTGCATATTTGCTTAGCTTCCAATTTCCCAATGATTCCCCTGGCGAAGTCGCGATAGAGGGGCCGGGCATTCGGCGCAACTTCGGCCTCCCGGTTTCAGGCGGACCCACTGCCTTTGGTAGCCTTCCTGGCACAATTCGAACCATTCCGTTCCTTTCGATTAAAGACACTCCGGTTGATTACCGAGTTTCGTCGACCGTTCCCGGAGTGCGTTTCACCGTCAATTCCGCCGAGGCTGCCCTTCTCCCCATCCGGATCCACGGACTGACTCCGCTGCGAGCCACACTCAATTTGGAAAACGGAGGCATGCTCGCCACTCCCGTGATGTGGATTCCGGGTTACGTTGCGACGGTCAATGGAACTACCGCGCGGATTCAACGAGGCCCCACAGGGCTTCTCCAGATTCGTGTGCCAGGAGGAACAAGTGAATTTGAGCTGAGATATATAGGTCCGCCTGGGTTGGGACTAAGTTACTACGCAGCCATTCTGGCTATGCTGATCATAGCCTCTTCGGCTTTTTCGGCGCGTAAGCTACTATCTGAAGGAGGCAGCAAAAGATGGCATCTTTGGGCAGCGGGCGGCGTGATGGTCGCCACGGGGCTCGGCGCGGCGCAGCTAGAAAAAGACCATGGGAGTCGTCAACTCCCGGTGATTCGAACCGGCCAAGGGCCAGTGGAACTCCGCATCGACATGATAGGCATGGACCGAGAAAGCTCTCAGCCTCTTTTAGAATTCGGAAAATCTGGGGCAGCAGATCTGCTATACCTTGCTTTCGATGAAGACGGACAGGCGCGAATAGGAATCGATCACTGGGGATATGGTGGCCCCGAGTCAGACGCATTGCTTGAGGAGAACCAAGCCGTTCATACGCTTCGGCTCGAATCGCCTGCGCTCTGCGGCGGCTCGGATATTGGTCCTTGGATTGTAACTTGGGACGGTGAGGTGGTTCTGAGCGCCGAATTGCCCGCCTATCCGGACGAGGATGGGATCGTCCAGATCGGTCAAAACACCGTCGGTGCGAGCACCACGGTGCCAGAGTTATCCGGGTTGGTTCTCAGCGTCCGCCAAGGTAAACTGTTACATGAACCGTCCAGCGAGGAACCATAAGCGTGATTCCGGCTCTCCAATCAAAGGGATATTGAAAGGTTCGCGATACCCTGATTGTGGACCCATGCCCCCGCATATGAATGAGTTAAGAATCTAGCCATAGATATCGAGTTGAATATTTCAGACCCTCGCCCCAAGGCCAGCCTTGCATCAAACAACGGGTTTGTGCGCCCTTCCCGCCAGTATGAGTAATTCCGCGAACCACGTTTCAACCTCCGGCCCAAAAACCAAGCCCGTTCATCGAAACACCGATTGGGGGATCTTCGGTTTGGTGAGCTTGATGTTTGTGGGTCTCGTGTACTTTTCACTAGCTCCGCGCTTCCACGGCTTTACCAGTAAGGAGCCGCCCAGCTATTACGGGCTACTGACGGAAGCGTTTCGGCTCGGGCAACTTCATCTGCCGCTCAAAATCGATCCAAAGCTATTGAGCTTGGAAAACCCCTATGCCGGTCCTCAAGGCGCCACACGTCCCCACGACATGAGTTTCTACAAGGGGAAACTCTACCTGTATTATGGACCGGCACCGGTTATCTTGCTCTACCTCCCATGGCGACTGCTCACCGGAAGTTTTCTCGCCGAGTCTATAGGATCGATGATCCTGCTCGGGGTTGGGTTTACAGCAGCTGCGTTTTGGCTGACTCGGCTCAAACGAGCACATTTTCCCCAGTTATCATCAGCATGGTTGGCGTTGGCCTTGATAGCGTTACTGACCTCCCAGCCCATTTTGGAAGCCATTGTCAATGACACGTTTTACGGGGTTCCCATCCACGGAGCATTCGCTTGCATCATGGTAGCGCTGGTCACTCTCGACGCGGCTCTCCGCACCAAACGTGAGTCTACGAGGGTCGTGGGGTGGATCGTTTGCTCATTCGCGTGGGGAATGGCCGTAGCCAGCCGTCCCATTTACGTGGTGAGCTTGGTCGGCTTGGGAGGCGCCGCACTTTGGCTGGCATGGCAGGTGCGTGATCGCCAGAGTGTGTTCAAAATCCTCGGGGCCGCGATTATCCCCGCTGCGCTGGTTGGGGTGGCCCTCATGGCTTACAATTATTACCGTTTCGACAGTCCGATCGACTTCGGCATCCGCTTTTCAATGGCCACTGAGGACTTGCGAGAAGTGCGGCTCATCGGGCCCGAGTTCATCGGCAAAAACATCGATCTGTATTTATTTCGGGCTGGTGAGTATTTTCGCTATGCACCGTTTTTCTATACGGCGGATCAGCCCGTGGGAATGTTGCGCTACCTGCCCATTTTATGGCTCGCCGCGCTCTTGCCCCTGACATGGTTTTTTCGTCGCTTGCGCGTACGTCCGTGGGTGGTCGGAATCTTGATTGCCGCAATTTCCGGGGTAGCTAATTTCAGCATGCTTTGTCTCTTTTTCGGAGGAGAGGCGCGATACCTCCTAGACTTTACCCCGGCCATCTTGCTCGCCTCTCTAGCTGTTATGATGGCGCTAGCCGATGCAGCGACCCGCCGCGTCCGGAGAAGATCAACACGGGGGGCCCTCGCTGCAATCGTCGGACTCGTCGTCTTTGGGGCCGCTCATGGCATCGCTGCCG